>DATJAK010000135.1:0-23954 GCA_035516375.1 Bryobacteraceae bacterium
TGGTGGCGCTTGCCGGAGCCGGTGGCCGGGCTGGCGCTTTCGGGGCGGCCGACGTAACGCAGGTCGCGGCGCGGGGCTTCGAGCAGCGGCTCCAGTTGCTCTTCGATGAACCGCCTCGCCCCCATGTTGCGCGGCTCTTCCTGCGCCCACACCACTTCCGCCGTTGCGGGGTAGCGCGCCAGGATGTCGCGGGCCTGATCGGCGGCAAATGGGTACAACTGTTCCACGCGCACAATCGCCACGTGGTCCGCCTTCTGCTGATCGCGCCCGGCCAGCAGATCGTAATAGATTTTGCCGGAGCAGAAGACCACGCGCGTAACGCGATTTGCCTCGGGCACCGACGCATCGCCCAGGAGTTCCATGAAACCGCCGGTGGTGAAATCGTGCAGCGTAGAGACGGCGCGCGGATGCCGTAGCAGGCTCTTGGGCGTGAAGATCACCAGCGGCTTGCGCGTGCCGCGGCGGTCGTGTCCTCCGTACATCTGGCGGCGCAGCAGGTGGAAATATTGTCCCGGTGTGGAACAGTTCGCGACAATCAGGTTGTTTTCCGCGCAGAGCGAAAGATACCGCTCGATACGCGCGCTCGAATGCTCGGGGCCCTGGCCTTCGTAGCCGTGCGGCAATAGCATCACCAGGCCGCTCGGTTGGCCCCATTTCGATTCGCTCGAGGCGATGAACTGATCGATCATCACTTGCGCGCCGTTGGCGAAATCGCCGAATTGCGCCTCCCACATCACCAGGGTCAGCGGGTCGGCCAGGCTGTAGCCGAACTCGAATCCGAGTACCGCGAATTCGCTGAGGGAGCTGTCGTAGACATCGAAGCGCGCCTGGTCGGGAGATATGTGCTGCAGCGGAATGTATTGCTGGCCCATCTCGGAATCGAAAAAGGCAAGGTGGCGCTGGCTGAAGGTGCCGCGGCTGGAATCCTGTCCGCTGAGCCGGATCGGCGTACCTTCCAGAGCCAGCGTGCCGAACGCCAGCGCTTCGCCGAATGCCCAATCGATCGATCCGTTCTTCTCGACCGCCTCGCGGCGCCGGTCCACGAAGCCGCGCAGCTTGGGGTGCAAATGGAAGTTATCGGGGAAGTGGGTCATGGCGCGGACCACGCGCTCGATCACGGAATGATTCACGGCTGTCCGCGGGCAGACGTTGCCGATGTCTTCGCTGGGAACCGCGCTCAGTTCCTGTACATCGTAGCGTTCGGCAGCAGCCTGCGCGGCATCGTACGCCTCCGACAGCCGCTTGGACTCGGCTTTCCGCATCGCCTCCACATCCTCGGCTGTGAGGATTCCCTCGCGAACCAGCCGCTCCGCATACAGCGTGCCCACCGAGGGATGTTCTTTGATTTTGCGGTAGAGCGTGGGCTGCGTGTAGCTTGGGTCGTCGCCTTCGTTGTGGCCGTGGCGGCGGTAGCAGATCATATCGATCACCACGTCCTTCTTGAACTGCTGGCGGTAATCGAAAGCGATTTGCACCACCCGGATGGCAGCATCCGGGTCGTCGCCGTTCAGGTGGAAAATGGGCGCTTGTACGCCGCGCGCCACGTCCGTCGAGTATGGCGAAGACCGTGCTTCGTCGGGCAGCGTGGTGAAACCGATCTGGTTGTTGATCACCAGGTGGATCGTGCCGCCGGTGGCGTAGCCATCGAGTTGAGAGAGGTTGAGAGTCTCGGCCACTACCCCTTGTCCGGCAAACGCCGCGTCGCCATGCAGCAGCAGAGGTAGCACGCGCTCGCGGCGCGCGTCGCCCAAGCGATCCTGCTTCGGCCGTACGATGCCTTCCACCACCGGATCGACTGCTTCCAGGTGGCTCGGATTGGGCGACACGGTGGCGACGATTTCTTTGCCGCAGGCGGTTCGCACCACGGCGCTCGCGCCCAGATGGTATTTCACATCGCCGGAGCCCTGTGTGCTGGAGGGGTCGATATCGCCTTCAAATTCGGAGAATATTTTCTTCAGATCCTTGCCAACCACATTCGCCAGGATGTTCAAGCGGCCGCGATGGGCCATGCCCATGACCACTTCGTGGACGTCTTTTTCCGCCGCCCGCTCCAGAATCTCTGCGACAATGCCGAGAGCCGTTTCTCCGCCTTCCAGCGCAAATCGCTTTTGCCCCACAAACCGGGCGTGCAGGAAGTGCTCGAATTCCTCAGCCTTGATCAGATGCCGCAGTGTGCGCACGCGCGTTTCCCGCTCGAGCGGCCAATGATTGGCCTCCGGCTCCATCCGCCGCTGCAACCACAGCTTCTGCTCGGGCACCTGGATGTTCATGTACTCGGCGCCGATTTTGCCGCAATAGGTCTGCCGTAGCGTCTCTAAGATCTCGCGCAGGGTGGCGACGTGCTTGGGGCCTCCATCGCCAATCGCATCGCCCAGCGGACCGGTCAGAAACTCGCGGTCCAAATCCCAGATGGTGAGACCGTAGGTTTCCGGGTCGAGCTCGGCATGATGGCTGGGTTCGGTGCCGAGCGGGTCGAGATCGGCCAGCAGATGGCCGCGCACACGATAGGCGTTGATCATCTGCATGATGCCCGCCTGCTTGGCGATTTCCGCGGTGCGCGCCGAGCTGCCCGGAACCAGCGGCCGGCGGTCCTTTTCCCAACGCACCGGCTGGTGCGGCATCCGCAGGTGCTCGAAGACTTCGTCGTAGAAGCTGTCGTTGCCGTCCAGCAGCGACTGGATCTTCCCCAGGAACATCCCGGACTCGGCGCCTTGAATAATGCGGTGGTCGTACGTGCAGCCGAGACTCATCACTTTGCTGATTCCGATCAGCGCGCGCGTCTCTTCCGCGGCTCCCTGGAATTCCGCGGGGTAGTCGATGGCGCCGGCCGAAATGATCGCGCCCTGGCCCAGCATGAGCCGGGGATTGGACGAGACGGTTCCCACCGTGCCCGGGTTGGTGAGCGAAATGGTGGTGCCTTGAAAATCGTCGGGAGTCAGCTTCCCTTTACGGGCGCGCGACACCAGGTCGTCAAACGCTACGACGTATTCTTGAAAATTCAGCGCGCTTGCATTCCTGATATTGGGCACCATCAGGCTGTGCGCGCCTTCCCGGCCTTCCACGTCAATGGCGATCCCCAGGTTCACCTGTGCGCGCGTCACGCGGAACGCCTGGCCGTCTTTCTCTGCGTAGGCGTGGTTCAGTGCCGGGATGGTTTCCAGACCTTTGACGATCGCCCATCCGATCAGGTGGGTATACGAGACCTTGCTTTTTCCGAGGAGCGTGCGGTGCTGGTTGATCATCCGCCGGTTCTCATCCATCACCTTCACCGCGATGGTGCGCTGCGAAGTGGCGAGCGGGATGGCCAGGCTGGCGGACATGTTCTCGGCGATTTTGCTGGCGACGCCGCGCAAAGGCTCGAGCACTTCGCCCGCCCGAGCTTCGACCGCAGGCCCAGCGGCCTGGGCCGGCACGGCCACCGGTGGCGTTGCCGTCTTCGCGTCCGGCTCTTCAAAGAGGCTCTTCCAACTTTCGTCAACTGCCGTGCGGTCGTGCAGATATTGTTGATATAACTCGTCTTCGAGCCAGCTATTGATTCCCATTTCCGGGGCAGGTTTCGTGGGCATTCAGGGGGATTCCTATCTATATGATAGCGAGGACTCCCGAATTATACTGTCGTGTGAACTGGAACCGAAAGTTAACCTGAAGATTAACCATGCCGCAGCCCGCTCTCGAAACGGATCGCCTCCTCTTGCGCCGCTGGCGCGAAGCCGATCGCGGCCCGTTCCGTCAACTCAATTCCGATCCACGAGTGATGCAGTTCTTTCCCGAATGCCTGACACCCGAGCAGAGCGATGCCGTCATCGACCGCATCGAGCAGCACTTCGACGCTCACGGATTCGGCCTGTACGCAGCGGAATTGCGGGCAACGGGCGAGTTTGCCGGATTCATCGGATTAGCGATCCCCAGCTTTGACGCCTTCTTTACGCCTTGCGTGGAAATCGGCTGGCGCTTAGGCGTAGCGCATTGGAACCAGGGCCTGGCGACGGAAGGGGCCGGTGCGGTCCTGCAATTTGCATTTGGAACAGTGGGTCTGGCGGAGGTGGTCTCCTTCACGACGCGCGGCAACGTGCCGTCGCGCCGCGTCATGGAGAAGCTAGGCATGCACTACGCCGGCGATTTCGAACATCCACGGGTTCCGGAAGGGCATCCGCTGCGGCCGCATGTACTGTACCGGACCAGAGTGAATAAACTCATCTCACGCCGGTAGTCTGATATCGATGCGATTTTCCCTGGTCAATCTGCTAATCGCGGTCTTGCTGTTCGTTTCGCGAGTCGGAAGCCCGTTTGGCCGCGGGAGGGAACGCCCCGATTTCCGTTGAAAGCCGCAACCACCGCATAACTCACTCTACGATGCCCTCTTCCGTTTGACAGCGCCGCTGTTGGCCGACGCTATTGCTTCCAACTCTCGGATGAGCGCCGAATCTGTTTGTGCCCTGTGATGCGAGGGAACTGCTTCTCGGCGCCCAGGAGCCCCGATCCAGGCCAGCGCTCCCGCTGGTCGCCGTCGCGCCCAGCGTTTCACGTTCTTGCAAACCTGCTCGACAATTGAGAACGCCGATTCGATCACGTTGGTGCTGGCCATTTCCGCAGTTGCATTGGCAGTGCAGGCGATGGACGGTCAGGGTTTCCTCCATCCCTTCTCCCAAACTCCGCGGGTGCCGTGCCACTCGTCCACGCCGAAGTCTTTGTCGAAGCTGTCTGTCATGGTGTACCACGGCATCTTCCAACCCATTCGTCACGGGCGCCCATCCCACCCGACCCGATAGGCGCGAGGATCTCACAGGGACCAAGGCCCTTACCAGCCGGAAGAGGCATGAAATTGGATTGATTTTATCGCCCGCAGGGATGGAACGTAGCATTTGAGAGTTTGGCCGCCCATGAGTCCGCCCGATCCATTCCGCCCGCCGGCTTGATGTATAGTTTCTCTCGGGAGAATCTGGATGCCCATCCGACCCGTAATGACGAATCTGGTTTTGGGATTCGTCGCGTTCGCGACGTTGCCCTTGTCCGCGCAGTGGCAGGATGTAAAGACGCCTCGCGTGCCGCGGCGCCCGAACGGAACAGCAGACCTCACCGCGCCCGCGCCGAAAATGGCCGATGGGAAGACTCCCGACTTCTCCGGTGTCTGGAATCCGATTCGAGTGCCCTGCACCCCCTCCGGGATCGGCGCCGATTTCGGTTGTTCGGACGTTCCGTTAGGTGTTCCCATCGGCCTGTTCGATGTGACCGCCAGCGGTGTGGAGGACGGACAACCGGGAACCACATCGAAGCTTCCCTATCAGCCTGGCGTCGAAGACTCTGTCGCGCAACACTTAGTCGAAGATCGAAGAGGCGACCCGACCACCCGCTGTCTGCCGATCTCGCCGGTCCGTCAGTGGGCCGATTTCTTCCCACAAAAAATCATCCAGAGCGCCGATTCGGTAACGATCCTGAGTGAGTACATGGCACAGTTCCGGCAGATTTTTTTGGACGGCCGCGCGCTCCCCAAGGATCCCGTGCCGAGCTTCAAAGGCTACTCAGTAGGACATTGGGACCGCGACAGCCTAGTGGTGGAGACGATCGGCTATAAGGACGGCTTGTGGCTTGACCTCAAAGGCGACCCGCTCACCTCGTCCGGCCACACGACGGAGCGAATTCGCCGGCCCAATTACGGGAACCTGGAAGTCGAAATGACGGTCGATGATCCGAAAGTCTATACTCGCCCGTGGCATGCCAAGCGCTACCTGCACATCATGCTCGATACCGAGCTGATCGAAGACATCTGCAACGAGAACGAAAGATCGTTCACTCACATTTTTGGCAAATAGGGTTGCACGATCTCTCGAGCGCGGCGAAATGGTGCGGCTGCCGAACGGACGAACGCCCGCTCCCGAACGCGACCGCTACGTTACCTTGTACCAGGAGTAGTCGTCCAGCAGATCGGGATAGACCAGGTTGAGGTGATCGGTTATTTTCGTCACGAACTCGACCATCCCCATTTTGTACATCCCGAAGTTCGGATCGAAGAAGTAGTAGTCGCTGCCCAGGACCGCGATCGCCATGGCGTGACGGCCGCCGGTGCCGCCGGTGGAGAAGTAGGTGTAACCCTCGTTCATCCGCATCTCATTGAGCAGCATGTACGGAATCGTGGGGGCGCCGATCCTTTCTTCCTCGACGGTCAGCCCTTGGGACTCAAGGATCCACCTGCGGTCCTTACCGCCCACCACGCGAGCGCCCATCACGATCGCAATGTTGTGCTGGGTTCCCAGCTCCATGCGGTTGTCGAGAGGCGAGCCTTTATGAATGCTACGAGCGATCCAAACCGCCGACATGGCGGAGCAGATGCCGGCCTGTGTGCCTTTGGCTTGGATTCCGCCGGCCGGGCCAATGTGCCAGGTTACTTGTGTTTTCGTGTTATTGCGCGTTGAGAAGACACATTCCATAAAGAATTCCCACGCGATGTTACCACGAAAAGTCTTGGGGGCGACGTGGTTTCAAAAAATCGGGTACCAGAATGCGAGGCAGCGGGCCGCGGCATTCGCTGGCCGTGCCGTACGCGGTAGGTGACGAGCACGCAACCGTTCTGAAACACGCGCGAGTTGACCAATTCCAAGTTGATCTGCCGGCTCATGGGAGGCAGCGCGGGGATCCCGGAGCCCAGCAATACCGGATGGATGTTGAAACCGACCTCGTCGATCAGGTCCGCTTCGAACATGGATTTGGCCAGCTCGCCGCCGCCCATGAGACAGATGTCTTTGCCTTGCGGCTGCTTCAATCTCCGGACAAATTCTGCCGCATCGGACGAGACCAGGTTGACGTTGGAATCGGAAAGAGTTCTTAACGTTCGCGAGAACACGTAGGTTGTGATGTGGGGGTCCGGGGCGGCGCCTCCGCCATGGCGCAAGCTCACTTCGTAGGTCCGGCGGCCCATCAGAATGGTGTCGATGGTCTTCCAGTAATCACTCATCACAGACGCCAGTTCCTTGCTCCAGAGCAACCAGTCGACGGCGTCGTCTTTGCGGGCGAGATAGTTGTCGAGGCTGCTGGCCCCACCGTAGGTGACTTTACGCATGGCGAACCGCGGCTTGTGATGAGCCGATTTTACTGCGAAATCGCCACGGTCACGCCGCTGGGCGCAGTCGCATTGCCCACTTGTAGTGTCACCGGTGCGGCGGCGTTGGCCTGGAGACCAGCGGGGACTTGCACCGTAATTTGCATCAAACCCTGGACCACACCCGGCACACCGCTGGCGGTATTTTGCACGGGAGCCGGTTGCCCGCCGATGGTCACGGTGACGGGCAGGGTTGCCGTGGGAGGGGGCGTGGCGGCGAGCTGCCCGTCCGTTCCCGGAGGCGACGTCTGGCCGAGGCCGGTAGCATAGAGCGTAAGCGTGCTGCCGACGGGCGCTGGAGTGGCCGCGCTGTTAGCCTGGCCGTTCTGATTGAACGCGACCGCCTGTCCGTTGCCTTCTTCGTTGGTGGTGAAGAGAGCCGGCACGGCGGGGGCAATGGCAATCGAGGATGCCGAGGAACCCTGATTCAGGTATTGCACAAACACCTGAACGTTCGACCCGGTGATTTCGAAAGGCACAATCGCGCCCACTTGCGTCAACGACGTGTAGAGGATCGGCGCCGGAATGCCGTCGAAGAAAACGCTGGTGCCGGCGAGATTCGTGGGCACGAGCCCGTTGGCTCCCAGTTGGTAGGTCACCAAGTTGGGCGGTCCAAGCCCCGAGCCGTAGAGCACCACCACTTCGCTAGGCGACACGGATCCAGGCAGGTTCGAAGCGCCGTTGGTTAGCGTCAGGCTGAGTCCCGTGCCGGTGGGCTGCAGCAGGCGGATGGCATTGTTGCCCGCGTCAGCCACGTAAATGTTGCCGGCGTTATCCACGCTCAACCCCGTGGGCTGGTTAAAGCTGGCCGATACCGCGCTCCCGTTATCTCCGGAATAGGCAGCGTTCCCATTGCCTGCGATGGTTTTGATGTAGCCGCTGGTATAAATCTCGCGGACGCGGTTGCCATCGGTGAAGAAGACATTGCCGAAGCTGTCGGTGGCGAGCCCGCGTACGCTTTGGATTTGCGCCTGGAACGACAGGCCGCCGTCTCCCGAGAAACCGGAGATACCGTTGCCGGCGATCGTATTGATGATGCCATTGGGGGAAATCTCGCGGATGCGGCGATTGGCGCTATCGCCGATGTAGAGGTTGCCGGAGGAATCCACGGCCACCGCCATCGGAAAATTGAGATTGGCCTGGGTGGCCTGTCCGCCGTCGCCGGCAAATCCGGCGGTTCCGTTGCCCGCGATGGTGGTGATGGTGCCGTTCGAGACTTTGCGGATCGCGTGGTTGGCGTAGTCGGCGATATACAGATTGCCGGACGAATCGACGGCAAGACTGGTGGGCGCGTTCAACTCGGCATTGGCCGCAGGGCCGCCATCTCCCGAGTAGCCTTGGGTGCCGTTGCCGGCGAAGGTGGAGAAGCTTCCATCGGTACCGATTCTGCGCACGAGATTGGCTGGCGGGTCGGCCACATAGACGTTGCCAGACCCGTCCACGGCAACGCCTTGCGGATGCGTTAATGTAGCGCCGGTGATGGAGTTGATGACGCCACTGGCCGAGATCCGCCGAACCGCCGCGTTACCGGAATCGGCGATGTAGACATAACCGGCCCCCGACACGACGCCCTGGGGTGCATTCAGTTGTGCCAACACTGCGAGTCCGTTGTCGCCCGAGTAGCTCAGCAAGCCATTGCCTGCGATGGTGCTGATGTTGGAGTTGGCGATTTTGCGAAGCCGCAGGTTGCCCGAATCGGCGATGTAGACGTTGCCGGAGCTATCTACCGCGATGCCGGTGGGCAAGTTCAACATGGCGCTGGTGGCCGTGGAGCCGTCGCCGGAGAACCCGAGCGTGCCATTGCCAGCGATGGTGCTGATCTTGCCCGAGGTATCGACCTTGCGGATGCGATTGTTGCCGTACTCGGCGATGTAGATGTTACCGGCGCTATCGACGGTGACGGCCCAGGGATTGAACAGCGAGGCGCTGGTGGCGGCGCCTCCATCGCCGGCGTACCCGATGGTAGTGCTGCCGGCCACCGTGTTAATGAGCGGAACGGTAACTCCGTTGAGGGTGCCAGGGGCCACAGTGCGGATGTCGGCGTTTCCGGTATCGGCAATATAGACGGTGCCGTTCGAGGCGACAAACACATCTTGCGGAACATTCAGCGTGGCGCTGGTGGGTTGTCCGCCATCGCCGCCGGTGCCACGAAAGCCCAAGCCGGCGAAGGTGGCGATGTTTCCATCGGTAGTGACTTCGCGGATGTTGGAGTTGCCGGTATCGGCAATGTAGACGTTGCCGGCGCTATCCACCGCGACGCCGGCGGGCGCAAGCAATTGAGCACTGGTGGCGGGGTAACTGTCACCCGAAAGCCCCGGTGTGCCGTTTCCGGCAAACGTGTGGATGTTACCGTCGGTGGTGATCTTGCGGATGACATTGTTGCCGGTATCGGCGATGAAAATGTCGCCGGCGGAATCGAATGCCAGGCCAGCCGGCGAATTCAGTTGCGCTTGCGCCGCAGGGCCGCCATCACCGGAGTAGCCCGCGCGAGAGTTGCCGGCGATGCGGGTCAGGATGCCGTTCGCGTCAATCCGGAACACGCAGTTCAGGCTGGTGAAATAGAGATTTCCGGATTTATCGAGGGTGACCCGGTTCGGCACTCCGATGGAAATGCTCGTAGCGGCTGCGGGGGTGGACGGCGGCGCCCCGCCGGCCACGGTCGAGACGGTGTACTCTTGCGCCACGGCAATCGCGGCACTGGTCCAAAGAAGAGCGCCGATTCCGCACAGTGTGATCGGGCGTCGACACCGCGTACGATGGCCGCGGCTTGTGATGCAGTTCAAATGTCGCATGTAGAGAAACGGCGAAACGCAACTATGGTAACAAGACAACGACGCGTTTCGGGCGGAACGGGTTACGCTGTGGTGGCCAGCAGGCACTGGCCTCGTGGCCCATGAACACAGACCTCTGCTACTTGCGCATCCATTCCAATGTCTCGCGGATGCCTTCGTCGTAGGAGGTCTTGTGAATCTGCGGGAATTTTTCAAGCAGTTTGCTGTCGTCGAGAATGACGGGGGTCTCTTGCAGATAAATCATTTCCCGCAATTCGCGCATTAACGGGCTGAACAATCCTAAGGCCTTGAGCATGCCCCGGCCGACGGAGCGGTACCTCGGCGCGCGTCCTAGGGCGCGATAGACACGTGTGATGAAATCGAGGGTGTTGATCGACCCAGGGCCGCCGAAATTCCAGGCCTCGCCGTAGCATGATGCGCATTCGGCCAAATCCACGATGACGGGCCCTGTATCCGCCACGAAAACGAACTCGTGCGGCGTGTTCACGGGTCCGATCCAATTGGCCGGCTTTCCTGCGACGGCAGCGCTGAACACCTGGTGTGCCAGGCTATTGCCGGCGCCAGGTCCATAAAAATCGGGCAGCCGCACGATTAAACTGCGCAGCCGGCCCTGTTGATGCGCTTCGAGCACCATATCTTCCTGCTCTTTGCGGTATTGCCCCTTGCGCGTTTCGGGCATGCGCGGATGCGTCTCGGGCACGCGTGGAGAACGCGGCGCGCCGTACCCGTAAACGCTCGACACCAGAACCAGGCGCCCCACTTTCATCGCGGCGGCCGCTTCCACCGTGGTGCGCATCAGCGCGGGATGCAGGTGGTGCGAGGGGTAGGGAAGACCCACGGCATAAATGATCGTGTCGACCCCTCGCGCCGCCGCGCTGGCGGAGCGGAGGTCGCCGACGTCGGCATCGAAGATTTCGGCATGTGGCAATTTGCCGAAGACTTCTTCGAGCTTGAAGCGCGAGCGCCCGACTACGCGGAACGGAATGCCGCGCCGGTCGAGCTCGACCGCGACCACGGGCCCGATGGTGCCCGCAGCCCCGAAAATCGCCGCTTTCTGCATCTCGATTGTTAGAATAAGGGAAACCATGATCCAAACGCTATTCGGCACTGTGGAACAAGAGCCTTCCCTGCTGGAGAAACTGAAAAACGGCGTTCAGAAAACGCGCGCGGGGCTGGTTTCCGCGCTCGAAGACGCCATCCAGGGGAAGCGCGAAATCGATGCCGATTTGTTGGACGAGCTGGAATATACATTGATCTCGGCCGACGTTGGCGCGCGCACCACCGGCGAGATCCTGGAGACGATCCGGCAGCGTCTGGAAAGACACCAACTGAGCGATGCCGCTGCGCTGAAGGGCGTGATTCGCGAACACCTGCTCGAAATTCTCGAAGCCAGCGAGCGGCCGCGCGCGCACGTGAGCGCACCGCCGGCGGTGATTTTGGTGGTAGGCGTCAATGGCGCCGGGAAGACTACCACCATCGGAAAACTGGCCCAGCGGTTCAAGAGCGAACAGCGCAGCGTGCTTCTCTGCGCGGCCGATACGTTTCGCGCGGCAGCCATCGAGCAACTGGAGATCTGGGGCCAGCGAGCCGGAGCGCCAGTGCACCGCCAAAATTCCGGAAGCGATCCGAGCGCCGTGGTATTTGACGCGTTGCAGACGGCCCGCTCCCGCAAATTGGACTACGTGATTGTCGATACTGCCGGCCGCCTGCAGACCAAGGAAAATCTTATGGCGGAGCTGCAGAAGATGAGCCGCACCGCCAAGAAAGTGATCGCTGACGCGCCGCACGAAGTGCTGCTCGTGCTGGACGCTACCACCGGCCAGAACGGACTCGAGCAGGCGCGGAAATTCACCGAGACATCCGGGGTGACCGGAATCGTGTTGACCAAACTGGATGGCACCGCCAAGGGAGGGATCGTGGTGGCCATCGCGCGCGAGCTGAACCTGCCGATCCGCTACGTAGGCGTGGGCGAAAAGGTGGACGATCTGCTGCCCTTCGACCCGGAAGTCTTCATCGATTCGCTCTTCGAGAAATGAATCCCGCCTTCATGCGCGAAGCCCTGGAATTGGCTCGCCAGGGGCGTGGGCTGGCCAGCCCCAATCCGATGGTGGGAGCAGTGGTGGTGCGCGAAGAGCGCGTGGTGGGCCGCGGATTTCATACGTACGCGGGCGTGCATCACGCTGAGATCATCGCACTGGCGCAGGCGGGAGAGCAGGCGCGCGGCGCCACGTTGTATCTCAGCCTCGAGCCGTGTTCGCACCAGGGCCGCACGGCTCCGTGCGCGGATGCCATTGTGGCGGCCGGGGTGGCTCGCGTGGTGGCGGCGTTGACCGACCCGAACCCGCTGGTGGCGGGGCAGGGATTTGAGATGCTGCGCTCGGCCGGCATCGCGGTCGAGATGGCCACGGAGTTCGCCGGCGAAGCGGAGAAGCTCAACGAGCCGTTTCTGCACTTCATGCGCACGGGCCGGCCGCTGGTGACGTTGAAAGCAGCGATCACACTGGACGGCAAGATCTCGGCGCCCGACGACAACCGCGGCTGGATCACAAGCGAGCGCGCCCGCGAACACGTGCAGCAGTTACGCCACGACCACGATGCGATCCTGACCGGCATCGGCACCGTGCTGGCGGACGATTGCCTGCTCACCGATCGCACCGGGCTCGCGCGCTGCCGGCCGCTGCTGCGGATCGTGATGGATTCGCAGCTTCGTTTGCCGCTCGATTCGAAGATGGCGCGCACCGCGGCGGCCGACGTGTTGGTGGTGACCACTTCGGCTTCTTCGCCGGAGCGCCGCAAGATCCTGGAGGGCCGCGGCGTCCAGGTGGTGGTGATGGATGGCATCGGCGGCCGTGCCGATTTGCGCGGGATCATCAACTGGCTGGGCAAACAGCGGTACTTGTCGCTCCTGATGGAAGCGGGCAGCAAGGTGAATTGGACCGCGCTCGAAACCGGTTGCGTGGACCGCGTGTTCCTCTACTACGGTCCGAAGATTTTGGGTGGGCTCGAGGCGCTGCCGCTGGCGGGCGGCATTGGCCGGCGGCGGCGCGCCGACGCCATCCGCGTAAACGGCATCACGGTTCATCCCATCCCGCCGGATGAGTTCGCCGTGGAAGGGTACCTGAATGTTTACGGGGATCATTGAAGAGCTGGGAACCGTAGCGGCCATCCAGAGCCGGGCCGCGGGGTCGCGCCTCACCATAGCGTGCTCGACCGTGATGGGGGATCTGCGCGAAGGCGCAAGTATCGCCGTCAATGGCGTGTGCCTGACGGCCGTGGACCTGAAGCCGGGATCGTTCTCCGCCGACCTCGCGCCCGAAACTCTGAGCCGCAGCAATCTGGGAGATTTGCGCCACGGGTCGCGGGTCAACCTCGAGCGGCCTCTCTCACCGGCCGGGAGATTGAGCGGCCATATCGTCCAGGGGCATGTGGATGGCTCGGGCGAGCTGGTGTCGCTCGAACCTCTGGGCGATGACAATTGGTGGCTGCGTGTGCGCGTGCCTTCCGAGCTGGATCCGTTTCTGGTTTATAAGGGCTCGGTGGCGATTGACGGAATCAGCCTGACGATCGCCACATTGGAGGCGGGCGTTTTGGCGGTGACGATCATTCCACATACCTATCGCAACACGACACTGGGCGGCTACCGTCCCGGCGCGCGGCTCAACGTGGAATGCGATATTCTCGCCAAACACGTAGAGAAGCTGCTGCGCAAGCTGGAGGTAGGCCCAGCGCTCACAGTGGAGAAGCTGCGCGAGAACGGGTATTGAAGCACCGCTCCCTTGGTCGCGGCTCGGTAACTACGCCGAAGCTCGTGCCGTCAGAGCGCTGCGCAGCGCCGCGGAATCGGTGTACTCCTGGAAATGCGTAACTTTACCGTTGCGGAACCGCCAAGCCATGGCCCAGGCGGCACTTACCGTGTTGCCGGTCTTGCGGGACCGCGGCCGGTACGATCCGAGCACCACCAATTGGTCGCCCGAGGCGATGTATTCTTTGGGCTCAAATGCCTGGAAATCCCAGGTCTCACCGACGGTCTTGAAAAAGGTGAGTACTTTGTCCTTTCCCTTCACCGCACCAGTCCCGGCCATTTCCGGGATATCAGCTGTGGTCCATTCGATGTTGTCGTCGAGCGCAGCCAGGATCCCTGGAATGTTGCCACTCTGGAAATCGGCATACGCCTTCTTGGCGATCTTGATGTTGTCTTCAGGTGTCATGTATCCCTCCTGTCACCGTACAGGAGAGTATACGCGAGATCCGGCGGGATTGGATTGGGGTTCAGGCTTTCAATTCCTGGACGATTTCGGCGGCTACGGTGCGCGCTTTTTCCAGCTCGCCAGGCTCGAAGCTGATGGCGCCCACGCGGGCGTGTCCGCCGCCGCCGTAACGTTCGCAGATGCTGGCCAGGTTGTGTTTCAATTCATTGGGCACCCATGGGTTGGACCCCACCGAGACCTTCGTCCGGAAACTCGACGGGCTCACCGAGACCGTATAGGTGGAACTAGGGAACAGGTAATACGGAATAAATTTGTTGTAGCCTTCCATGTCGTGCCCGGCGAGATCGAAGTACACCACCCCGTCGGACTGGCTGGCGCGGTCCTTGATGATATCGATGCTCTCGAGGTGGCGTTGGTAGAGCGGCTTGTACAGCGTCTGGATTTCCGGCTCGGCCATGATCTCGGTCAGCGGCCGGTGTTGCATCCAGCCGATGACGCGCTGCACCACGTCGGAGCCTTTGGCAGCCTCGATCACCAGGGTGAGCTGCATCGCGGGCGCGCCTAGTTCCACGGCAGCTCGCGCGTTGGGATACTGGGCGCCGTCGATGATGAGGGACCAATGGACCAGGTCATCCAGGTCGGGCGCACAAAAGCCAAAGCGGTCGCGGGCCACGTCGGAGATGAATTTTGTACACGATTTGTAACTTGGATCGTAGAGCTTGCGGCCGCTCGTATCCTGGCGGAAATGGGCGGCATCGGCATCGTTCAGAAACGCACTTTGGTGGTGGTCGAACCACCAGGTAAGCCGCGGGTTGCTGGAGTATTTGAAATCGACGATAGCGTTTTCATCGCCATCAAAGAGCGCCGGGTCGAACGTCTGCGACGCTTTGTGGGCCATGCCGGTATAGCGGAACTCCGCGCCGGGGTGCACGGCACCGTCAATGAAGCGGCTGAAGAAAGCAGCAGACGCTGCCCCATCAAAACAATGGTCGTGGTACAGGACGCGTTCCAGCATCAGCAGTATGCGGAAAACCTATCAGCTTGCCTGAACGCAAAGAAAAAAGCAACTGGTGGAGATATCTTATTTTGGCGACTTCTGCGCGGCGAGCTTCGCGGCTACTGTCAGCGCGTCGAAAGCGCCAGTCAGGCTGCGGCCGGTTGCAAGACGGTCCGCTCGATTCTCTGTTACATTTGATCGAACATGCGCGCGATTCCCTCCTGGGACCAATACTACCTAGACATTTGCAAAGTGGTGGGCAGCCGAAGCAAGGACCCCAACACGCAGCTCGGTTGCATTATCGTCGGGCCCAACCACGAAATCCGCTCCACCGGGTACAACTCGTTTCCGCGGGGCATCCGCGACGATGTTCCGGAGCGGCTGGTGCGGCCGGCTAAGTATCTGTGGATCGAGCACGCCGAGCGAAACGCCATATGCAACGCAGCCCGAGCTGGCACAGCCACCGAAGGCTGCACGATCTATGTCGAAATCATGCCCTGCATGGATTGCGCGCGCGCCATCGTACAAGCCGGCATCGTCGAAGCCGTCATTTCCGCGGGGCGCATGCGGGAGTACTCGAGCGAGTATTACAACGAGCATTTCGGCATGGTGGAGGTGCTGTTCGGCGAGGCGGGCGTCGGGGTCAGGCGGGTGTGAGCTTTTCCAAATCCGCCGGCTCACCGAATTTGCCGCCGATGATCGGCGGCTCGATCCCGCGCAGCAACCCTGTTAGTACGCTGCCGGCGCCCACTTCGATTGCGGCGGTCACTCCTTGCGCGGCCAGATAACGCATCGATTCGAGCCAGCGGACCGGATTCGGAATTTGCTGGTATAGGCCCTCCCGCGCTTCGGTCCCCGTGCGGACCTCTCGGGCTTGCCAATTGTTGATGAGGGGAATTGCCGGGTCGTGGAAGTCGGTGGCATCGAAATCGGGGCGCATTCGTTCTTGCGCGGGCCGCATCAACGGGCAATGAAACGGCGCGCTCACCGGCAGCATCAGGGCGCGGCGAGCGCCCGCGGCCTTGGCGAGCTCCACGGCGCGGGTAACTGCACCGGTATGTCCCGCGATCACCACCTGTTCGGCCGAATTGAAATTGGCCGCGGTGACCACCTCGCCTTGCGCTGCCTGCTCCAGCACGCTGTCCAGCTTCCCCTCTGGCATTCGGAGCAGGGCGGCCATCGCGCCCACGCCCTCGGGTACGGCCGTCTGCATGTACTGTCCCCGCTTGCGTAGTAGGCGGACCGCATCGGCAAATTGCAAGCTGCCGGCTGCCACCAGCGCCGCATATTCGCCCATGCTGTGTCCGGCCACATAGTCCGGGAGATGCCCTTCGTCGCGTAGCACCGCAAAGGCTGCGACGGAGACAGTGAGCAACGCGGGCTGCTGATTTTCCGTAAGCTTGAGCTGATCTTCGGGCCCGTCGAAGCAGAGGCGGGACAGCGGAAAGCCCAGGACGGAGTCGGCCTCTTCGAAGACTTGTCTCGCGGCAGGGAATGCGTTGGCAAGAGCTTTGCCCATTCCGGCGAATTGGGAGCCTTGGCCCGGAAACAGAAACGCGGTTTTGGCGGTCAACCCGCGATTATAGCGTGGCGGTGTGGGGCGGATGCCGTGCACGGCCTGATGGGTTTCTCGTGGTGTAGTCTACAGCTTGGCAGACCGCAAACTGCGATCGTCTGCCCGCCCTCGGCTGCGCGAAGGATTGAATGTGCGTGGCTATTGAATCATACTAGAGTCAGCCACGCCACCCACGCGGCCAGGAGAAAGACAGGGTGACAACCGAAGAGAAGATCGACCGCTTGACCAACATCGTAGATGCGCTCGCCAGCACGGTGGTAGCTCATGACAACCAGATCGAGAGCCTCATCAAAGTGGCGGAAGTGCAGGGGCGGCAGATTTCCGATTTGGCCCGACAGTGGCAGGCGTACATTAATACACTGCCACGTCAATAAGAGCTCCGCTGCACCGCGTTTCTCCGCGTGGTGCAGGGCGTCGGGCGTGGTAGCTCGGGTCGGGTACGCAATGCCGACGAAGGGCTCGCTCTGAGCTACTCCGCCATCCGTGAAGGCGTAATCGCTGTACTGCCTCTGCGTGTGAACTCGGGAAGACACGCGAAGCCGAAAGTAGGTCGGGGCTATCTTCTCGCGATGCTTTGGAGGTGGTCGGTCGAGCACTTGTTCGCTCTGCCACCTCTGCGGGCGAACCCGAGAAAGCAGGAAGGGTCACACGGCGTCGCAGCGCCCATCTCAAAACTCGGCGTATGCGCCTCGGCGGCGATTAAACTCGGGACCTACGCTGCCGGCGGCTCGAAGTAGTTCTGTGCCAGCTCGGGTTTTTCGCGGATGGCCCGGCGCCAGCAGGAACGTGCCTCTTCTTCCTGGCCGAGCGCCATCAGCGCGTGGCCCAGGTTCAACAGCGCCTCCGCGAATTGCGGGTACTCCTGCAAGGCCTGCTGATAGAAGTTCACGGCCTGGTCGATGTTGCCGCGCTTCTGGCAGATCAATCCGGCGTTGTAGTAGAGCTCCGGACTGCGCTCGCCAGTCTCGATCAAGCGCTTGTGGAAATCGTAGGCGGCGTCGAAATCCAGTTCCTCCAGAGCCAGGGCGGCCAGACCACGCACGGCGTCGGAGGAATCCGGGCGCAGCATCAGCGCTTCCTGGAAGCAGCGCTTGGCATCTTCCGGATGGTTCGAGCGGGCATGCGCGATGCCGGCGTTCAGATGCGCTTCGGGCCAGTCCGGGCGCCTTTGGATGCAGGCTTCGAAATTCTGTGCGCTGGCGGCGAAATCGCCACGCAACAGGCGAAGGTAGCCCAGGCGGAAAGCCGCGTCGCACCATTCCGGGGCATCGTCCGGGATGTTGCTGTAATACTTCTCGGCGCGGTTGCGCTCTCCCTGCTGCTCCAGCACCAGTGCCAGGTTCCACAGCACGCCGGGCTGCTTGGCGTCGATCTGCAGAGCCTTTTCGTAAGACGACCGCGCGGCGGTCATCTCGTTGAGTTCCTGCTGCGCTACGCCGAGATTCAGATAGGACTGCGCGGAATCCGGCTTCAAAGCCGCCGCTTGCATATACGCTTGCGCGGCTTTTTGGAAATTGCCGCTCTTGTGATGCGCCACGCCTAGGTTGAACCAATTCTCGAACCGTTCGGGCGCGGTGTCCGATAGGGTCTGACAATATCCCGTGGCGGCCTGGTAGTCGCCATCGGCGAACGCAATGGTGGCCAGAGCTTCGAGAGCCACGGCGGAATCAGGCTTCAGCTCGGCGAGCATTTGCGCGTAACGGCGGGCGGCGTCGTGGTCTCTCTTTTCCACGAACATTGCCACCAGGTTCGATAGTGCTTCCTCGCATCTCGGATTGCGCGCCAGCACCTTTCGATACAACTCGGCGGCCTCCGCATGTTTGGCGGTCTGCTGAAGGCTTACTGCCTTGCCGAAAACGGCCTGCTCGTTGTCCGGGAAGAGATTCAGATATTTGTCGAGCATCACCCCGGCCTCTTCAGGGCGGCCGGTGTGTAGCAGGCAAATGCCCAATCCGAGCAGCGCTTCGGCGCGCGCCGGGTCGATCTTATAGGCCTGCTGGAACGAGTCGGCGGCGCCGGGCCACTCTCGTAGATTGCCGCGGCAGACGCCCAAGTTGAAATGCGCCGTGCGGTGCTGCGGTTCCACCTGCGCCAATTGCGCGTAGCTCGAAGCGGCCGCTTCAAAGTCGCGCATCTCGTACTGGATGTGTCCGAGGGCCGCGTATAGTCCCGATTCCTGTTCTCCCGATTCGATCGCGCGCGTCAGTACCTTGGCAGCGGCTTCCAGTTTTCCTTCGAGGTGCAACGAGACGGCTTTGGAAAGAGTGCGGCTCATTTTCTGCTGCTGCTTCGAATCGTTGATCGGCGTGACGCTGCGCGGCAGAGTTTGCAAAACTTCTGAATCCGTACCCTTCATGAATTCCATATTTGGTTCCTCCCTGGGGATGAGGCGCGCGAAGCAGTGCGCTGCGGACGCCCCGATAAAAATTCGCTGGCCCCGACGGCCACTAAAACCGCTTCGGATTGGCCCGGCTCGCGGCGGGACGGCGCGGGGCCGGGTGCCTGTTGACGTTCCAACCAGGCGGCCTGCTGGGAGTCCTCGACGGAACTTCCCGATAGAAACGCGCAAACCCGGCCCAGCCAATCGTCATTCTTGGAAACCTTCATCCAGTAGAGGCGCGCGCGCTCGCCGGCTTCGCTGAAGAATCCGACTCCACCGGACGGCAGCGCGTCGTCCATCCACGATTCCACTTCCTGACCCTCGATCGATGCGGTGTACTGGTGCCCTCTCACCTGAACCGCCACGTGATATGCCGTGTTGTTGTGTACCATCACGGAAAGGGGAACTTCCACTTTGCGCCCGGCCTTACCTCCTACGACGGCGTAGTGAACCATCGAGAGCACCGGCCGCAGGCCCGGTTCCACCACCTTGAACTTCATGGCGTAGTAGTTGTCGGGATCCTTCGCACGCACAGCCCAGCTCATACCCTTCTTTTCAATCTCGCCGAAGAACTCCAGGCGATAGTCGGTGTACGACAAAGTCGGTTTCAGCAAGGCCAGTTGGCCCGGAGTGACATATCCATCGGGGTTCCGCGACCAACCCGGCGCCCAACTCTTTGCTGCCGCGCCCCAAGCCCGCATGCCCTCCGCAAAACTATCCGTAACCTGGACGGCTGCCCTCTTAGCAATTGCTCCCTTGGCCCATGCGACCGGGGTGAGGTGGACAGACGATTGATGTTTTTCGATGGCCGCCACGCGCGCTGAGTTTTCGATTCTGGCCAGTTCCGAGGTGGCGTCCCGGCTGACAATCCGCCGGCCCAGGTTGGCCGCATGCGAGCCGAACCACAATCCCACGCCGACCAGCAGCGAAGCGGCAATGGCCTTGCCTGCGTGCTGGAGCACCGGCTTGTGCTTGCGGAGCTGCGCGTACTCCGCAAAGTCGAAAACGTTGGCTCTCTTGCGGTTGAGTTTGGTGACATCAACAAAGGTCTCAATCGGCTCGAAGACCGGGCGCAAGCCGAAGCGTGGCACGACCAGATCGAGATCCCGGCTGAACCACTTGATGTCGCTACGCGCCGACCCGGTGACTTTTGAGAACAGCAAATTCGTCGGACGAGCGGGGCAGGCCGGCATGACAGGTGCCGCTGCCGCCGGGTGAATCGGCACCGCGAGAGGCCTGCCGGAGGGCAGCGGATCGAGCGCCGCGCTGCGGTGAAGAGCCCGGGTCGGCGGAATCGCAGCGGTCGCCGTCTGACGTTCGAAGCCGGCGCTTCCACAAGCCGGCTGATGGAGATCGGGTACGAGTTGCGCTTGCGGCAGCACCAGTACAGGTTGCACTGCGATCGCGGCTGGAGCGAGCGCCGGAGCTGTACGGGCAGCCTCCACCGGAAGCGCCGAGAGGCCGGCGACGAAGCTGGCAGGCTCTGCGGGCGACCCTCCCACCGGTGCCAGCGTAAACGATGCCAGACGGACCCGCGTCAGCGAAATAGCCGCAGGCGAGTGCGCGCGTGCGGTTGGCGCGGCCTCGACCGGAACCGGTGCCGGAACCGGGAAGCTCTCGGCCAGTTGCGCTGTCTGCTCACTGGGCTGCACGGCCTTCGCCAGCGGAACGCGGAAGGCTGTGAACTGGATCGGCCTTTGCGCGAATGCCACAGCGGCGGCCTGGGAGGTCCGAACCATCCGGGCAGCCGGCTGGCTGGGGAGTCCGGGCAACCAGGCCTTGTTGATCGCTCGCTCGAAGACTGGCAACTTTTGCAAGCCCGTGATCTGTGGGGCCTCAACGGCGGCAGCCATGCCGACCATTGACGTGGATGCGACCGGCTGGACGCTCATCTCCACCGGCTGAGCCACCGGAGGCGGCATCGTACCGTGGGTTGCGGCAGGGTAGACAACCGGCGTCAGGCGCGGACCCCGGGGAACAAACGGGGCGTACTCGGCCACAAACGGGGCTTGAACCGAAGGCTGTATAAGGGATGCCGCGGGCGCAGCCGCCGGGCCGGCAGCAAACTGTTCCACCTGTGAGCGTGGAACGAGCGGCCGCGAAGCCTCCACAAGCTGCTCTGAAGGAAGCGGCGCCAGTTGCAAGTCCGGTAACGCGGGACCGGCTTGCGGGCCTTGGGCCAGACTCGATTCCGAAAGGCTCGCCGAGCGCGTGCTTCGATAGGCGATCGAGTAACTGATCGACATCGGGCTGGCTAACGGATGCTCGCGCAGACCGGATACGCCGCGCACCGGCGGTAGCTCCGTGGGCGCCTGAAGCGGCGGGCACGGAGCCAGCCAGGTGTTTGCGGGAGAAGTCTCTAGCGCGTCCGTGCGCGAATCCGGTGCAATCGCCGCCGGCGAGTCCGAGGCTGCCGGAACTGCGCGTCCGAGTTGTGCCAGCGGCAAAGCCGCCGAGGCGCTGATCAGGTTCTGTTCAAAACTGCTGTAGGATTCGGTTGCGGCATAGTGCGGGTGGCGGACGGACGCGTCGTCCGCACCATTCAGAATGAGTGACGAGAAGGGACTGTTGGGAAGGGGCGCGGCATCGACCGGGCAGGATAGCGGAATACGGATCGCAAAGCGGAACGCGAGCGAGGGAACGAAGCTGCGCGGGTTGCCATCTTGCGCCTTGCTGGCATCCAGAAACGGAGCCAGTCCCGTCGAGCGGGACTCAGGCTCGCCCACCTGGGTTAGAACTCTGCTCAGACGCTGTCTGTACTTCGTCCGATGTTGCGCGCTGCAGAATTCCGAATCCCGGATGAGCCGAAGCGGACCGATCTCTTTACCACAATATAAGCACGCCACCGCCGTATCCGTTCGTGTATGGCACGATTATAGACACGGATAATCGTAAAAGATTTCCCTGTCGATCGGCTAGGATTTACCATAACCGTAGTTAGTAGCTAAGCCATTCGAAAGTAGACTGTTTCACGTGAAATAATGCCCAGAACTGGTTGGGTTGCAAATGGAGAATTCTAAGGCAGGGCTCGCGCATTTTGAGGGCATTTAAATAAGATTGGTGCGTGTCGTGTTCCGTTGGAAATGGAAAGGGGTTCCGGCGATTTCCGGCTGGGAACCGTGTATCCTTTTCTGGGAGGGAGCATGACCAAGATCGCCATTGCCTTGGCCGCCTCGGGGTTTTGCCTGCCGCTCGCCGCGCAGTGGATCAACTATCCCACGCCCGGCCTGCCGCGGACGCCCGAAGGTAAGCCCAACCTCTCCGCGCCGGCGCCGAAGATGCCGGACGGCACGCCCGACCTCTCGGGAGTGTGGGAACACTTGAACTCGCGCACCAGCGCCTATTATCTGGACAAGCGAGACATTCCGTGGAAACCAGAGGCCCTGGCATTGTTCAAACAGAACATAGAAAACAATCAGAGGGATAACCCGGAGTCGCGTTGCCTGCCGCGCGGCGTTCCCAAAGCCGACGCCTTCGACTTACACAAAATCGTCCAGGCTCCCGGACTGATCCTGATTCTGTACGAATATCAGAACTCTTATCGCCAGATCTTCACGGACGGACGTCCGTTGCCCGAGGATCCCAATCCGTCATGGATGGGCTATTCGGTTGGACACTGGGAAGGTGACACCCTGGTAGTCGAATCGAATGGGTTCAATGGGAAAGCGTGGCTTTCGGGTCAAGGAAATCCCACCACCGATGCGATGCGGTTGACGGAACGGATTCACCGGCGCGATTTCGGCCACATGGACATCCAGTTGACGATCGACGATCCCAAAGCCTACACCAAGCCCTGGACCGCCGAGTTGCACCCGCAACTGATTCCGGACACGGAACTAATGGAGTTCGTCTGTAACGAAAATGAGCGCGATGTACGGCATTTGGTGGGGAAGTAAGCGCGTAGTCTACTTCTTTCGCACCGCGCGACGATCGCCGCTGTCTGCATGGTAGACAAACCCGGTGACGGCGCCCTGGGCGTCTCTCACAAAGTCGATTCGTTCGCCATTCGTTCGGGATACGAAAACCGTCTCCGAGTCAGCCGCCAGCGGCAGTTTCAGCGGGTTGGTCCCCTGCTGCAGGAACAATAGGTCGCCTTCCAGGGTGATCCGCGCTCCGCGCCCGGGCGCGTATTCGTAAACACCGGTATACTGCGCCAGCGCCGCCGGGGCCAGCTTCACTCCGGTGCCACCCAACATATGCGTGGGCGAGGTGTCGTTCTCGCAAACGCTTTCCAGCAGGTCCGTGTCCGGCACCAGAGTTTTATCGATCCGAAAGGAAAACGGCCGGGTGAAAGTCTTCGGATCGTCAATTGTCATTTCCAAATCCATATGGCCAAAGTCACGGCGCCGGAAGCGCTCGGTGATGTGAAGGGCTTCCGTATGCGGATGCCCTTCGATATCGAGCCATCCCCGGTCATTGAAGCCCGCCGTATCCACAACCAGCGAGTCGCCTTCCCAATGCCCGACCGAATACCCCATCCATGTCGGATTTGGATCGACCGGGAGTTTCCTCCCATCCGTGAAGATCGTTCGGTGGACGCTGTTAGTGGTGCCCTGATACAGAATGACGATCACACCGGGCGCCTGAACAATTCTTGCCAGGTCGACGATGTGGTAGTAGGGAAACGGATCGGGCAGGCAACTGGCGCGCGGTGCGTCCTTGCCCATATCGCGCACCCGCTGCTGGTAGATCGCCTCAGCCCAGGGTTGAATATCCGCGGGCTTGAGATCTCGCGCCACGTTCCGGTCGTAACTTCCTGCGCCCGGCCCCCTCCAGACGCCGGAAAGATCCGGTTTTCCGTCGGATGTGCGAGGCGCAGGCGCAGCCAGATTCGGCTTTCCATCCGGAGTGCGGGGGATGCCCGGGGCCGGATAATTCAGCCATTGAGCGTATAGGTTCGCAGATAGG
>DATJAK010000136.1:0-8364 GCA_035516375.1 Bryobacteraceae bacterium
CCGACTCCGAATGCGCGGCGAGGTGAAGGGCGAAGCCGCCGGTGGACGAGAAGCAATCGAGCGCGCGTCCGCCGCGGCCGTAGCCGGCTGCGGCTTTGTAGTTCTCGCGCTGGTCGAGATAGATGCCGGTTTTCTGGCCGTGAAGCAGGTCGGCTTGCAGGGCGAGGCCGTTCATGTGAACGGTGACCGGGCCGGACACTTCGCCTGTGAGCACTTTGGTTTCGAGCGGTAGATCTTCCTTGGCGCGGACGGTGGCGTCGTTGCGCGCGACGATGGCTCTGGGCGAGAAGAGCTCCTGCAGACAGGAGACGATGTCCGTCTTAGCTGCGTCCATGCCTTGATCGAGCGTCTGGATGGTGAGGCAATCGGCGTAGCGATCGACGATGAGGGCAGGGAGGAGGTCGGCTTCGGCGTGGACGGCGCGGTAGGCATCGGAATCCCGCACCACGCGGCGGCGGTGCAGTTCGGCGGCGTGCAGGCGGCGGAGGTAGAAGGCGCGATCGAGCGGATCGAGGTACGGTGAGAGCATGCGCAGGGCGATTAGGGAAGTGGAGCTATAGTGAGCGGTGCCGAGCGGACGGCCGCGGGGATCGACCACTTTGACGGCGGCGCCGGGCTGGGCACCGTCCCGGTCTGTGATGTCGCTGGAGAAAATCCACGGATGGCCGGAGGCGACCCGATCGGCCGCCTTCCGGTTCACCCGGACTTCCGTCATCGCATGGCCTGCAAGCGGGCGATCCGGTCTTCAGTCGAAGGGTGCGTAGAAAAGAGGCGCATGATGCTTTGGCCCGTGAACGGCTTGATGATGAAGAGATGGGCCGTGGCGGGGGAAGCATCCATGGGGATGCGCTTCGACCAGGTTTCGAGCTTCTGCAAGCCGCCGATCAGCGGATAGGGCGAACCGATGTACTTGGCGGATGCGGCATCGGCATCGTACTCCCGCGAGCGCGAGATGGCCATCTGGATCAGCATGGCGGCGATCGGGGCCAGGATGAGCATCAACAGTCCGCCCCACATGCCGCCGCCTTCGCCATCTTCGCGGTCGCGCGGCCCGAACCAGAATGCCATGCGGGCCAGCATGGTGATGGCAGCGGCGACCATGGCTGCCACCGAACTGATCAAGATGTCGCGGTGCAACACGTGCCCCAACTCGTGCGCGACGACGCCTTCGATATCGGTGTCGGTCATCAACTGCAGAATGCCGGTGGTGAACGCGACGGACGCGTGCGACGGGTTGCGGCCGGTGGCAAACGCGTTGGGCGAATCCTCAGGGATCAACCACAATTTCGGCATGGGCAGGCCCATGCGCTGGCAAAGATTACGGACGATGGGCTCGACCCGGCGATACACTTCGGGATTATCGGTCTCGGTAACCGGCTGGGCCGAGTACATGGATAACGCGATTTTGTCGGAGAAGAAGTAGCCGGCAAAGTTCATGACGCCCGCGAAGATCAAGGCGTAATAGAGGCCCTGCCGGCCGCCCAGGGCCTCTCCGATGAGAAGGAAGAGGCCGCTGAGCAGCCCGAGCAGTAACGCGGTCTTGAGAGTGTTCGTAGTCATATCACACCGCCACAGGGACGAGTTTGGTGAAGCTCAGGTCGCCATCGGTGGTGGTGGTATCCACCACCACACGATCGCCATCGGCGAAATCGCCGTTGATCAGCTTGAGCGCCAGCGGGTCTTGAATCAGCCGCTGAATGGCCCGTTTCATGGGGCGCGCGCCATACTGCGGGTCGTAACCCTCGGCGATCAGCCGTTCTTTGGCGGCCGCCGTCACTTCGAGACCGATCCTGCGATCCTTGAGCATCCGCCGAACATTTTGCAATTGGATGTCCACGATCAGCTTCAGGTGTTCCTTACTTAAAGAATTGAAGACGATGATGTCGTCCACGCGGTTCAGGAACTCCGGCCGGAAGGCTTCACGCAGCTTGTCGAGCAGACGCTTGCGCGTGTCGTCGCCGGTCTTGTCTTTGGCGTGCACCGAGAAGCCGATGGTGTTCTTTTCAATCATGCCGGTGCCCACGTTGGACGTCATGACGATCACGGTGTTTTTAAAGCTCACGGTACGGCCCTGACCATCGGTGAGGCGGCCGTCGTCCAGGATCTGGAGCAACATATTAAAGACGTCGGGGTGAGCCTTTTCGACCTCGTCAAACAGTACCACCGAATAAGGCCGGCGGCGCACCTGCTCGGAGAGCTGGCCGCCTTCTTCATACCCGACATATCCCGGAGGGGCGCCCACCATGCGCGCCACGGCGTGCTTTTCCATGTACTCGGACATGTCGATGCGGATCATGGCCTTGTCGTCATCGAAGAGGTAATGCGCGAGGGCCCGGACGAGCTCAGTTTTGCCGACACCGGTAGGTCCCAGGAAGATGAAGCTGCCGATGGGCCGGTTGGGATCGCTCAGGCCGGCGCGGTTGCGGAGGATGGCGTTCGACACCAGGCGCACGGCTTCATCCTGGCCGACGACGCGGTCTTTCAAGCGCTCGGGCATCTGAACCAGCTTCTGGAGCTCGCCTTCGAGCATGCGGGTGACCGGGATGCCGGTCCACTTGGCGACGATCTTGGCGATGTCGTCTTCGTCGATTTCCTCTTTGAGAAGCGCGTTTTCCTTGACGGCTTCGAGCTCCTGTTCGGCGGTATGGATGTCCTTCTCGATTTGGGCCAAGCGGCCATAGCGGAGCTGGGCTGCTTTCTCCCAATCGCCGGCGGCGCGCGCCTTCTCTTCGTCTTTGCGCAGGTTCTCCTGTTCCTCTTTGAGTTCCTTGACGCGGTAGATGGCGCCCTTTTCGCGGTTCCAGCGCTCTTTGAGCACGGCGGCCTCGCCGCGCAGAGTTTCGAGCTCGCTTTCGACGTGGCGGAGGCGGTCAGAAGATGCGTGGTCCTTTTCTTTGCTGAGCGCCTGGCGCTCGACTTCGAGATGGGCCATGCGGCGATCGAGCTGGTCGATTTCGATTGGCATGGAACCGATTTGCAGCCGCAAGGCCGAGCCGGCTTCATCGATCAGGTCGATGGCCTTATCGGGCAGGAAGCGGTCGGCGATATAGCGATGAGAGAGCACGGCGGCGGCGATGATGGCCGAATCCTTGATGCGCACGCCGTGGTGGATTTCGAACTTCTCCTTGAGGCCGCGCAGGATGGCGATGGTGTCGTCGACCGACGGTTCGCCCACCAGCACGGTTTGGAAACGGCGGGCGAGCGCGGCGTCCTTCTCGACGTGCTTCTTATATTCGGTGAGCGTGGTGGCGCCAATGCAGCGCAGCTCGCCGCGGGCCAAGGCCGGTTTGAGCAGGTTGGCGGCGTCGATGGCGCCTTCGGCTCCGCCGGCGCCGACGAGCGTGTGCAGCTCATCGATGAAGCAGATGATCTCGCCGTTGGAATCGATGATTTCGCGGACCACGGCTTTCAGGCGGTCCTCAAATTCGCCGCGGAACTTGGTGCCGGCGATCATGGAACCGAGGTCGAGAGCCACCAGGCGCTTATTCTTGAGCTGGTCGGGGATGTCGCCGCGCACGATGCGCTGGGCGAGACCCTCGACGATGGCGGTCTTGCCGACGCCCGGCTCGCCGATCAGCACGGGATTGTTCTTGGTGCGGCGGCTGAGCACCTGCATGACGCGGCGGATTTCGTCTTCGCGGCCGATCACCGGGTCGAGCTTACCCTGCCGCGCGGATTCGGTTAAATCGTGAGCGTAGCGTTCGAGCGCCTGATATTTGGATTCGGGATTCTGGTCGGTGATGCGGGCGGTGCCACGGATGGAGACCAGGGCCTTCAGGATGGCGTCGTGCGTTGCGCCGGCGCGGTTGAGAAGCTGGCCGGCCGGATCGTTGCGCTGCTCGGCCAGAGCGAGCAAGATGTGCTCGGTGGAAACGAACTCGTCTTTGAAACGGGTAGCCTCATCGAAGGCATGTTCGAGTACTTCACTGAGCGGCTGCGACAGGTACATGCCCTGCTGCTGCATGGGCCCGACGCGCGGCAGATTCAACAGCATGCGATGGGCTTCGGCCACGATGGCATCGGGCTGGACGCCGCATTTGGAGAGCACCGGCCGCACGACGCCTTCTTTTTCCTCGGCCAGAGTGATCAGGAGATGCAGCGGGAACACGACCTGGCTTTGGTTCTTTTCGGCGATGGCCTGCGAATCCTGCAACGCTTCCTGCGCCTTCTGGGTTAGCTTGTCTAACCGGAACATTCTTCCCCCCTAGATGGCAAACGGGCAGGTAGCCAGTGTGGGTCTACCTGCCCTTACGATAACCGGAAAAGCTCCGGTTCGGCTGGCCGGTTTCCCGGCCCCTCTGTGAATTAGATGCGTTACTGCTTCACTTCGACTTTGACCTGCCGCGGCTTGGCCGTCTCTTTCTTAGGCAGGGTAACGGTGAGCACGCCGTTGTGAAACTCGGCGGCGATTTTGTCGGTATCGAAGGTAGTGGGCACGGCGAAGCTGCGCACGAACTGGCCGTAGCTGCGCTCGATGCGATGGAAGCCCTTGTTGTCTTCGTTCTTCTCGAACTTGCGCTCGCCAGCAATGGTCAGGGTTTGGTTCTCCACGCGGACGTCGATGTCCTTCAGGCTGACTTCGGGCAGGTCGGCCTTCAGAACCAGTTCGTTTTCGGTCTCAAAGATATCGACGGCGGGAGACCAGGGCCGATTGGACGCCGGCTCGGTCAGGAACCGGGAGAAGGCATCCTCGAACAGGCGCAGATTGGCTAACGGATCGAAATGGCTGAGAGACATATTTTGTAAACTCCTCATTGGGTTTTTCCTCTGGATGGGGCTCCGGCCTCATCCAATGACAATCATAAAATCTTAGTGTTAATTTGTCAAGTATATTTTAGTGTCTTATTATACAACTACAAGTAACTTTTAATCAGATGCTTACAGGGAATTCGGGCCGGCCGCCGTTGTTTTAGGGGTTACCGGCCACGGATGTGAGCCCGCAGCTGCTGGTTGAGGAACGAAGCCAATTCTGGCTTCGTAATAGGCGCGCAAGTTGAAGAAAGATTGGATGATTCCGGCGGTAAGAGCGGAAGGCTCGCGGTGAAGAACGAAGCCAATTTCCGTTCAGGACGGCTTGGCTCCCGCTCTCAGTGTACAACTGAAAAAACGCAGGCCTGGAGAAGGAGCGCTACTTGGGCGCTACGTCGCGGAGCTTGATCAGCCACTGGCCGTTGGTGCGGACGAGCTCGTCGACTTCGCGTCCGGCGGCGGCGACGCGCGGGGGCGCCTGGGGGCCGGCGGCAGCGAACACGGTCATCCAGTAGGCCTCGAGGCGGGCGTGGTCCTTATCGGTGAATTCCAGATAGCTGTTGGCGATTACGTGGTACATGGCGGGCCGCTTCTGGCCGCTCTTGGCTTCGTTTTCGGCGCCGCGTTGCCGCAAATCGCTGATCATCTTTTTGAGGGCATCGCGGCCTTTGACCGCGTTTGCGCCAGAGCCGAACTGTCCATCGGGTGTGTAAACGGCGGCGTAAGCGTCGGCGTTCTCGGTGTCGAGTGCGCGAACGTATTGCCACATCAGCTTTTCAATTTGCGCACGATCCTGAGCTTCGCGCTCGATGCTGTTTTCCGCGGCGAACGCCGGCGAACTCACGATTGCGAGAAGCGCCAGGAGGGCGGCCGAACCAACACGCTGTTTCCCCATACGGGTCTCCTTGTGGATAGTCAGCGCATCATATCACGGGCAGCCGAGGGCGCGCCTGGAACTGGCTGGGGGAAGGTTTCACCGCAGAGACGCGGAGTCGCAGAGAAAATCTAAAGATGTCGGGCCGCAGCGCGTAGCTTGAGGCCATGTAGGCGCTTCAGGCTGGCGCGCAGAGGTGGCCGAGGAAACAAGTGCTCAACCGAGCTCGCGGCGGGGATCGCGAAAGAAGTAAACCCGACTTTAGGTGAGCCGGGACCCCGTTCGAGTTAGGTAGCACGTCCAGATCTGTCCAACAGAACTGGCTGGCGGGTGTCGCGATATACTCTGTGAGGTCACTCCCGCGACTAGGAGGAGGTTTATGAGGATCGCGTTTTCCTTTGGTATCGTGGCGGCGGTGGCGCTGGCCGTGGCGGCCTGGGCGCAAACGGAAACCGGCGACGGAATCCGGCCGCATACGCAGAGCCTTTCGCACGCCATCCACGCGGTGGAGGATTTGGATACGACGCTCGCGTTTTACCGCGAAGTGTTCGGGCTCAATGGCACGGGGCGCGATTTTCCGAACCCCGCGGTGCCGCAGTTGACGAACGCTCCGGGGGTGACGCTGCGTCTGTCGATGTTGCAGCTCCCCGGTGCAATGCGATTTGAGCTCACGCATTTCAAGGGTCTGGAACGGAAGCCGGGACGGGCAGCCTACACCGATCCGGGGGCCGGCAGTATTGTGCTGTACGTGCGCGACCTCGACGCGGCTGTAGTCAACGCAAAGAAGGTGAATGCCACCATCGTTACCACTGGGGGCGCGCCGGTGGAGATCACGACCGCCAAGGGCAAGGCCCGCTCGATTCTGCTGCGCGACCCGGATGGGTTTTTCGTTCAGCTGGTCCAGGAAGCGGCCGCGGCTGACGCGCCGGAAGGGAATGTGCACCGCGTCTCGCTGGCTTATACGATGGAGAGCGCCGAGGCCACGGCCAAGTTCTACAACGGGATGATGGGGCTGGCGCTCAACGGCCCTTCGGCGTTCTCGAAAGATCCAGCAATGCTGAAGCTGATCGGGGCGCCCGCGGGGACAGAATTTCGAAAACTGACGGGCGTGATTCCGGGGCCGCCGGCATCGGTCGAGTTCACGGAGTTTCGGGGCGTGCCGCGCACCAAGTTTCACTTGCGGGTCCGCGACCCCGGCGCGCCGGCGATGGCGATCCAGGTGGTGAACCTCACGGGGATGGTTGCGGAGATGAAGGCCGCGGGGGTGAATCTGATTTCCGCCAACGGGCAGATTGTGGACTTCGGGAACAACACGCACAACATCTTCGTGGAAGATCCGAATGGCATGAACATCGAATTGTTCGAACGGCCGGATGGGCCGCCGGGAAGGGGCCGGGGGAATTAGTGCGCCGGCGGAAGCCCGGCGGAACACCAGACTGGAGGGCTGTGCTGGACAAACCTCCGCTTCCGATGGTCGCGCCTCGGAAACGGAACGCATACCCAGCTGCGACTCCAGGGAGCGGTGCCTTTGCGAATCGCTTTGCGCCGTCTGTCCGATCGCAGACCGCTGAAAAACGACGGTCTGCGCCACACACCTGGAGGCTACCTGGAGGCCAGTGGGAAATCTCCGAACTCCGGGCGCCGGGCAGAAGCCCGGCGGCGGGCCGGAGGGCCCGGCCCCACGCTAATTCAGGCTGGCGGCGAAAGTGCGTATCTCGCGCAGCACGTCCGCTTCGTTTGACAGAAACAGGAAATGATGCGCGTTGGGCAGGGTGACTACGTGTGCCGTGGGCACGGCGTCTGCGAGCGCCTTTTCCTGCTTCCCGGTCAAGGCTGACAAAGCTGCCGAATATGCATTAGCGGAGGCCCGCACGGAAGCATCGGTATTGGCGTCGACCCACGCGCCCTGGCTGTGGGAGTTGGCAAAAATGACGAGCGCCGGGACCGGAATGTGGGTGTACTTGTTGGGGTGCAGGAACACCGAGAACAACATTGCTCCGCCCGGAAGATCACGCGGTTTTCCGACCTTTCCATCGGGCGGCGATTCGAATTGCTGGCGCAGCTCCGCTTCGGGGAACGGGAATCCGTTGACGCGCTCGTAATACTTTTGGAGCGCGGGGAAGCTGGCTAAATCGGCGGGGCCCAGCGGCGGAGGTTGAGGTCCCTTGAGCGCCTGCATCTCGTGCACGTCCGAACCCTGGCCGTTGTCGAAGGCGTAGGAATACGCGGCGTCGAGGTAAACCAGGCCGGCAACGCGGCCGGGATGGGCGTTGGCCACGGAACTCAATTCCGCGCCGGGTGATGCCGTACACATGCCAGGTGGTGGCGAGCTTGGGGGCGAAGCCGTCGAATATGTGAGCCGTCTGGCCGCCACCAGCCAGAAGGATCATCGGCCTGCCGGAACCTCCCCAGTCGAGCACTTCGAGCGGAACGTTCTTTTCGACGGCCACAAATCGCGTGGTGTGGGGCGATGGGTCTTTCCACCCGGCAGGGCCTTGCGCGTAGAGATGGCCTATGACGAAGGCGAGCAGGAAAACTCGGGCCAGTCGAAGCATAGAAGGTTCACTCGCTTTTCGAGTGAGTACGGCGCGCGAGTTGCCAATGTTCCGTAAATTTCGGACTCGATCCTACGGGCTTGCGTCCGCGCGGCGAATCCTGAGAAGATGCAGCGGTGGCGCGCGTTCTGGCGGGTTTGACTCTCGGGCTGGCGGCCGGTTTGCCTCTGGCGGCGCAGTGGGTGC
>DATJAK010000137.1:0-2737 GCA_035516375.1 Bryobacteraceae bacterium
TCAAGCCGCGTATGGCGATTGCCACCGAGCACAAGCCGGACGACGAGTACACCATTCCGGCGGCTGTGCGAAAGATCCGCGGAGATTATCAGATGGAGTGCGGCCCTTGTTTGGAGGCCAGGGGGCATGTGCGTCCGGACACCCTCTATTTCTGGTAGCCGAGGCGCCGTAAGGGGCGAGCAACCGATTCGACACTGAACACACTGTCCGCCGATACGGCCTCGCGATCCGCCGGTGTCCATAGCAAGCCCACTCATCGGAAAAATATTGCGCCCGCGAACACCGGCGGCTACCATAGATCGCTGAGGCCGATATTCCAAGAGACATCCGAGTTTCATCGCCAGCGCCCCAAAAGTCTGGCTTTACGGCTGAGGTGATCGGCACTTTGGCGGTTGGCATAAGCGCTGATACGGCCATGTTCGTCCTCGTCGACACAAGCCGAAACGTTACAATCTCACCTTGAGCGCGTCGTTCCGCAACGAACACTTTCCGACCGCTACGCGGAGCCGGGCCGAATGCCAGGCGGGAAAGCGGCATATCGATCTGCAGTTAAGGTTGACGTTCTAATGGTTGATTCCATCCGGCGTGGCAAACCTCGTTCGACTGTTTGTTTGGCGCTGGCCGTCATTGGAGTCTTCGCGATTTTACCGGCGGCACCCGCCCAATCGTTGGGAAACTACGGAAGTCTGCGGGGCCTGGTGCTGGACTCGTCGCAGTCGTCGGTGCCGTCCGCCGCAGTTACTCTCCGCAATCCACTCACGGGAGTGCGCCGCAGCGCGTCTGCCGATTCCTCCGGCGCGTTCCAACTGAACGGCATTCCGTTTGGCGTCTATCGGCTGACCACCGCGGCGCCGGGATTCGAAGAATCCGTGCAGAACGTTTCCGTCGGATCGCCCGTTCCCCTGGATCTGAAGATCGTGCTCTCGGTTGCGGGCGCCTCGACGTCGGTCGAGGTCACGGGCGCAGCCGGTGGCACGCTGGAGCTTTCGCCGACCGCCCATGGAACCCTGGACCGCTCATTGCTCGATCGCCTGGCCGTCCAGAATCAGGCCACCGGTTTGAGTGAAATGGTCACGCGCACCACGCCGGGGGTAGCAGCCGACGGAAACGGATTTGCCCACCCGCTCGGGGAACATGCCGACACTTCGATTTCGATCGATAATCAGCCGATCACCGATCAGCAGGCCAAGATCTTTTCCAACCAAATATCGACCTCGATCGTACAAGCGATGGAGGTCGTGACGGGCGCGCCGCCCGCGGAGTTCGGCGACAAAACCAGTCTGATCGTCAATGTCACCACGCAGTCCGGCCTGGGCAAAAGCAAGCCCTCGGGCAGCCTGTCGTCGCAGTATGGCTCATTCGGAACGTGGTCTGAAGGTCTGACATATGGCGCAGGCTCAACCCACTTCGGCAATTTCGCGGCGCTCAATGCAAGCGGTACCGGAAGGTTCCTGGATACTCCTGAGTTCCAGCCCCTTCACGACCACGGCAATGCGGAAGCGGCTTTTGATCGTCTCGACTGGCAGCCCAATAACGCCGACAGCCTTCATCTCAATCTCTCCGCCGCGCGATCCTGGTTTCAGACTCCCAACACATTCGATGCGCAATCGGTGAGCCAGGACCAACGCTCGCAGATCCGCTCTTTCAATATTGCACCGGGTTGGACGCACTTGATCAACCCGAGCACACTGTTTACGGTGAACCCGTTCATCCGCTTCGACCGCTCTCAGTATTTTCCGTCGGCCAACGCACTGTCGGATCTTCCCGCGACGCTTTCGCAAAGCCGCTACCTGACGAATGTCGGGTTTAGAAGCGACATTGCCTACTCCCATGGAATCCATAACGCCAAGGTGGGCGGTTCCTACTGGCACACCCTGCTGCGCGAGAGCTTCAACATCGCCATCACGGATCCAACTTATAACGCGGTCTGTGTCGATAGTTCAGGAGGCGCTGTATCCGATCCCGTACTCCTTTCCGGGAACGAATGCGGAGCCGCTGGTTATCAGACGAACCCGGCATTCATCCCGAATCTCCTGCCCTACGATCTTTCGCGCGGCGGACGCCTCTACGCGTTCCACGGCGATACGGATGTCAAGGAGCTGGCCTTCTACGCGCAGGATGCCATCACCTTGGGACGCCTGACGCTGAATCCCGGCATTCGCTACGACAGGTATAACGGACTGAGCCAAGGCCATCAGCTTCAGCCGCGCTTCGGAGTGGCGTATCGCACTCCCACAACTGGAACGATTCTTCGCATCTCGTATGCGCGTCTCTTTGAAACCCCTTACAACGAAAATCTAATCGTGGCCAGCGAAGCTGCCGCCAACGCACAAGCCACGAATCCATTCGGAACATTTCGATCTTCGCCGCCGCGTCCGGGCGAGCGCAATCAGTTTAATACGGGCTTGGCGCAAGCCTTTGGACGCCACCTTTCGCTGGATGCCGATTACTTCTGGAAGTTCACCCACAACGCCTTCGACTTCGACAGCCTATTCCTCACTCCCATCACGTTTCCGATCGGCTGGCGGAAGTCCAAAATTGACGGACTTGCCGCTCGCATCACGCTGGCGGATCTTCACGGACTCTCCGCCTACACCGTTATGGGCCACACGCGATCCCGCTTTTTTGGGCCGGAGATTGGCGGACTGGTGTTCAACGACGTTCCGGATAACGGCGTCTTCCGGATCGATCATTCCGAGGAATTTGAGCAAACAACCTCGGTCCGGTATCAACATGG
>DATJAK010000138.1:0-53573 GCA_035516375.1 Bryobacteraceae bacterium
ACATGGCGAGCGGCTGTACCATTCGCCGCCCGCGTTTCCGATGTCGTTGATGATACCGCGAATGCTGACAAAGTAGCCTATCCAACATAAGAGGACGCTTCTTCCGTAAATCCTGAGCCGAAACTCCAGGTTCGTTAGCGCTCGTCTCTCGGGACCGCCGGCCTCGCTCGATCGATTCTTGTTGATAAGTCCCCCTTCGCACCACCCATAGGCTCAAAAGCCCAAAAGCCCAAGGGTCCGCCATGCCGCACTGTGTGCCTTGGGGGTCGAAGAAACGGCCTTCTGCTAGATTGATCCTTCCGGGCACGCCACCGTCGGAAAGCTGGCCAGCGTTGCTGTTGATCGTTAACAGGGACAAAAGCCAACGTTATAATCGACGTTTGCCAATGCGCTGACCGTCTTCAACGCCGAAGGCGTACCCCGAACCGACGCGAGCGGATCGAGTCCGCGGTCGAAGCGGGCGGCAAGCACCTGTCGGTTCTCTACGAGGCTTTGGATCGCCGCTGATCCATCCCGCGGCGGCATGCCCGTTCTCATCACCGGCCGCCGAGTTCGCGAAACATTGGAAGCCGTGCTGATTCGGAAACCTGATTTGGCAGCCGCTCACGAAGCGCTCGCTCGCCAGGTTGTATTTGGCGCAAAACCAGCCTGCGAAAGCGTTGACACAAGTGGGACCGAATCCGCTTCGCCCGCAATGTGGGAGATCCTTGGTGATATTCGTGAGAGTATCCACCAAGTCGATCAGTCTGCGATGCATGGAGAAAGGCGCTCGCGCTGACTGCAGACCGGGCTGGCCGGAAACGGATTGAAGCGAAACTGCCGCGCACCCACTGCGACACAGCCCTGCCGCGGTTGGCGCCATGTCCGAAAGATTGCTCCGCGCCTGAAAAAGAAAACTTTGACCTGAACCGGAATAAAGCTTGTCAGCAGCGTAGGCCTACTGTACAATCCTTCCATTCACTTGCGGGCCTTTGCGACGGGCTCATAGGAGGTGACCATGTCGTTCAGCGCTGCCACGCTCACGATCCTCGTCGTAGTTGTTTTCTTATTATTTCGACTTATAGCCCGGCGGCGAGAACGCCCAATCGGGCGGGTAAACTCCGTTCCGGCGCTGAAGCAGAGAAGCCGGCGGTCGGCCAGCACATTTTCTGACAAACGCTGGCGGACAAGTCTGTCAAATCCCGCTAATCCTTTAAGCCCGATGAATATCAACAATCCGATGAATCCGATGAACATCAACAACCCGGTGAATCCCGCCAGCCCACGCAATATAAATAACCCGGCCAACCCGAACAGTCTTTTGAACCCAGCTAATCCAATGAGCCCTCTCAACCCCATGAACCCGCGCCATCCGAGCCAGCAGGCCCGCCGGCACCAACCGCAACCGCCACCGCCCTTTCGGCATCGCTGAGAATTCGGGAGATTTCGGGAATTGGAAAAAGACGAAAAAAGTATCGCCCAAGTCGATCAATCTCTGAAAGATTGGGTTGGCTCTTTGGGTGAGGATGTTCCCGTCGATCTTCATTCGCCCGGTGGCGTGAAGTCGGAAATGGGCGTCGGGTTTTACCTGATGGAACTGCGTGAGAAGAAATCGCCTAGTAATGGGAGCTGCCCGCCGCTGCAGTTCACTCTTCGATATCTTGTGACGGTGCGAGCCGCCGAGCCGGAGCGTGCCCATACCCTGTTGGGGCGCTTGCTGTTCGCCGCCATGGAGCGCGCTGATTTTGCGGTAGTGCTCGATCCCCTGCCGCCGAGCGTCTGGAGTGCGTTTGGGCTAGCGCCGCAACCGTCCTTTCTGCTGGATGTTCCGATGCGCAAATCGCGGGAGCAGCCTGCCGTGAAAATGGTCCGCCATCCGCTCATTGTCGACTCGGCGCCAGTGGGCGCGCTTCGCGGAATCGTAGTCGGGTCCGAAAACATTCCGTTGGCCGGCGCGCGGGTGGAGATTCCGGCGATGCGGCTCGTCACCACTACAGATAGAAAGGGCGCCTTTCAGTTCACCTCGTTGCCCGCGGGGCGCGCCGTACAGCTACGGATTCACAGCAAAGGCCAGGCATTTTCGACGACTGCGGGCGGAGACCGCGTCGGGCAGGATAACCCGTTCGTGATTCGATTCCCAATTCTGGAGGAGTGACATGCCATTATCGACGTACCAGGCGCCCGGGATCTACATTGAGGAAGTTCCATCCGGCGCCAGGCCCATTCAAGCTGTGGGGACCAGCACCGCCGGATTCGTCGGCGTCGCTCCCAACGCCAAGGCGTATCTCAATGAGGCTCGCGCCATTAACAATTGGTCGGAGTTCTGCAAGGAGTTTGTGCCCGAAAAGGACGGAGAATCTACGCCGCTCTCGCATGCGGTTTATGGATTTTTTCTGAATGGCGGTCATCGTTGTTATGTAGTCAACGTTGGAGCGGGCAATGCGGTTAACGGGGGGACTGGAGGGGGCACCGGGCTGGATGTGCTCGAATCCATTGATGAGATCGCGATCGTCGCCATCCCGGGATTCTCGGATCCCGCGTCTTACGGAGCGGCTCTGGAGCACTGTGAAGGGTTGAAGAACCGCGTGGCAATTCTCGATGCATCCGATCCGGTGCGTGATATCGACCGGCTGATCGAGCCCGGTACGGTTCCGGCGCCCCCTGACGCCAAAGCGGGATCGCCCAAGCCGGCAGCCACCACAACAGGCGGGCTCCGGCCGCCCGTATCCAAAGGCGGATACGGCGCGTTCTATTTTCCATCCATCGTGGTGCGCGACCCGCTCGCGCCTAAGAAGACGGTGACGGTGGCGCCTTGCGGTCACATGGCCGGCGTATATGCGCGCACCGATGCGACTCGGGGTGTTCACAAAGCTCCGGCCAACGAACCCATCCGCGGCGCGCTCAACGTAACCTACCGCTTGACGAGCGACGAACAGGGCAAGCTGAACCAAAACGGCGTCAATTGCATTCGCCTGTTTCCGCGCGATGGCATCCTGGTTTGGGGGGCGCGGACTCTGGACGAAGGCTCCAGTCCCTGGCGCTATCTCAACGTGCGCCGGCTCTTCATCATGATCGAAGAGTCCATTAAGCGTTCCACCGGCTGGGTGGTGTTCGAGCCGAACGACCCGTCGCTTTGGAAATCCATCCGGCGCGATGTCAGCGCGTTTCTACGCCTGGTCTGGCGCGATGGAGCTTTGATGGGGACCACTCCGGAAGAGGCCTTCTTCGTGAAATGCGATACCGAAACCAATCCACCCGAGGTGATCGATGCCGGCCAGGTGGTGATCCTGATCGGAATTGCGCCGGTCAAGCCGGCGGAGTTCGTAATTTTCCGCATTGGCCAATCAGCCAGCGGTGTTCAAACGGAATTCCTCTAAATCTCAATAAAGGAGTGCACTGATGCCGGAGGCTGCTCAGCAACCACCCAACACACCCGCGGCCGGAGCCGCACCGGGAGTCTTTAACGATCCCTATCGCTCGTACAACTTCAAGCTCATCATCCAGGGCATCGCCGAAGGCCACTTCACCCGCTGCAGCAATATGGGGATCAAGGTGGACGCGATCGAATACCGGGAAGGCGGCTCCAGCCAGTTGGTGCACAAACTGCCCGGCCGCGTAGAGTACGAGCCCATCACACTGCATTACGGCTTCACCTCATCCATGGAGATTTGGAATTGGATGATGACCGGAGTCAAGGGCAAGGTGGAGCGCAAGAACGTATCGATCGTGCTCATCGACGCCGACGGGAGTACCGAAGTCGCGCGGTGGGATCTGGTCAATGCCTGGCCCAGCCGCTGGCGCGGCGCGCTGCTCGATGCCATGGGAAACGAAGCCGCGATCGAAGAGATCACGCTGGTATTTGAGTCGTTGGATCGAGGCTGATGATGAACGCCGCCCCTGGCTCTGGCCTGCGAGCTCTGCTGGTGAGGCTAGCACACGCGCTGCGGCGTGTAGCCGATTGGCTCCAACCGGTCCAACCGGACATGGCCCAGTCGCAGTTGGAAGGCCCGCCCGCTGACTGGTTGGAACGCGTGCGAAAAGGCGCGCCACAGTTGCTCGTGCCGCCTGCGCAAGGCGGGACGCCGCAACAATTCGCCCGCGTGCCTCGAGCTCCAGTGATGCCGCCGATCCCGGCGCCCGCGGTGCCGCAGCAACTTAAGCCGCACACAGCCGCGCCGGGAGTGCCTGTGGTCCAACTTGGCAATCGTAGGTCCGGAATCAGTGCTCCCGAGGCTCCGCACGTGCGGCATCCTGAGCCGGGGACGCCTGTTGCCCCGAGCGAAACACAACGCTCCCGCGTCCGTGCGCCTCAGCTCAGATTGGGCAGGCCGCTGCCGTCGCCCACGCCCTTTCCGCCGCCAAGCAAAGCGCCTGCGCAACAGCCACGTGCCGCGCGCTCGGAACGGCCCGCGCTTCCCGCGTCACCGACAACGCCGCAGCTACGCCCCGCCCCATCGGTGGTGACTAGTGCGGCGCCGGGGCGCGCCCGCGCGCGAACGTGGCCCGAACTGCCGGCGCCCGTTACTGTGCGTGCCAGGCCGCCTCAGCAGGCGAGAGCGCCGGAAACCTCGCCGGAATCATCGAGGCCTGCTCCCGCGCGGAATCCAGACATGCCGCCCCGCGCCAAATCGGTGCACACCCTCACTGCGCAGCCGCCCGAAAAGCCACTGGCGCTTCGCCCAACCGAACCAGTTGAGATTGTCAACGAACTCGATTCTTCTAAACCATCGCACCAACCCACCGCGGCAATCCCTAACCTGCGCCACCGCGGGACCAGCGCGATTTCACCGCCCCCGCCGAATTCTTGGCCGGAGCTCCCGGACGAAGCCCTACCCGCACAAACGGATTGGGCCGAGGCCATGGCACGTAGCGCGCGAGTGGGGCAGTTGCTCGCGGAACAACGAGGTGACGCGTCATGGAGCGCGTAGCATTTCTGCTGGAGCAAACCGGCGAACGGTTGGGTTGCCTGCTCAATCCCGAGAGCATCGTGATGCGCCGCACGGCGGGTGTACGCGCACGATCATCGGCGGGCGGTCCGATCGCAGGCAAGGGCCTCAAAGACGATCCCCTGGTCTACACCGGCGGCGGCGTCACCGAGCTTCTCCTCGACCTGCTCTTCGATGTTACGTTGGCCGGTTCCTCGACGCCCGCCGACGATGTCCGCACATGGACACGCCCTTTATTCGAGCTCGCCGAAGGAGACGCGGCGGACGACGGCTTCACGCGGCCGCCCGTCGTACGCTTTGTGTGGGGAAAGCAGTGGAACATCCCGGGAGTGGTTACCGCCGTGGCCGAGCGGCTGGAACAGTTCACCGCCGATGGCGCGCCGCAGCGCTCCTGGTTGCGCATGCGACTGGTGCGTGTGAGCGAGCCGGACGGAAATCGCGACAGCCTCGCCGCGCCGCCGCAAGCGTTGCCCGAAGTTTTGGATCTAGCGCCCGAGGACGTAGACGTTCACGAAGTGATCGGCGGCGGCCCCACGGGCGCCACGGAAAGTGAACCGGAGGGCGGGCAGGATATCGAGTCGGGCGCCTCGGCCGAGCGGCTGGATGAGATCGCCTGGAGACGTTATGGAGATTGCCGGATGTGGAGGGTGATCGCCAGCTTCAACGATGTGGAAAATCCGCTCGATGTCGCGGCTGGTCATTTGCTGCGGATCCCGCCGCTGTCCGCGCTTCCTTCGGCGTCACCGAACGACACTACGACATGAATTCCCTGACCGGCCTCCCCGCATTATCCGTCGAACTGAATGACGCCATGCTGGCGGCGCGTGAGCTCGGCGCGCTCGAGGAAATTCACGTCGAGCAGCGCCTGTCATTGCCTATGGTGTGTGAGCTGGCTTTTGTGAACGCCGCGCCGGATTTTGTGGACGCGGCGCTTGCCGGTCATGGACAGAAGTTGCGCATTACGATTCCGGGCTCCGCGGCGCCGCTCTTCACCGGCGAGTTGACGGCCGTGACTCAGTCCTATGAGTCCGCCCACAGCAGCACGTTGCGCCTGCGCGGTTACGACCTGCTGCATCGGCTCCGCAAACGCCAGCCGACGCGGGTCCACGTACAAACCTCGGTAGCGGAGCTGGCCGGCGAGTTGACCAGCGATCTGGGCCTCACGGTTGAGCCGGAGGCCGATGGGCCATTGCTCAAACGGCTGATTCAGCATTGCCAGTCCGATCTCGATTTATTGCTGGAGGCGCTCGAACCTTGCGGACTGTACGTGACGCTGCGCGACGACGTGATCCACATTTTGAGCCTGGCGGGGTTCGGCGAGCCCCTGCCACTGCAAATGGGCGAAGAGCTTCTGGAAGCGCGGCTCACGGTCAACGGCGACGCAGCGTGCCGCTCGGTATCGACTTTCGCGTGGGATCCTTCTCGCGTGGAGCGCCACACCGGCCGCGCTTCCGTTCCGCGATCGGGCCGCACGGCCACGGCCAGCGCCCCACCAGAGTGCTTCGCATCGTCCAGCGAACGCCATCTGACGGCCGAATTCGCGGAAGACGACTCGCAAGCCGAAGCCATGGCGCAGGCGGAACTCGATCGAAGAGCCGCGCGCGAAGTGACGCTGTGGGGCAGCGCGGAGGGCGACTCTCGGTTAATGCCGGGCGCTGTGGTGACGCTCGGCGGCGTGCCGGCATCGCTTGCCGGCGCGTATGTGCTCACGTCCGTCACTCATCGCATCGGGCGTTCCACGGGGTTCGTTTCCGAATTCAGCACCGAACCGCCGCAGCCGCGGCCGCGTTCGGGCGCCACCACCATCGCGCTGGGAATCGTGACCCGCGTGAACGATCCCGAGGGTTTGGGCCGCGTGCGCGTCTCGCTACCGGCTCACGGCGATCTGGAGACCGACTGGATGAGTGTGCTATCGCCCGGGGCGGGGGCGGGTAAAGGCTACACCGTGTTGCCCGATACGGGCGACCAGGTGGTGGTGCTGTTCGCTCACGACCGCAACTCGCACGGGATCGTGCTCGGCGGTCTCTATGGATCGGCCAATCCGCCGGACTCGGTGGTTCACGCCGGAGCCGTCACGCGCTATTCCCTGCGCACGCACGGCGGCCAGAAATTGATCTTCGACGATGGCGCCCGCAGCGTTCGCCTGGAAGATCCCGCCGGCAATTTTTTTGAGTTTTCACCGGACCTTTTGAAACTTCATTCCGTGGTCCCGCTGGAAATCGAAGCCATCGGACAGCCGGTAGCAATCCGCGGAAAAGAAATTCACTTTGAGGAGGCGTAGTGCTGTTGCTGAACGAAGACGCCGTGGTGCTCTGCAAGCATCGGGCCCCCGTCGCCATCCATGTCGACCAAACCCTGGTCACGATCGCCGGCAAGCCAGTGTTGGTGGATCCGTACCCGGTTGGCCGAGGAATCTCGAGGTGCCCGAACACTCTTCTGATCGGCGTGAAGCCGTGCCAGCGGGTGCTCGCGGTCAAGGATGGCTACTCCAACCTGCTGTTCATCAAAGGCCAGCGCGTCTGTCTCGACACGCTAAAAGGACCGACGGATGGAACACCTCCCGGAGGAGCGGAGTACCTGGTGAAGAGTGCCGGCCAGGAATTCGTATTTCAGAACCCATGAACCCGCCCCGCTATCGCGCCTGGCGCTTCGTACATCCCGATTTCGACGCACCCGAAGAGAGGCCTGGTATTCAAAATTCTCCGACGGGCGGCCTCGCGACGGTGGAAGAAGCGGCCAGCGTGCGTCAATCGATTTTGCTGTTGCTCTCGACGCGCACCGGCGAACGTGTGATGCGTCCGGAGTACGGCACGGACCTCCATCGGCTGGTGTTCTCGCCGAACGATAACACCACCGCGGGGCTGGCCATTCATTATGTACGGCGCGCGTTGAACCGATGGGAGCCGCGCATCGAGATCGTGCACTTGGACGCGGCCCGCGCCATTCGTACGGAATCGGCCAAACCCGATGCGCCCGCTAGCGGCTCTGATGCGTCTGGGCCAGACATGGAATCCTTTCTTACGGTGGTATTACACTACCGGGTTCGCTCTACACAGCACACCGAGCGCATCAGTTTTTCACTCAACCTGGCGGGAGAGCTGATCTGATGCCGCTCGTTTCGCCAAACCTCGACGATCGCGATTTCGATCAGCTCGTTCAGGAAGCCAAGGATTACATCAAATCGCATTGCTCCACCTGGACGGACTTTTCGCCGGGCGACCCCGGAATCGTGCTGCTCGAGGCGTTCGCCACTCTGACCGAGACGATGATCTATCGGCTCAATCGCGTGCCGGAGAAGGCGTATGTTGAGTTTCTCCGTCTGATTGGAGTTTCGTTGGTGCCTCCGTCTTCAGCCGCTGTGGGACTGACGTTTAGTGTGAGCCGCCCCGCGGCAACGGCGATCGACATTCCTCGCGGCACGCGCGTCACGGTCTCGCGAGCCGGGGCCGGAAGCGACCCCATCATTTTTGCTACGACGAAACCAGCCGCAATCCCTGCCGGGGCCACCGAAGTGACTTCCGTGCTGGCGCACCATTGCGACTTGGTTCAGGGAGAACTTGCGGGACGCGGCACCGGGCAGCCGGGGCTCACGATCCGCGCCAGCCGGCCTCCGTTGATCGCGCCCACTGGTGAGGAGCTTGACCTGGTGGTGGGCGTAGAAGCGCTTCCTGCGGAGCTGGAACTGGGCGCGCCCACGATCGAGTTCAACGGCAAGGCATACCGGATTTGGCGCTCGGTCGATCACTTCGCCGACACCGGTGGCGAAACGAAAGTCTATGTAGTCGACCGGTTGGCAGGCGAGATTCGTTTTGCCAACGCGGCGCAGGCGCGCAAGCCCGACGGGAGCCTGGCGGATCCGCGCGCTCTTGGAGAAGCGCCGGCTGCCGGCCGCGAGATCCGGCTGTGGTATCGCCGCGGCGGCGGCGCGAGCGGCAACGTAGCCGCCGGTACCATTACGGTGCTAAAAGATCCGATCCCCAGCGTGCAGGTAACCAACCCCACTCCGGCGACCGGCGGGCGTTCCGCCGAAACCCTGGCCAACGCGCGGGTCCGCGGGCCGCTCGAATTGCGCGCCCCGTGGCGCGCAGTCACTGCCGCCGATTTCGAGTTCCTGGCGCTCAGCCGCGGCGTGGCGGCGCGCGCCAAGGCGTTCACGCAGGCGGCGCTATGGAAGTACGCGCTTGCCGGCACGGTCGAAGTTCTGCTGGTTCCGGATGTTCCCGAAACCGAGAGACCCGGCGGCAAAGTTACCTTACAGCAACTGCGCGATCGCCAGACGCCGGTTGCTCTCGAAGCCGTTCAAAGTCTGTTGCAGGAGCGGCAGCCGCTGGGCACCAGCTCGGTGGTGAGATGGGCGGATTACAAATCGGTCCAGGTGAAAGCTCGCGTGGTAGCTGGGAATGAAGCCAACGCCGCCGCGATCCGCGATAGCGTGCTGGAACGGCTTTACGCTTTCATCAGTCCGCTGCCTTCCGCGTCACAGCCCACCGGCTGGAAGTTTGGTGAGGCCTTGCGCGCCTCCAACATCTACGATGCGGCCCGCCTGCCCGGCGTCAGTTACATCGACCGCGTACAACTTTTGGTGGACAACGTTCCCGACCAGGATGTCACGGCTCTCCTGGCCGACCCATTCCAACCGAACACGTGGTACGCCGGAGCCGGGCGCCGCGTCTTTCGCTCGGTCAACAATGGCGATGGCTGGGAGGTTGCGCAGCTCTTCGAAGGCTGCACCGTAAGGACCATCTGCGCGCACCCCACGGTGCCCGGGCTTCTGGCGCTTGCTGCGAAACTGGACGGACCGAATGCCGCCTCAAGCATTCGCTGCTCACGGGATTGCGGCAACACCTGGCCGGACGAGCGCACGATTCCCGGCGACGTGAACTCCATGGTGTGGGTTTCCCGCGATGGCGTCCCAGTGCTGCTGATCGCGAGCAGCGTGGGCCTGTTCGAACTACTTCTGCAGCCGGGCGCGACTCCAGTGCTGATCACGGTGTTTGATGGCGACAAGGAAGACGGGTTCTACGCGGTGGCCGCGGTCACGGATGCACGGGCGTCCGCGTTGCACGTGGCAGTGGCCGCCGCTCAAACCAAAAGGGGCATCTATCTTTCCGACGAGGGCGGAAAGGAAGGCTCGTTTCGCTTGATCGGGCTGGAAAACATCGATGTTCGTGTGCTGGCCATTCAGCGCGAGGGCGTTCGCTCATTCTTGTGGGCAGGTGTGGCCGCGTCCAATCCGAAAGATACCGGTACCGGCTGCTTCAGCTGGGAACTCCTTCCCTCGGGCGACCCACCGGAACGCTGGATCGCCTTCGGCAATAGTTGGAGCGGCGGCAGTTGCGAAAGCATCGCCTTTCAAGGCCCGATGGTGCTGGCGGGAACTCACAACGTGGGCGTGATTCGATTGCCCGCGCGCCGCACCGGCGCCCAGTGGGAAGGCCCGCGGCTGGACAGTGGTCTGCCGACGCGCGAAGTCAGGCAGTTGTTTCATCCCATAGAAGCTCTGGCCGTCGATCCGCAGCACAAGTGCGTGCTCGCCGGCGGAGGGAAAGTGGGCGTATACCGCAGCCCGGCCGCGGATGCGCCGCCTCAATTCAAGACCTGTTCCGCTCGCCTGTTTGACGACCGGCTCACCATCCCGCCCACGTGGCTTTTCTGTTCCGGGGAGCACTCCATCACTGTGGTGAACGAAGATGAAGCTTGAGGCCATCCGCAGATTGTTGCCGGCGGTGTTCCAGCGCACCGCGGAGCCAGATACTCCCCTGCTCGCTCTGCTCGGAACGATGGAACGGCTGCACGCTCCTTCCGAGGAGGCTCTCCGGCATCTGAGCGCGATTTTCGATCCGCGCTCCACGCCCGACAGTTTCTTGCCCCATCTGAGCCGGTGGGTAAATCTGGACTGGCTGTTTGAACCCATTTTGGGCGAGTGGAGCCGCGACCTGCGCCGGCCGGTGCCGTTTCCGCCTGGCCTCGGCTCGATGCGCGAATTGGTAGCGCTTGCGCACCGTCTCAACCGAGAGAGTGGAACTGCCCGCGGATTACTTCTCTTTCTTCGAACGGCCACGGGCGGTGAGGAATTCACGATCGAGCAGAACCCTGGCGGCGCGGATGGTGTACCCCGGCAATACCACATGCGGGTTCGCGCGCCGCTGGCGGCGGCGCCGTACCGCTTAATGTTGCAGCGGATTATTGAACAGGAAAAACCGGCTTACGTGACTTACGAGCTGGTTTTCGATGGTAATGGGCAAACCGGTGGTTAACCCACGCTTGTATTTTGCATTTCGCGGCAGTAGCCTGTTTGGGAAGTGGAGGGACCGTGGACCAAACCTTTAACGTCACAGCATCTCCCCAAAAGAAAGTTGCGCTCAACACCAACGGCTCGGGCGAGGTCACGTACACGATCTCCAACGTCACCGATACTCCGTCGAAAGTGCGCGCGGTTTTGGGGCCCGACAAGGCCCCCGTGCTCCCGTGGCTGAAGTTGATTGGCGACAGCGAGCGCCTTATCCCGGGGAAGAAGTCCGACGATTTCGTCGTAAAAGTAAACGTGCCGCCAGGAACCAAGCCCGGTGATTACAGCTTCCGCTTGGATGCCGTCTCGGTTGCGCGCCCAAATGAAGATGCAACGGAAGGGCCGACCATCGGAATTCCGGTCACACTCAGTGGGCCCGCGCCGAGGCCGTTTCCATGGTGGATTTTGATTGCGGCGGTAGTGGTGATCGGCGTGGGGATCTATGCCGCACTGAAGATTATTCCGAGCAACGACATCGCCGTTCCTGACCTGACCAACAAGAACCTGGCGGATGCCACTCAGCAGCTTCAGGCCGATAACCTGAAGATAGGAAATGTCGACAACCTGCTAACCCAAGATCCTTCCAAAGTCGATGTGATTCTGAAGCAGGCCACCGCGCCGGGCACTAAGGTTCCGGTCCGCACGATGATCGATGTATCGGCAGGCGTTGCGATCGTTACCGTGCCGGACTTGCGAGGGCCGCTACCGGCTGCGCAGGCCGCACTTGCCGCGTTGCATCTAGATCTGAATCCTCTGAACAATGTGAATCAAGCTGGAGCTGCATCGGGACAGGTGTTGGGATCGAACCCGGCTGCGGGGAACAGCGTGCAGAGCCACACCAAGGTCACGCTCACGGTTCAAGAGGGCAACGTGACCGTTCCCGACCTCACGGGACAGACACTGCCTGTCGTACAAGCTACATTGGCGAACAACAATTTGGTGTTAGGAGCAGTTTCGGGTCTGGTCACCAACATCGCAATGGTCGGCAACCCGCCTATCGTCCCCAATGTCACGTTCAACGTTATCGAGAGCTGGTCGTCAAGAGGACAAATGGTTCCGGTGGGTACCGCGATTAATGTCAATTTTCCCGGTCCAAGGCTCTTAGTGCCTCCGAGAGTTCTATCTGCATATGCCACTAGCGCCATAGCCCGGAAGGCGGCACTGGTGCCGCAGAAATAGTCTTGGGACTGAGCGTTATGGGAGCCAAGCTGTTCTTCCTTCTTCTGGTGCTGATCGCCGTCGCTTTCTTTTTCACGATGGCAGTCGGCGCCGGGCACAACAACAGCCAAGACCCGCCGCCCGCCTCGGGTAGCAGCGCACAGCAAGACTATGTCATGAAGAATCCGCCGCCGCCATGGATCGGGAATATGATTGGGTTCTTGAGTCCCAAGCTCAGCCTTCCACAGAAGGAGTTTCGGTTTGGGGCCGTGCCGATCATGGTAGACGTGCCTGCAGGCAGCACGCGCTACCGCAATGCCACAATTCGCGTTACCACCGGCTGCACGCCGGTGGATTGCTCCGTGAACATCGCGTATCAGAGCAAGAATGATGAAGGGAAGGATATGAGCCTGGACCAGCAAACCTGGACGCCCAGTTCGAAAGACAAACCCGATCAGGCTTCGCTGGTGATTATGGAAAGCGGCGGCACTCTGACGTTCAGTTGCACCTCGGCGCCCCAGTGTATTGCCGTACTGCAGTAGCCTAGGTAACTGCCCGCGCGACCGACACTACTGAGCTGACCAACATGAGCAGCGCCCAGATGAGCGCCAATACGAGCGCAATGATTGCGCCGATCGCATCGGTAATGCTCACCAGCGGGCCGGGTACGAGCGCATGCAGAAACTCCAGTACGAAGGTAGCCACCAGTGAAGTCGCGAGCAGCAGCATCAGGCTGGTATTCTTCAAGAACCGCTGATGCGCTAACACCAGGCAGACTGCGAAAGCCAATTTTAGTGTCATCACCATCCCCAACGTCACACGAGCTCCCCCGGTATTAAAGAAACCGAACAAGGTGAAATAGGCGATGGTTCCGAAGATCGGCGCCAGAAGCAACGTGACCATCAGGATGAGGAGGACGAAGACCGCAATCAGCATTAACACCCCGCCCAGGATCAGCAAGAGGGAGATGACAAGGGAAACGATGCCCTGTACTTTGCTTTGAACCCGCTCCGGGACCAGCAGAGACAGGCCCATCAGTAGCGAGGTGTAGAGCAGCAGGCCATCCAGAAACGCCAATGACTCGATGCCCTTTCCGGGCGTGGCGGTGTTCAGGCTGGTAGCCGCCGGGGAAGCTTGTTGCAACTTCCCGGCCGAGCCGATCTCGATGGCCACGGTAAAGAGAATCAGGACCAGGGCCACCAGAAAAAATGGAGTACGCAGTCGATCAAGCATTTGAATTCTCAAGACTTCGGGTCGTCAATTACGCTGCTCTTGCGCAGCACAAATAGCAGGAATCCGAACAGTAGGAAGACGCTGGCGATGGTAATCCCGGTATCGACAGGCGCGGACGGTGGGTCTCCTTTGTGCGGCGAATCGACGAAAGCGCCGTCGATGAAGCTCAGTACAAATAATGCCGCGCCGAAAACTACGGATGCGATCGCAGTTCCGTACACCGGCCCGATTCCCCAGCGGTATTGGAGGTCGCCCGGGATTTGGGGCTTTAAGCGAACGAAGACGGGGTGGTCAAAATCCGAGCTCCAGGCCAATAAATCGAAGCAGAGTAGAAGACTGGCAGCTCCGAAGATGTGCCAAATCGCGTGCGCTTGAACCGGACTACCGGGTGAGCAGAATGGCCGCCCATCGCCATCGAGCAGGCGGCAGACGACACCAGGGACGCCGATCAGAGCGAACGCCCAGAAATACGAGCGGTGATTCCAGGCGGTATCTTGCCGGTGCCACCAGAACATTCGCCAAAACTTCCAGTAATCGGCCGGAGGGCTGCCTTTTACGGTCCAAAGCCGAACCAGCTTGACGGAACTCCACCAGTCGAAACCCGTGCGCCCCATTTGAAAGGTGCACAACACAATGAGGGCGGTGACCAGCGTGAAGGTCAACGTGGTCGATGAGAAAAAATAGACCTCGCTGCGATGTTCCGCCATCTGGTAGGCCAAGTAAGTGGAAACTACACCAAGAATCAGGCCGGCGCCCCATTCCAGGAGAGAGTCCCAGGGCGGAGCCATGCTGTCGAAGCGCGTGGGGAGCAATGCGGCTTGTAATCCATAAAGCAACAGGGCCCACAGCACAAAGTAGATGCCGGCGACATCCAAAGTGCGCCAGTTGTCCTGCAGGGTGCCGTGGTACATACCGCTAAACAACGCCAGTACGCATAACTGAACACCCACCACGTAACCGAGGGGGCGCTTCGTGCAAACCAGGATCAACACCCCCGCCAACAAGTACGCGGCATTCGACCAGGTGTTTTCCACTTCGAGGACCGTACCGGCCATGGTGCCCGTTTTGAAATTCAGTTGTTCGCACTGATCCTGACGGTTTCCATCGCTCAAGACGCTTTGCGGTGTCCACTGTTTGTCCACAGCATCGGTCACGCCCGCAAAGGCCAACACGACCATCAGGACAATGACCGCAAACAGAAAGAATTTGGCAAAATTCAGCGTGCCCGGAATTTGTACAGGATCCACACTAAACCTTTCTTTCCTGGGCCGGCGCCGGCTGCGCCTGCCGGTGCGGCCCGCCACCGCGCGAACTATAATTTTTCGATTGTGGCGGGTTTTCGTATTTAACAGCGCTTATTCACTGTAAGTCAAGCAAAATATCGTTCGGCCCGTGGCTTGACTTCGAGGAAGAACAGGAATTAAATATCGAGAACCTTCCCTTTGAGGAGCACCTATGCGCAGTTGGAAACTGATCGTTTTCCTAGGGCTCGTGCTGGCTACGACCGCGCTTTTTCTGCGATCGCAGCCGCAGGCGATAGTCGTCCAGCGAAGTTTGACTTTGTCTGCAAACCCTACCAGCATTCCGGCGGGCCAGTCGGCTTCGGTTACGTTTACGGCTCAGCTTCGCGGGATGACGGCACGATCGGTTGAGTTGCTGCGGGCGAATACTGCGGGGACGTTGAGCCAGGCTGGCATTTTTCAAGCGACCGGCAACGGGGCCTACACTCTGCAAATTCCAGTTGGTCAGCCTGCGGCAGGAACGATCAGTTTTGCCGCCCGCGCGCTAACTTCCCTTGCGCCCCCGGTGAAGAGACCTCTTCCGGTCCGGGTCGCCGTGCCACCCACCGCTAGGGCTAACAACGCTGGGGCTAACAACAGCGCGCCGGTTACGATTGCCGCCATGGCGGCGAACCCCGAATTGACCTCCAACACAGTTCTGATCGCGGTGGTTCAGGCGCCTCCTCCCCCCAGCGTTAGCATTCAGAATCCCACGCTTGTGCCGACGGGCGTAGTACAAGGACAAACTGCATCCATCACCGTGCATGCATCGATTTCCACTACGATTCCACTGACGGTGATTCTGCGTCGAGCCGACACCGGCGCCCAGTTGGCGACTTTGACCGCTCCGCAGAATCTCTCGGCGATCGTGGCGGTATTTACCCGGAGCAGCAGCTACAGTGGGACCTTCACGTTAACTCCAACCAGCCCGGGTGTGATTCCGCTGCAGATTGTAGCCACGAGCGATCAATTGCCAGCCCCGCTGGTAGCCCCCCTCACGCTAAGTGTTGCGCCCGCTGCCCAAACCGGCAACGGAAACCCGACTAACCTCGCCGGCCAGAACTTTTCCCGCTTTGGTATTTCTTTAGCCGTGCCCGCGGGGTTCCGGGTCAATTCCGATGTCTATAACGGCGGCGGGCCGATCGCTCTCGACAACTTCGGTTCCAACTACGGCCAGAGTCCCGATGGCAGGTTCTGCTGCGGAGGCGTGATTCCGATGAACGGCGCCGCGATCGATATCACCATGGCCAGCACCAACGGAAACCAAGTCTCATCCATCGCGCAGACGGAACTCACTGGCGCCGAGAATACGGCATTCGATCAGATCCAGATAGCGGGAATGGCGGCGGTGCGTGCCCGTTACGACGATAGTTACCCGTCGTTGCGGTTCAGTAATATTGCGGTGTATCTCGGACAGGGTAACCTGGTCTACAAGTTCTTTCTTACCTATCGGGCCGGCGATGGGCGGGCGACTGACTTCGCCAGCGCCTTCCAAAGCCTCCTGAACTCCGTGCAATTCAACAAGGAGCAGTGATGACACGACTCGATCGACGAGCTCTGTTAGCGGGTTGTATCGTCACCGGAGCAACCCTGCTTGTTTCACCGGCCAACGGTGATGATGATCTGAGTTTTCATCCGGACGCAATTGCTCCGCAGAGTATCGATAGTTTTCTACAAACCAAGCAGTACAAGAGCGCAACGTCACCCATGGTGGGCACCGGCAGTTACTTTGTGCAAGAGGGACAAACCTTCAATATCGATCCGGCGCTGGTCGTGGCGATGTCCGGAATCGAGACGGACTTCGGACTGCGTACCTGTACAACCGACAATGCCTGGAACTGGTTCTGGCAAGGCCCTTGTCCGGCATCCCCCTTCACCAGTTACGACGATGCCATTCAAACGGTATCGAAGTATCTTCGGCTGAGCTACATTAACAAGGGTTACAATACCATCCCACTGATTCAGAAGAAGTATTGCACTGCGCCGGTGCAAAATGGAGTAACTTGTCCGGGGTGGATTTCTACTGTAACGCAGTTTCGCGATCAGATGGCTGGACTGGCGCCCTCTCCTCCAGTCACGGGTCAACCCTCCCAGCCGAATTCCTCGACGGGCGGGCCAACCACTACCCCCACAAGTTCGGCTTCGGGTATCGGCAAATTGTGGTGGTTTGCAGGCGCCGGTGTGGTATTGGCGCTGGGTCTGGGATGGTTGATCGGGCGCAGAAAGAGAACGAGTCAGTAATGATGCGAGGCTCACAAATCGCTCAGCGTAGCTTTCCTTGCTGCGATCCGGAGTATCTGGCGAATCCGAACAATCGAGCCCCGAGTTTGGAAAGGGTTTCAGGATGCTGCAACCGTCGGCGATTCCCGCGTCGACGCTCTTCGCAATGTCGTAGTTTGACGGCTAAGCGTACAGGTGGAGCTTCCAGGCTCCGAACAGCAAATCCGAGAATGAGGAGGCACCCATGACGGAACAGGAAGTTCGGGCCGCCGTTAATAAATGGAGCGAGAGCGGGTTTTTTCGGCAGCGCCATTTTGGAGACCGGATTTCGATTGGCGACGCTACGGAGCTGAACACCTATGTCGTATCTTTGGAGACCGAGTATGAGGAGCGGTCCGTCTCTCGAAAAAAGGAACCGTACAAAGGAAGCAAGCTCGATGATTCAGGCACCCCGCCCAATCCGACAACAATACCGGTAGAGATGCCGGCCGAGTTCGAGAACAAGATTATCGAGATCCCGGTGCCGCATACGGAAAGTGCCGAACAATGCGGATCCTGCTCAGGGGCCGGGCAGAAGAAGTGCCCCCACTGTGGCGGTTTCGGCCGAAGGATCTGTGGCTCTTGCAGCGGGTCTGGCCGGAGAATGCAGATGCAGCAACGCCCTGTATTCCAGGGTGGCAAGACGGTCTATCAGTCACAATCGGTCTCCGTGGTTTGTACGTCGTGCAGTGGAGGCCGGGTTCCGTGTACTTGCCGGGCTGGATGGCTGACTTGCAGTTCCTGCTCAGGAACCGGGAAACTCAAGGTTTTCGATATGCTGCACGTTCACTTTCGCCCCTCCGTTCTCACGGAAATCATCAATACAACAGCAGTGCCTGACGATCTACTCCGAAAGAGCAAAAGCGTCACTCTCGGCAGCAAGACTGCTTCGGTTCTGAATAGTATCGAACCGATCGCACCAGAAGTGGATCCGAAGGTGGGCGCGGTGATCACCAAATCCAAGCAGGACGCGGCTCGCATCGTTCGCCAGCGGCTTCAAGTTGGCCGGGTCCCGGTCTATCAGATCGCCTTCTCGGCGCCTAAGTCGGTAGGTAGCAAGTTGTGGATATACGGTGAGGAACGTGCCGTATATGCACCAGATGTGCGCGCGTCAAAAGGTCGGACCGGACTGGTGATCGGCTTGGTAACATGCGTGGTGTTGCTGTTACTCTTTCTGATGAGCAGGCATTAATTCGAGCGAGGAACGAGTCAGTGGCGATACGAGGCTTCTTCGCGGCTCGGTAACTGCCTGTGAACTCGATGCCGCGTTTCCGAGCCGCGCGCGTTAGCAAGCGGTTCTTGGGCTTTTTCGGCGGCTGATGAGGCCATCTCCGCGTATCCTACTGCGGTTCCCGTGCGGTCGGCACTTATGGCTCGCTCTACTGGTTTGCATCGGAACTTGGGGACGGGGCGCCGCCGCCCTTCCGCCGGAACAGAGACTGCAGGATATCCTGCCCGACCGCGTATAGGGTGATTGAGCCGAGGAGCGGGCCAATCCCAAAGACCACCCACGAGATCCAGTAGGCAATTTCAGCCGAGAGCCCGAAGCCAACGAGAAATGCCTCTATCACCACCGCGATGAACCAGAACACGCTACTCAACACTACTATCACCAACAGGGCAGCGAAGACGTCTTTGATGGATCGCACCAGACCGATGCCAAGACCTAGAGCAAGCCCCGTCAGGAACGCATACCCCGGCAACCTGGCGGCATCCGTTTCGGAAAGGCCCAGTTTGATCGCAAATGAGTACGCGTCGGCTGCGACCCACCAGCAGATCACACCCATCAAAAGCATATAGAGGATGGTCTTCCAGACCGGAGCGCGACCGCGCTGATTGGTGGGGTGACCCTTACCCGTACCACGCCGCACGTTCCTTCTCCTTTCAGCCGTGAATTCCGATCACCGGTCCCCTACACACGGATCTGGGTAAGAGGAGCGAGTCGGCCTAAGCCCGTGCCAATCCCTGGGCGCCAAGGCCATTCTGGGCTTGTCTCCAAAGGCGCTCGCGCTCTTATTCTTCGCACTGTCCTATGCGAGCGGAAGCCCGTCGGCCGCAAAATTTACCCAGTATGTTGACATCGCCTCAGCCAACTGCCGGCCGACATCGCTCTACGTGGCTGGCTGCGGAGATTGTGCGATTCCAGCCCGATCTGGCGAAATCAAGAGTACCACCGCGGCGCTATTTCCGCGATCAGATGATCTCAGCCTCATTGACGCTCGAATAACCCAATTGCCGACAGTCGTTGAAGCGAACGTCGCGCCATGTCTAGACGACCACGAGCAACCTGCCCCAATGGATAGGTGTCGGCCCAAGCCCATTCTCAGGACCGTTTCGCTATGCGGAAGGACCTGGATTCTCGAATATCCGAGTGTTTTGAGTGACTACCCCCAATCTCAATTTTCTCCTCACTGGCGCAGGAATCGGGCATGGGAAGATAAGACCAGGCATGAGCCGCGATACGACGCCGCCTCGTTCCATCGACGCCCCACCCGGAGATCCGGAGCTTCACGCCCGTTTGCAGTGATCCAGGACGAAGTTCGGCTGCGTTCCGAGGTGACGATCGCGGCGCACGGGAACTGGCCCTGCCGCAAAGGATGCGACGACTGTTGCCGCCGGCTGGCCTCACCACCGCGCGTGACCGAGCCAGAGTGGCAGTGGATTGTTGCCGCACTGGATGCTCCGCCTGCGGATACTGCCGAATTGGTCCGGCAACGCATTCGCGACTCCGCGGGCATGTCACGCCCGATCGTTTGCCCGGCGTTAGATACCAGATCCGCAACCTGTATGGTCTACGCGGCGCGGCCGGTTGCCTGCCGCACCTATGGCTTCTACCGAGAGCGGCACGACGTTCTGGGTTGCAGCCGTATCGAGTCGATTGCCCAGGAGTCACCGGACGTGGTCTGGGGCAATCACACCGCGGTGGAAGACCGGCTCCGCGCGCTCGGTCCAGCCGACGAACTCCGGGTGTGGCTGGGAAACAGCCAGCGGGACCGCCTCATTTCGGAGTGAGCCGCAGCAACTCGTTGCCGGACACAAGATAAATTTCGCCGTTCGGACCCTGGCGGATATCGCGCACGCGCTGATGGCGATCGGTGAGCAAGCGCTCCTCGGCGACGACCTGGTTGCCGTCGAGCACCAACCGCACGAGCGCCTGCGCGTCCAGCCCGCCGACGAACAGATTGCCTTTCCATTCCGGGAAGCGGTCGCCTGTGTAGAACATCATGCCGGAGGGCGCGATGTCCGGGAACCAGAAGTAAGCGGGCTCTTCGACGCCTGGCATGGACGTCTTTCCGCTGCCGACGGGAACATTTTTTCGGCCATCGGTGCGCTGGAAGTCGTATTGGGTTCCGTAGGAGACATCCGGCCACCCGTAGTTCTTCCCCGCGCGGATAATGTTGATCTCGTCGCCACCCTGCGGACCATGATCGGTCACCCAGAGTTCGCCCGTTACGGGATTGATCGCGGCCCCTTCCGGGTCGCGCAACCCGTGCGCGAAAGTTTCCGGGGCAACCGTCGCGCGGCTCAACCATGGATTGTCCTTCGGGATCGATCCATCGCGATTGATGCGCAGCACGCGCCCGGAGAAGTTGCGGCCGATATCGGGATTGTCGGTGAAGTCGTGCTCGACGCCATCGTATTTGGAATCGTAAAAGCGGAAGCGGTCGGCGCCGGTCACGTAGAGTGTGCCGTCGGGCGCCAGCACGATCCGCCGCTCGGCACTTTCGGCGAGTGTTTGGACGTCTTCGAGCCCCGTCTCGTCCTGGTTCAACCGGGCGCGGGCGACGCGCTCGGTGCCGATATCCGTCAGCCGCCGCTCGGCCAGCGGTTTGGTCCAGACCTTTTGATAGAAGAATTCCACCGGCCACAGGGCCGGCTTCTCACCGCGCGGCGGCGCGAAGTAGGTGAAGTAGAGCAAACGGTTTCGGGAAAAGTCGGGGTCGAGCAGCACATCGTGCAGGCCTTGCGCCGCGACCACTTTGACGCCCGGCACGCCGGTGAGCGGCGCCGACACAACACCGTCCGGGCGCACCACGCGCATGATGCCGATGCTCTCGGTTACGAGGAAGTTTCCGTCGGGCAGCAGCGCCTCCGACCACGGACCGTTGAGCCGGTTCGTGATGCTCTCGACTTTCGGAACCGCCGAGGGCTTCGACGGCTTCGGCGCATCGGTCTGGCCGGGGAATGCCGGCTTCGGCTTACGGGGTGCGTCGCCCGAAAAGCGGCCTTGCGCGATGCTGCACGGTGCCATCCATAGCGCGAGCACAAACGGAACGGCAGACAGTCTCATTCGCGGAAGTATACCAGCAAACGCACGATGTTTTGGGCCTCCAGGCTATGACAAAAAACATGATAAGCTCGCCGTTTTCCGTTGATGTAAGGAGACTGTGGGGCAGACGATCGGTTTCTGTCGTCTGCCGGCGCCGCACAGAGGTGCCAAGGCGCGCTTGGCACACGCTGGCACCCCGCGAAAGGCGACGGTCCCACGGAAAGCGCGGAGGCGGCGGCAATCGAACCCGTGGCAGGAAATTGCGCTCTTTCTCGCTTCTGTTTCCAGGGGTAGAGTATCTCTATGGCGTTCGCGGGCGTGTGGCTGTTTCTTTTGTCGATGCTGTCAATGGCCGGCACCGCACTTGCCCAACCCTCTTTTGACTTTGAACCGGGTGAACCATCCTGGACCAGAGACCCGGTTTTTTCCACGCAGCCGATTGATGGCGGCCGCGTCCTCACTGGAACGATCGGCCGAAGCCCGCTCGGCGGCGACTATTGGCGCGGATTGCATTACCCGCTCGGGCAGCACGGCCACTATCTGGTGGCTACCGCGGAAGGTAATCTCGGCGATGCGGCTACAGGCGTCCTCACCTCGCCGGAGTTCCGTATCGACCAGCCGTGGCTCAGTATGCTCATGGGCGGAACCAACGACCCCGCCAACGAGCGCGCCGAACTGCAAGTCCGCTTCGGCAACGAGTTCTTTACCTACTTCTCCGCCACCGGCGGTACCGAGGCGCTCCGCCAGGTGCTCTATCGCGTGCCCGACTCGGCCAGCGGGCACATGGCCCGCATCCGCATTGTCGATGCCTCCCCTCACGGACACATCAACGTCGATTACATCCGGTTCACGGCCGGCGAGCCAGGCCCGCACCGCACGCCGGTTTGGGGCTATGCCGATTACCACACGCACCCCATGAGCTACCTCGCGTTCGGGGCCTTGCAGGAGGACCCGCAGCATGTCATTTGGGGATCCCCGGGCGGCAGCATCGAGGATTACGACGAGAACAATTACCGCGCCGCCTGCGATATTCCCCATTGCACTCCCGGGCACGGCGGCGGGCCGCTCGCAGAGCTGTTTCTCGACATTGCCCAGTCGCTCAACATTGAACGCTTCTCCAAGTGGACGCTCCGCGCCATCTTCCCCCACCCGCGCGACGGCGGCCCTGAATTCGGCGACTTTCCCACCTTCTACCGCGGCGCCCACCAGCAGATGCACATCACCCAGATCCGCCGGAATTATGACGGCGGCCTGCGGCTCATGGTCGGCCTCGCGACGGACAATCTGGGAGCCGAGTACCTCACCTCCAAAACACGCGGCGGCGAAGTCCATCCCACGCGGCTGCAGGATTCCATGGAAGCGCAGATTTGCGGGATGCTGCGCATGGCGGAGCTGAATTCGAGTTGGATGGAGATTGCTTACACCGCTGAGGATGCCCGGCGCATCATCCTGGAAAACAAGCTCGCCGTCATCATGGGAGTTGAGGTCGACCGCCTGCTCGAAGAAGCCGATCCCCAGCATCCCCGCACCCCGGCTGAGGAGGTCGTCTACCTCTGGAGCCTCGGCGTCCGGGCGGTTACGCCCATACACGCCATCAACAATCGGTTCGGGGGCGCGGCCGTTTTTGTCGATGCGTACAACTGGACCAACGACCTCGAGTATCGCGGCAAGCACGACATCCCGGTCGAACAACTCGACGCGTACCCGCCAAAATTCTTTCAAGTGAGCGAAGACACTGGCTCCGTGACGAAAGGCGAGACCGTGCTCTTCCGGCTTCAGCCCGAGCAGTTGCGGGTGGGTCTGGCGCGCATACCCGGCTCTCATTTTCAGCTCGCTCCGTTCATTTGGCCCAAACCCTGGCCCGATTACCAATCGAAACGGCCAAACCCGCCGGGCCAAAAAAATGCCCAGCCGTTCACGGCGGATGGGGCGGAATTCATTCGTGCGCTCATGAGTAAAGGCATGATTGTGGACATTGCTCACATGTCCGACGTTTCGGTGGCGGGAACGTTCCAAACCATCGACGGATCCATTCCTGATTACCCCGCGATCATGTCGCACGCACACTACCGGGCTCAGGCGCACTACGAAGAAGGGGCGCCCGTCGACCTGCGCCCTACCGAGTACTTCATCAGCGACAGCACCTTGAAGCGCTTCCATGACAAGGGCGGCGTAGCGGGAACGTTTACAGCCCAGAGCATGATCGAAGAGGGTGTGCCCGGGTTCCCCAACGATTGCCCCATGTCGTCCAAGAGTTTCGGCAATGCGCTCCACTTCGCGGTGGAACGCCTCGGTTTCGGCACCGGAATGGCTACGGATTTCACCTTCATCGCCGGGGTGTCGCCGCGCTTCGGCCCGGACGCCTGCGCCGGATATAAGATCAAGCCGTCGCTCAAGTACGAGATGAAGCCGCACAACGGCAAGGGCCACGAACACAGCCGCCCGCATGACCAGGTCAACGCCATCGTGTACGACGGCATCGATCAACACGATGTCCGCCTGGGCCACAACGCGCCGCTCAAGCCGTACCGGATGGCTTATCGCACTTACGACTTCAACGTGGATGGCCTGGCGCATTACGGATTGGTCCCCGATCTCCTGCAGGATCTGAAAAACGTGGACCCGTATCACCAGAGCGATCTCGAACATCTCTTCACGTCGGCCGAGGACTATCTGGAGATGTGGGAGAAGTCGGAGAGCCTGTCACAATGCAACGCCGGGAATGCGTTCTGTAGCCCCGTACCGCCGGCGCTCCGTTGCCGGCTGCCAGGCGCGCTGCCTTGCCAATAAACCGCATCCGGAGGGCCACCCCATCACAGGCGCGGAATTGGCCATCCAAACCTCGACAAAAAACTTGATAACCCCGACGTTTTCCGTTGATATTGGGAGAGCGCGAGAACGGGTATTCTTGCAAGAGGCGAATTTTGGACTCAGAATGGCTAACGACAACTTAGAAGCATTGCTACATGGGACGAAGGGGATCGCCCATCTTCTGTACAATCAGCAAACCGGTCCCAATGTGTACCCCGGCGTACCGCCGGAATACACGAACTGGAGGGATGAGCAGAGGGCCTGGCAGAAGACCTGCGTCCTCTTTAATCAGTCCTATCACATGGCCGAGCTCCTGCTGGAAGGGCCGGATGCGCTGAAGCTGCTGAGCTACCTCGGCGTCAATAGTTTCGCGAATTTCCCGTTAGATCGGGCCAAGCAGTTCGTGCCCTGCTCACCCGATGGATTTGTGATCGGAGACGTGATCCTTTTCCACCTGGCAGAAAACCAGTTCAACCTAGTGGGCCGCAACCCCGTCCTCAACTGGGTCCGCTATCACGCCGCGACGGGGGGGTATAAGGTCAAGGCCGATCTGGATGAGCGGACCGCCATCCGCAAAGACCAGAGCCGGCGGCGCCACTATCGTTTCCAGGTCCAGGGGCCGAACGCAATGAAAGTGATCGAGCGCGCCACGCAACGCCCCGTTCCCGACGTTAAGTTCTTCCACTTAACCTGGACCGAAATCGCCGGCAAGAAGGTTCGCGCTCTGCGCCACGGCATGGCGGGCCAGCCGGGTTTGGAATTCTTCGGACCGTGGGACGACGGGGAAGCAGTCCGTCTGGCACTGGTCGAAGCCGGCAAGGAATTCGGTCTGCGCCAGGTGGGCGGGCGCGCATACTCTTCCAACACTCTGGAATCCGGCTGGATTCCTTCGCCGCTCCCAGCCATCTATACCGGCAACGAATTGAAAGCGTATCGCGATTGGCTCCCGGCCGACTGCTACGAAGCGAAAGCGTCCATCGGCGGCAGTTTCTGGTCCGAAAACATCGAGGACTACTATCTCACTCCGTGGGAGCTGGGCTACGGCCACATCGTGAAGTTCGATCATGACTTCATCGGCCGCCCCGCGCTCGAGAAAAAGGTCAAGGGGCCGCACCGGCAAAAGGTAACGCTGGCTCTCGACAGCGACCACGTGTCGATGGTCCTCGCGACGGCTTTCAAAAAATCGGATCGGGCGAAGTTTATCGAGTTTCCAAGCGCCGTCTATTCCATGCATCCTTTTGACCGGGTTCTGGTGAACGGAAAAACGATTGGCCTTTCGACCTGGATCGGCTACAGCTCCAGCGAAGGTAGAATGCTCACGCTGGCGATGGTGGATGAAGCGTACAGCAAACCCGGCACGCAGGTCGGATTACTTTGGGGTGAACCCAACGGCGGGTCGAGCAAGCCGACCGTGGAGCCGCACATTCAAGTGGAGATTCCGGCGATTGTGTCGCCGGTTCCCTATACCGAAGTGGCCCGCGAATCGTATGCGCCGGCGGGCTGGCGCGCGCACGTCCCGGTGTAAAGCAACGGGCTTACTTATGTAGCTCCGGCGTCGCCGCAGCCGGTGGCGCTGGCGGAGGTGCGGCGCCGGACGGCCCTCGTCCGCCCACTGGCGCGGGAGGCAGCGCAGCCGTGCCGCCCACTTCGAACACAAACAGCATCGGCGGATTGTCGACCTTGGCATCCGTGGGGCCGGCGGTTAAAGCCGTGCGCCCCGCCCCGGCCAGGAATGCGACGAACTGCTTGCCGTCGATCATGTAGGTGATCGGCGGTCCCGCGCCGAACTTGTTGGTGCGGAGTTCCAGAAGCTGCTCGCCCTTATCGGCGCTATAGGCTCGCAACCGCCCGTCACCCAGCACTTGCAATACGAGGTTGCCCGCGGTGGTGAGCGTGCCCCCGCCGGACGCACCGCCGCCGGGCTTCTGCCAAACGATCTTCTGAGTCACCGGATCGCGCGCTTCCAAGACTGCGCCCGGGAATCCGACGGGCGGCTGCGACGGAGGTGGCGGCTCCGGCCCGATGATGGGAGAAGGCGTAACCGGCGTGCCCCCACGCGCAAATGACAGGCCATGGTGTCCACCCGGCGCCTCGGTCACCTCGTCAGCCGCGAGAAACGTGTAGGTGCCATATGATGCCGGCAGGTAGACCAAACCGGTGGCCGGATTGTAGGACATGGGCGCCCAATTGTGCGCGCCACCGCCGCCCGGATAGATGCGCACCGGAGTCTTGTCGTAGAACGCGTCCGGATTGAGCATCGGCCGCCCGGTCTTCGGGTCGAAGCCCTTGGTCCAATTCACCTGCACAAACGGTTCGGCCGAGATAAACTCACCCGTCAAGCGATCGAGCACGTAGAAGATGCCGTTCTTCGGAGCCTGCATGATCACCTTGCGCGTGCGCCCGTCAATCTTCAATTCCGCCAGCATCAACTGGCCAACCGAGTCGAAATCCCATTGGTCATCCGGGGTCGTCTGATAATGCCACTTGAGCTTGCCGGTATTGGCATCCACCGCGACGATCGAGCAGGTGTACAGATTATCCAGGTGCTTGTCGCCGCGGAACCTCTCCGGCCATGGTTCCGCGTTGCCGGTGCCGGCGTACACCGTGTTCGTTTCGGCATCGTAGGCCATGCCATCCCATACCGCTCCGCCGCCGCCCCACTTCCACCAGTCGCCGGTCCAGGTTTTCGCCGCCGCGCGTTGTGTTTCGTCTTCGAACCCTTTGGAAGGGTCGCCCGGAACCGTATAGAAGCGCCAGGCCCGCTTGCCCGTGGCGATGTCGTAGGCATCGAAGAAGCCGCGAATCGGATGATCGCCGCCCGCCACACCCACCACCACCTTATTACCTGCGATCCGTGGCGCCATGGTCAGCGAGTACCAATCCTGCGGATAGGCCACGCGGTTCTCCCACTTCACCTGACCGGTTAGCGCATCGAGCGCCACCATCCGGCCGTCGTTGACCGGCACAAAGATCATGCCGTTCGAGATCGCGATGCCGCGATTCACCGCGCCACAGCACATGCGCCGCCGCATCCCGGTTTGATTCACCTCCGGATCCCAACGCCATACCTGCTTACCGCTGCGGGCATCTACCGCGAACACGACGCTCCAGGTGGTGATCCCGTAGATGGTGTTGTTCCAGACCAGCGGCGTCGCTTCCTGCCCACCGCCGCCGGCTCCCAATTCATAGGACCACGACAACCCGAGTTTGCCGACGTTGGACGTGTCGATCTGCTTCAACGGACTGAAGCGGGTTTCGGCTTGCGTCAGGCCATAGGTAAGCCACGAGCCTGCCATTGAGTCGTTGGCCGTTCCCGCGGTTTTCAGAATGTTCGCGTCCACGGCGCGCGGCGGTTGGGCGGAGACGGCGGAGATCAAAATGAGAGTGGCGATGCCAGCGGCCAGAAGGAGCTTGCGGTTAAACGTAGTCACGAGGTGAATCCTTAAAGCAGTATGACCGATTTCACGGAAGGTTAGGCGGCGGAATGCGGGTCCCTTTTAGACACGGCTTGCCCATCATCACGTTAGCCCGAGCCTCGATTAATTCCGGAAACTCATCGGTTTCACTGTACTAGAGATACGCCACCGGCACCGCTCATCAGTAGTTCGGGTTAGAAATGGATGCGCTGCCAGTATTCGCTATCTACCGGAACCGGATTCGGGAGCGAGTGACGACCGTCAGCCGGCCCGCGACATCCATTCCAAGAACTTTCCGAATGCGCTCGCGCACAAAGGCGAGCACCGCTCCACGCCCCGCGCTGTCTGGCCGGAACAACACTACTCCCGCATGGCTTTGGCGCCGAATATCGGCGATCCCTTTGTCGAGCGTTAATAGTATCCGTTTCGCATCGGACGCGGCCTCCACGACCTTCGAGCCGGGCGCGCCGCATAGTCCTTCGTCGGCAACGGTGTCGGTGTCGTAGCCCATCGCCCGGAGGTCCGCCGCCAGTTCCACGGGGAGGTTTTCGAGGAGTTTCAGATTCACAGCGGCCGGAGCGGCACCAGCATTTCTTCGTGCGCAAGTTCCGCCGCATAGGCCAACGCCGCTCTAATGTGTTCAGGCCGCAGCGAGAGGGGTAGCTTGTCAGAATCTCTTCTGCATTGGCCCCCTCGGCCAGATTGTCGAGGATCACCGTAACCGGAATCCTCGTCCCATTCGCGCAGATCGCACCACCGCACACGTCGGGTTTGCTTAGAAATTCCTGCCACGCCGCCACCACTACAGTTTCGATCGGCTGGCCACGGCCGTCCACCCGCTACCGCCTCGCTTTCGGTCACCCGCCCCTTCCGAAACAACCTCTCCGTCTTTGGCCAGATAACCGCAACCGGTTTGAACCCGCGCTCTCTCCTCCATGCTATAGGTCAAGAGAAACGTCTGCACCGCGGATCCGGCATTGGTTAAGTTACTCTTTGAGTTCGTCTCATACGCCGCTCACCGGGTTGCTCGCCGGGGCCACCGCAGGACCCCCTTCGATACCCGCGTCATTTTTGCCTAAAATAGAAGAGCTTGCCGTCCGCACCTCCGGCGGCAAATGATTGATCGCGCGATGGATTGCTAAATATGAAGCGTCTCTCTTCCGTGAGTCCCCTGGTCGTACTCACCGCCGCCCTGTGGGTTTTATCGGCCGCGGCCCCTGCGCAGTCTCGCTCCGACTTCGCTCCGGGCGGACCGGACCAACCTCGCGCGATGCTGACCAAGTATTGCTTCACTTGTCACAGCACCCGCCTGAAAACGGGCGGCCTCGCCTTGGAAGCTCTCGACCTTCAAAACGCAGCCAATGACGCGGAGATCTGGGAGAAGGCGCTGCGCAAGCTGCGCGGGCGCTTGATGCCGCCTCCTGGCCTTCCCCAACCACCGCAGAAAGACATCGACGCCTTCTCCGCCTGGATGGAGAACGCCATCGACTCCCACGCCACCGGCCCGAAGGCAGGCTATGTGCCCATCGAGCGGCTGAACCGCACGGAATACGCTGCGTCCGTGAAAACGCTGGTGGGCGTGGACGTAAATGAGAAGGACATCCTGCCGCAGGACATCCGGGTCGGCGGCTTTGACAACATTGCGGCCAGTTTGAGCATCTCGCCTGCGTTCCTGGATCAATACATCACCGCCGCGCGGCACGTTGCCAGCCTCGCCGTGGGTAGCCCCCATCCGCGCGTTTCGAGCGTGAAGTATTTGATCGCGAACGTCCAAAACAATGACGAGCCCTTGCCTCCAGGCACGCGCGGCGGCGTGCGGTTCAAACATAATTTCCAAGCCGACGGCGAGTATCGCATCAACATCAACGATCTTTCGGTGGGGCTGTATACCGGGCAGGTGGAAAACGAGAGCACGCTCGTCATCATGATCGACGGCAAGATTGTGTTTCGCAAACCGGTTGGCGGGCCCGCCGATCTGGCTCTGGCGGTTCGCAAGGGAGCCGATGGGCGCGCCGCGATCATGGAACGCTTCACGAAGATTCCGGTCGAGGTCCAAGCCGGCGTGCGCGACGTGGCCGTCGCATTCATCGATCGTTCCCACATCGAGTCGGACGAGAATGTCGCGAATGCCTTCGGGGGCGCCGGCCTCGGCGGCTTCGGCAGCGCAGCTACTGCCCGCATGCCGAGCCTGAGGGACGGCATCGAAATCTCCGGGCCCTACAATCCCACGGGTATTTCGCGAACGCCCAGCCGCGCCCTGATTTTTGTCTGCGATCCCAAGAAGACCGGCGAGCCTGCCTGCGCGAAGCAGATCACCGAGACTCTGGCGCGCCGCGCCTTCCGCCGGCCGGTTACGGCAGAGGATGTGAATCGCCTCATGCCCTTCTACCAAGCCGGGCGGCAGGATGGGGGAAGTTTCGATCAGGGAATCGAGCAGGTGGTAGCGGCGGTGCTGGCCAGCCCCGAGTTCCTCTATCGCGCCATCACCGCGCCCAAGGGCGCGTCGCCGGACGCCGGGTTCGCTCTCACCGATCTTGAATTGGCCTCGCGTCTTTCCTTCTTTCTCTGGAACACCGGCCCCGACGACGAACTCCTCGCGCTTGCGGCATCGGGCGGGTTGGCCAAACCCGGAGCGGTGGAAAAGCAGGTGCGGCGCATGCTGGCCGATCCCAAGGCCTCGAGTCTGGTCACCAGCTTCGCCATGAAGTGGCTGAACATCGGCGATCTCGATGCCGTGCAGCCCGCACCGGAATTGTTCCCGGCATTCAACGAGCAACTGCGGCATGATTTTTCGACAGAAGCGCAAGAATTCATCAGCAGCATCCTTTTGGAAGACCGCAACGTGCTGGATCTGCTGACCGCCGACTACACGTTCCTGGATGAACGGTTGGCCCGCCACTACGGTGTTCCCGGCGTAGCCGGCCCGCAGTTCCGCAAGGTCACACTGCCGGAACAGGAGCGCTGGGGTCTGCTGGGCAAGGGTGCCGTTCTGCTGCGAACTTCCTACGGCGACCGCACGTCCCCGGTTCTGCGCGGAGCCTGGGTGCTCGATAAGTTGATGGGCACGCCCCCCTCGCCGCCGCCGCCGAACGTGGCCACCAGCCTGGATCAAAAGGCTGGCGAGGTGCCGAAGACGGTCCGGGAGCGGCTCGAGCAGCACCGCGCCAAGGCGGTCTGCCGGCAGTGCCACGGTGTGATCGATCCGCCCGGCTTGCCGCTCGAAACCTTCGATGCGATTGGACAATACCGAACCATCGACCGCCAGGCGAAGCAGCCGATTGATGCCAGCACCGTGCTGCCGAACGGCGTCGCGGTCAATGGTCCGGTGGAACTGCGGAAGGAACTGGCCGATCACCCGGCCAGGTTCGCCGAGACCCTGACAGAGCGGCTCATGATGTACGCTTTGAACCGGGAACTGGAATACTACGATATGCCGCAGGTTCGTGCGGTGGTGCACGAGGCGGAGAAGAACAACTACAAGTTTTCTTCCATTGTTTTGGGAGTCGTCAACACGGATGCGTTCCGAAAGCAAGGCGCAGCGCCCTCTGCGAAATCCTCCGGGAAAGAGACCGCAGTGAAGACCGCGGCGTTAGTTAAATGATAGAGGCTCAGTTCACAGGCAGTTACCGAGCCGCGACCGTTAGGGAGCGGAGGCTTGGCGGGCTTTTTCAGCAGCCTGCTAGACCTTAATTCGAATGAGTCAAGTTTTTCACCGCCGAGACACGAGAAGGCCAAAAGGTCCGTCTCTGCGTCTGGGCGGTTATTCATTTTGTAGGCCTGAGGCAGAGCCTCGCTAGGAGATTACATGTTCCTCACCAAGAAACATCTTGACCGCAGAACCGTGCTGAAGGCTGCCGGAGCAACACTGGGGTTGCCGTTTCTGGACGCCATGGTGCCCGCCAGCACAGCCCTCGCCCAAACCGCCGCGGCGCCGAAGGTGCGGGCGGGCTTCTTCTACCTTCCCCACGGCGCGATCATGTACAACACGTCGCATGGTCCGGCCATGGACAAGTGGACGCCCAGCGGCTCCGGCGCCGATTTCAAGCTCAGCCCCATCCTCTCCCCGCTCGAACCGTACAAGAAGTATGTGAACTCGTTCGGCAACCTGGAGAATGCGGCCAGCGCGGGTTCGGTTCATACGCTCAATCCGGCCACGTGGCTCAGCGCGACGCGTCCGGACGCCGGCGGCCCCCGCGCCCACATGGCGACCACTCTCGATCAGGTGATCTCGAAGTTGATCAGTCAGGACACGCCGCTGCCGTCGCTGGAGCTCGCCTCGGAAACGACCGTGCAGGTGGCGGCCGGCGGCGGCGGTTTCTATACCACCCTGTCGTTCCGCGACGCCGAATCGCCCCTGCCCATGGAGTACAACCCGCGGAAAGTCTTCCTCCAGCTTTTCGGCGAGGGCGACACGCCGCAGGAACGCGCGTCCATCAGCCACCAGACCAGCAGCATTCTCGATCTGATGCTCGACCGCACCAAGAAACTCCAAGGCGAACTGGGACCCGCCGACCGCACCGCTCTCGACGGATATCTGGACAGCGTCCGCGAAATCGAGCGGCGAACCCAGAAGGCCTCCGCGAAAGGCACATCGGGCCTCAAGATTCCGGATGCGCCGGTCGGTGAACTGGAAGACTTCGCCGCGCAGGTGAAGTTGATGTTCGACCTGCTCGCTCTCGCGTATCAGGCTGACCTCACACGCGTGGCGACGTACATCATGGTCTCGGAAGGCACGAACCGAACCTACAACCACATCGGCGTGCCGGACGCGTTCCACCCCGTCTCCCACCACGCCAACGATCTGGAGCGACTCAACAAGCTGGTGAAGATCCAGACCTGGCATGTGGAGAAGTTCGCGGAGTTTATAAAGAAGATGGCGGAGACGCCGGATGGCGAAGGGTCGCTGCTCGACCACTCCCTCTTCATGTACGGGTCGAACATGAGCAACAGCGATCTGCACAACAACTACCCCGAGCCGAACATCGTGGTGGGCGGCGGCAACGGAAAGATGAAGATCGGCGGGCAACATCTGGTGCTCGCGGAGCGCACGCCGATCGCGAATCTCCACCTGACCCTGCTCCAGAAAGTCGGGATGGAGCGCGACAAGTTCGGCGACAGCACCGGCCCGATCGCGGGCGTCTAGATATGGACCGAAGACGAGTTCTAAAAAGCGCCGCGGCGGGCGCGCTCGCCATGTGGGCGTCGCGCCGCCTTCGCGCGCAACAACTGAACGAGAAGCTCACGGTAGTCGATGGCGGCGGCGCGAATGTGCTGGCATTTTCCACCGGTGACGGATTGGTGCTCGTAGACAGCGGCGCTCCCAAATCCGGCGATCACGTAATGGCCGCGCTGAAAAACGCCCAAGTGCAAACGCTGTTTAACACCCACTATCACCTCGATCAAACGGGCAACAACGAACTGTTCGCGGCAGCGGGCGCCAGGATCATCGCGCACGAGCGCACGCGCCAGTGGATGTCGACCGATTACTGGGTTCCGGCGAAGAATCGTTATGAGAAGGCCCGTCCCAAGGCGGCTCTGCCGACCGAGACTTTTCTGACTACCGGTTCCTTGAAGGCCGGCAGCGAACCGATCGCCTACGGTTATCTGCCCCTGGCCCACACCAGCGGCGACATTTACGTCTTCTTCAAATCCGCGAACGTTCTCGCCGTAGGCGACGTGGCGTCGCCCGTGCGCGATCCCTCGCTCGATTACTTCACCGGCGCCTGGATCGGAGGCCGCGTGGACGCCATGGATATCGTGCTCAAGCTGAGCAACGATCAGACCAGGATCGTGCCGGCGTATGGGCCGGTGATGACCCAAACTCAGTTCAAAGCCGAACGCGACCTGATGGAAGAGGTTCGGCAGCGCTTATTCACAAAGGTTCGGGATGGCGACGGTCCTAAGGACATGCTGGACGAAGGCGTTCTGAACGGCTTGCCCCGCAGGTGGGAAGATCCATATAAGTTCCTGTATGACGCCGCCAAGGGCCTATGGGGTCACCACAACAAACTGGACCCCAATGTCGTTTAGTGGGGCCAGGCCTTTTGGCCTGCCGCCGGGCTTCTGCCCGGCGTGTTGATCGTAGGGAGGGATTGATGAAACGCTTCGTTCTCGCCGCGCTCTGTACCTCGGTCGCCGCTCTACCGCTCCTGGCCCAGCCCCCCAAGGACTCCCTCGCCAATCTGATCGAAGCCGGCAACCGCAAAGCCGCGCTGGAGAAGATTCGCGCGGGTACCGACGTAAACGCGGCGCAGCCCGACGGCACCCGCCCAATCCAATGGGCCGTCTACCACGTCGATTACGAGTTGCTCGAAGCCCTGCTCGCGAAGAAGGCGAAAGTAAACGTCACCAATGATTTCGGATCCACGCCACTCGCCGAAGCAGCCAAGCTGGGCGACGCCCGGATAGTCAAGATGCTGCTCGATGCCGGCGCTGAACCCGAAGCCGTCAATCCGGACGGCGAGACGGCATTAATGTTGGCGGTGAAAACGGGCGAGCTGCCCGTCGTCGAAATGCTGATCAAGGCCGGCGCCAACGTCAACACGATTGAGAAATTTCACCAACAAACCGCGCTGATGTGGGCAACCGCTGCGCCCAAGAACGCGGGCGCGATCGTGAAGCTGCTCCTTGCCAGGGGTGCCGACGTGAAGCCGCAGGCGCTGTACAGCGACTGGCCGAGCCAGATTACCTCCGAGCCCCGCGCACAATATCGCGCCACCGGCGGGCTGACGGCATTGCTGTATGCGGTGCGCGATGGCTGCTATGACTGCGTAGAGGAGTTGATCGCGGCCGGAGCGGACCCCAATGTACCGACGCCGGAAGGCGTGACCGCGCTGATGATCGCGCTGGATAACGACCACAACGACGTCGCCAAGCTGCTGTTAGAGCGAGGAGCGAATCCCAATGTTTGGGATTGGTGGGGACGCACGGCCCTGTACATCGTGGTCGATCGAAAGGAAGGCGGCTCGAGCCGCGGCCTGAACCCGGGCGGCAGAAGCGTGGTCAGCCCGCCCGCGCGTGACGCGATGCTGGCCGCGGCCGCTCGCGTCTCCGGCCGTCCGCCCGTTCCCGACATGGAGATCATCAACGCCCTCCTCGCCGCTGGTGTCGACCCCAGTCCCGAGCTCAATATGCATCGCCCCAGCCGCGGAGGCAATAGCGGCCGCTTCATCGACCCGCTTTTGAATACAGGATGCACCCCTCTGCTCCGCGCGTCCATGGCCGGCGACATAGAATTGGTTCGAACACTTCTGGCCAAGGGCGCTTCACCGAACATCGACGCCATGGGCCTGACCGCGTTCCTGGTGGCGGCGGGCGTGGGAACGGGCACGCGCGGTGGAACCGGCCTGGCTGCGCAGGCCGCCGCTGGTACACCTGCGAATGTGCCGCTCATGGATCTTCTCCTCGCACACGGCGCCGATGTCAACACGCAAATTACCGGCACCAAGACCTACTCCATGCGGATTGCGCGCGCGCCCTCTGCCAACGAAGGCATGACGGCTCTCCACTGGGCCGCCCTGACGAGCAAGACCGATCTGGTGCGCTACCTGCTCGATAAGGGCGCCAATCCCGAAATTCTCGATGCCAACGGCAAGAAGCCGATCGACCTGGTAGCGAGCGCCGCCGCGCCCCGGGCACTCCCTGCACCCGCTCCGGCTGGCGGAGGCGGTGCAGCCGGCGCTGCTGCTCCCGCCGCCGGAGCCGCAGGTCGTGGAGCTCCCGGGAGGGGAGTCGACCCCGCTGCCTCGGCAGCCGAAATTCGCGCGCTTCTCGAGAACGCTGCTTCCCACAAATAGCTCGACTGCCAGCCTTGTCCGGCCTTGGCAGCTCAAGTTGTAGCGCGCCGGTGTGGCTCGGGGCGGAACTCTATCTGATTGGTCACTGGTTGGGAGCAACGATGTTGGTCCGGCGCGAGCCAAGGCTCTAACGGTCCTACGACACGCCGGCTTACGAAAACGCCTGCGGGTTCAAAAGGTTGTACTGTTGACTCGATCGAGGCCAGCTCGTTCGCAAAGCTATATCAGCTGTCTGTCGAGCGCCTTAGCATGCCTTCAGATCACCGATGAGCAGTGTAGGTTGTGGCAGATAAAAAAGGCATAAAGATTTCCTGAACAATATATAAATGGCGGTATTCGTTATCGGGGCCATCACAATTCTGATGCCTCTCGCTGACAAACGGGTTTGATAGACTGAAGCATGCCCAGACCAGAACCAGCGGACGAATGACAACTACCCGCCTGCTGTGCTCGCCACCAGTGAGGTAAGAAATGCGCAGGTACCCGGTTCAACTATTCTGTTTCCTTGGAATTGCCGCGGCAGTGTTGTTGGCCGCGGATCCGTCTTGGAAGACAAAGCCTCCGGCACAATGGACCCCGGAGGAAGCCGCGCTGATACTCACGAAATCTCCGTGGGCTCGCCAGGTAATAGCCGGTGTCGCACGGCGGGAGAGTGAGGATGAACTTCGGGAAGGCGGCAAGATGGGCCAGCCGAAAGGGCTCGGCTACGATGGAGTGGATCCCAAAGGCAGCGGGCCCAAAATGCCAAAATCGCCGGCGGAAATCTTCACCGGCAGCAACACTCGCAGCCCTCGATCCATGGTCTCCAGCATGATGGTGCGGCTGCGCTGGGAAACCGCTTTGCCGGTACGCCTCGCCGAGTTGAAGACGCAGGAGAGCGGGCCGCCGACACTGGAAGGCGATGGCTACCGCATCGCGGTTTATGGTCTGCCGGGTGGTAACTTTAAAGGAGATCCCAAGAAACTCGGCGACCCTCTCAAGGAGGAAGCGGTCCTGCGGCGCGACGGCAAGAAGGATATGAAGCCTACCAGCGTCGAGGTCTTCTCGCTGCCCGATGGGTGGGCCGCCGTGTATTTGTTCCCCTTCTCTGCGGAAATTTCGCCAAAAGACGGCAGGCTCGAATTTGAAGCGCACATCGGCCGCATCGTAGTGGCCCAGTCTTTCGACCTGTCTGAGATGATGTTCCAGGGCAAGCTGGAGCTCTGAGTCCAAGTAACGCCGGTACGTGTCACCGGGCCGCGACGGCAAGGAGCGGTTTTCGGCGCTCACTAGCCCCATTGGGTTGATGCGATCGATACCCGTCGTTTATAATCAAATTCAGTGTAGCCCTTCTGAATCGGGCCGATAAATTCTTCCTAAACGGTTGTTTATGGTTCTTTCACGCAGTTCACTCCCAGACTCCAGATTTGTAGGTCTGTGTACTTGAGGATGGTACACCTTGAGTCAACCCGATTTAGGGCCACACTGGCCAGCGCGATTGCTCTGGCTGCCGCGCTTCTGCCCCGGTTTGCCCAGGCGCAACAGGGGAACCTTACTTCTGCCACCGTTCTTCAGCCAGCTTCGGCTTTCGCACTTCGGGTTTCGGGTGTCTTAGGCGATTTCGACGGCGACCACCGCGCCGATCTTGCCGTCGCCCGGCCGCAAGGCTTGGTCAATGGCGCCTACCGGTACCGCATCCAGGTTTTCTTTGCCGGCCAGCCAGACAGCGGCTTCGACTTGGAGTCCGGTCCCCCCGGGGGCCTCCACATCAGCGCCCGCGATGTCGATGGCGACCAGGATCTCGACCTTGTGCTCACCAGCGAGTTCGGCCGCGAGCCCGTAGGGATCTGGATCAACAACGGCCATGGCGAGTTTACGAAAGCCTTGGCGGCAGGCTATGCAAAATCGGTCTGGCAGGATACCGACCGCGACTTCCAGGCGCCAGGATCGGTAAACCCGGCCATCGCTGCCTTCGCCGTTTCCGCCGGTGGGTGGTCAGTTGAGACAGTTCGTTCCCGCAGTCCGCTACCGGATGATGAGAAACTAACCTGCCCCCTTGCGGCCGCCGGCCCTGTACTGGTTGCGCGCAACGCGGGCAATCCCCTGCGGGCTCCTCCCAGTCTGTAAACCATTCGTAACCGCTGGTGTAATTTAGCGCCCATTTGTCCGGGCGCGGGATCGTTTATTCCAGGTGCGTGGATTTGTTTGCAAGGAGCGGAATGAGAGTCGAGCGCATTCTCTGGGTCCTGACAATTGTGGAAGTGTGGCCAGGCGGTTTGACCGCCCAAATTCCTTTCACTTGGGAACAGTTGCGGGACCGCTTCGAAATCTCTAACCCAGCGCTGCGAGCGGCTCAGGCCGGCATTGATGAGTCCCGCGCTGGCGAGATCACCGCGTACCTGCGTCCGAATCCGGACTTCAGCTTTGCCACCGATGGAACTCAGCTCACTCCTTACGCCGGAGTCTACCGCCCATTCACGGGCACTCAATTTGCAACCAGCTTGAGCTACCTGCATGAGCGCGATCGAAAGCGTGAGTTGCGCCGCGATAGCGCCAGGCAGTCGACCGCCGTCGCGGAATCGACTTATCAAGATCAGCGGCGCAATCTGCTGTTCAACTTGCGGAATGCTTTTGTCCAGACACTGCAGGCCAAGGCGGTGCTCGCGAACGCGAAGGAAAACCTGGAGTATTGGGACCGGGAACTGATCGTGAATCGCAAACGGTTTCAAGCTGGGGATCTTGCCTTGGTCGATCTGAATCGGATGGAACTGCAGCGCGTTCAGTTCGAATCCGACTTCGAAACCGCCACTGTCAATTTGCGAACCGCGAAGATCCAGCTCTTGATGCTCTTAAACGAGCGGACTCCAGTGGAGCAATTCGATGTCACTGGCCGCTTCGATTTCTCCGAAGAGTTAGCGCCTCTTGACGAGTATCACAATAGGGCGCTGGGGGTGCGGCCGGACCTCAAACAGGCCATCCAGAATATCGAACTGGCTAAGATCGCTCACCAACTTGCTATCGCCAACGGCTCTACCGATCCGACCTATAGTGCCTGGTGGACGCACAATCCGTCTTTCAATAATCCCTACGATTACAATACGATTGGCGCCAGCATCAGCATTCCTCTGCGAATCTTCGATCGGAACCAGGGTGAAAAAGCCCGGACCCAGATCGATATCGCCCGCAACGAACGACTCAAAGACACCGCCCAGGCCCAGGTCTTCAGCGATGTCGATTCCGCTTACTATACCCTGATCCAGAACTTGAATCTGCTGCGCCCGTATAAGACCAAGTATCTACCGCTGGCCTTGGACGTTCGCAACCGGATGACCATTTCCTACCAAAACGGCGGCGCCTCGCTCCTGGATTTCCTCGATGCCGAGAAGTCATACCGAGATACGCGCCTCGCCTACTTGAATCTGATCGGATCGTACTTAAGCGCTGCGGCCCAGATGAATATGGCGGTCGGTCAGGAGGTTGTGCAATGAATCGAATGCTTATTTTCGCAGCGGCCCTTTCGGTTGCCGGAAGCGCGTGGTTCACGGGTTGCGCAAAGAATGTCACCGCGCAGCAAAACGCGATGGCCAGCACCGGCGGCACGGGTCCAACTCCTGCAATCGTCCAGCCCGACATGGATGCGAACAATTTCCAGGTGGATCATCCCGAGCGGTTTCCCCTGGCAACGGCCACCGAATACATGGCGGCGCCGGAACTCAATGTCACCGGTGTCGTCCAGCCGGATGTGTCGCGCCAAGTGCCGGTCCCCTCACTGGCGTCCGGCCGGGTCGTGGAAATCAACGCACGGCTGGGCGACGATGTGAAAAAAGGGCAGCTCCTCTTTAAGGTTCGCAGCACCGACATTGCCGGCGCATACTCCGACTACCGCAAGGCGGTCAAGAACGAGCAACTGGCTCGGATGCAGCTCGACCGCGCCCAGGTCCTTTTGGACGATGGAGCCATCCCCAAGAGCGCTTTCGAAATTGCCCAGACCGCCGAGGACAACGCCAAAGTCGACGTCGAAACCGCTACCGAGCATCTCCACCTTCTGGGATCGGATCCGGACCATCCTTCGGGCATCGTGGAAGTGAACGCGCCCGTTTCCGGAATTATCACCGATCAGCAAATCACGATTTCCTCCGGCGTGCAGGCGCTCACTCCTCCCAACCCCTTCACCATTTCCGACATGTCGCATGTCTGGATCGTCTGCGACGTGTACGAGAACAATCTCGCCCAGGTGCGCGTCGGCGAGTATGCCGATATTCACCTGGCCGCGTATCCGAGCCGCGTGCTTAGAGCGCGGATCAGCAATATTCTGCCGGTCATGGACCCCAACACTCGAACAGCCAAGGTCCGGCTGGAAGTCGAGAATCCCGGCCTGATGCGGATCGGCATGTTCGTCACGGCGATCTTCCACGGCGAGATCATGGAACGCCGCGCGCAAGTGCCGGCCACAGCCATCCTGCACCTGCACGATCGGGACTGGGTCTACACACCTCTCAATGAGAATCACTTCCGCCGGCTCGAAGTGGTTGCGGGTGACTCGCTCCCCAACAACATGCAAGAGGTCAAGTCGGGACTCTCCCCCGGTCAGCGCGTGGTAGCCAACGCGCTAGTCCTCCAGAGCACCGTGGAGCAATAGACTCGGATGATTCGCGGACTCGTCGATTTTGCGCTCAACAACCGGATCCTGGTAATCGCGTTCGCCATTCTGCTGTTCATCTGGGGCGCCATCTCGTTCAAGCAGCTTCCCGTCGAAGCCTACCCCGACGTGGCAAACAATTATGTCCAGATCATCACGCAGTGGCCCGGCATCACTGCGGAGCAGATCGAGCAACAGGTCACCATTCCCATTGAGATCGGAATGAATGGCATCCCGCATCTGGAATCGCTGCGATCCTTTTCCCTCTTTGGACTATCCGCCGTCAAGCTGACCTTCGATGACGAATCAGAGAACGATTGGAACCGCGAGAAAGCCCTGGAGCGGCTTGCGCAAGTCACTTTGCCGGCGGGAGTCTCGCCACAGATTCAGACGGACTGGAGTCCCGTTGGCCAAATCTACTTCTTCACTCTACACAGCACCAATCCGGCTTATGACGTGATGGAGTTGAAGACCCTCGAAGATTGGGTTATCGAAAAACAGTTCAAGTCAGTTCCCAACGTCGTGGATGTCGCCAGCTTCGGCGGTCCCACGCGCGAGTATCAGGTGCGAATCGATCCCAATAAGCTAATCTCGTACGGCCTGAGTTTGAGCCAGGTGGAACAACAACTGACTGCCAACAATGCCAATGCCGGAGGCAGTTTCATCTCTGTGGGATTGCAGCAGGTCAATGTGGCCGAGATCGGGCTCGTCCGCAATGTCCACGACATCGAAAAGACGGTGCTATTTACCAAGAATGGGACTCCATTGCACGTCAGTGACATTGGTGAGGTGTCACAAGGCGCCAAGATCCGCCTGGGCCAGTTTGCCCGGGCCAGGCATCTTTCCAATGGGAACATCGTCGACAACGACGACGTAGTCTCGGGCATCATTCTCTTGCGCAAGGGCGCCGATTCCGACTCCGTGATCGTGGGGATTCACAAGAAAGTGCAGGAATTGAATGACCACATTCTTCCTCCGGGTGTGAAGATTCTCCCCTTCCTCGATCGCAGCGACCTGGTGCACTTCACCACGCACACGGTTCTCCATAACTTGACCGAAGGTATCATCCTCGTCGTCGTCATCCTGTTCGTCTTCCTCGGCAACGTACGCGGGGCTCTGATCGTCGCTCTCACCATACCCTTCTCTCTGCTCTTCGCCGCCACGTGCCTACAACTGGAGCACATCCCCGCCAACCTGCTGTCTCTGGGCGCACTCGATTTCGGCATGGTGGTGGAAGGCGCCGTGGTCATGGTGGAGAACATCGTCCGCCACCTTTCGCATCGCAACCCGGCGGAGCCCAGGTCGCCTATGGACATTATTCGCCGCGCGGGTCACGAAGTGCAGCGCCCGGTTTTTTGGGCGATCGGTATCATCATCATCGCCTACCTTCCGATTTTCACGTTGCAGCGAGTGGAAGGCCGTCTGTTCAAGCCCATGGCCTGGACGGTAGCATTTGCCCTGTTGGGTGCCCTGCTGTTTGCCATGATGCTCGCGCCCGCGCTCTCCAGTATCCTGTTCCGAAAGGGCACGAGCGAATGGCGCAATCCGCTGTTGACCTTTATCACGGCCCAATATCGGAACACGCTCGGGTGGGCCATCAAGTGGCGTTGGGTCACGTTGTGCGCGGCCCTCGCAGGCTTCGCCTTGGCGGTCTACCTGGCCGTCAATGTACTGGGCTCCGAATTCCTTCCTCACCTCGATGAAGGCGCGATCTGGGTGCGCGGCACGCTGGCGCCCAGCACCAGCCAGGCGCAAGGCATTGCCATTGCCAACCAGGCGCGAGTCTTACTTTGCTCCTTTCCCGAAGTGCCGCAATGCACCAGCCAGGTGGGCCGCCCCGATGACGGTACCGACACCACCGGCTTCTTTAACACCGAGTACTTCGTCGACCTGAAACCGAAGGAACAGTGGCGCCCCGGATTCCACCAGAACAAAGACGAGCTCATCGCCGCCATGAGCCGCGAACTGGAGAAGATTCCCGGCGCAATCTGGAATTTTTCGCAGCCGATTGCCGACAACATGGAAGAGGCCGTGAGTGGAGTCAAAGGGGAGCTCGCCATCAAAGTATTCGGCGACGACCTGAAGACCTTGGAAGAGAAGGGCGACCAGATCGTCAGTATCATGCGCACCGTCCGCGGCATTCAGGATCTCGGTTTGTTCCGGGTCATTGGCCAGCCCAACCTGACCGTAACCATCGATCGCCAGAAAGCCGCCCGTTACCAGATGAACGTCGCCGACGTGCAGGATGCGATTCAAAGCGCCGTCGGAGGCAACGCCCTCACCCAAGTTCTCCAGGGCGAACAGCGATACGACCTGGTGATACGCTACCTGCCCGAATTCCGTGACCGCAAAGAAGCCATCGAAAACATTCGGCTACTGTCGCCTACCGGTGAGCGCGTGTCTCTCGCGCAGCTCACCAATATTGGGATCGCCGATGGCGCCTCCGAGATCTATCGCGAGGCCAATCAGCGCTACGTCGCGATTAAGTACGGAGTACGCGGCCGCGACCTCGGCGGCGCCGTCCAGGAAGCGATTAAGAAAGTGGATGCGCAGGTAAAATTGCCGTCCGGCTACCACATCGATTGGGCCGGTGAATACGAATCGCAACAACGCGCGTCGCGCCGCCTCGCCATTATCATCCCGCTTACGCTTCTGCTCATCTTCTTCGTTCTCTACTCGATGTTCAAATCGCTCAAGTGGGCTTCTCTCATCCTGGTAAACGTGGCCATGGCGCCAGTGGGTGGATTGGTGGCGCTCTATCTCACCGGAACCAATCTGAGCGTCTCCTCCGGCGTGGGTTTCCTCGCTCTGTTCGGTGTCTCCGTGCAGGTCGGAGTTATCCTTGTTGAGTGCATCAATCAGATGCGCGCCCGGGGAGACACGATCCTGGATGCCGCTAAAGAGGGAGCGGTTTTGAAGCTGCGCCCTATCATGATGACCATGCTCGTAGCGGCCTTGGGTCTGGTGCCGGCAGCCACCTCGCACGGCATCGGCTCGGATTCCCAGCGTCCCTTCGCGATCGTGATCGTCGGCGGCCTGCTCGCTGCCCTGTTGATGAGCGTCTTTCTATTACCCACCTTGTACGTTTGGATGGCCGGCGACCGCGACGTCCTGCCACCGGAATCGGAATTCGAGGAGCCCGCGTAAGGAACATGCACACAAGATTGATGATCGCGTTCGCTTTGAGCTGGTTGTTGGTAGCCAAAGATGAAACCCTTCCGCAGGTAAGTAAGACCGAGCGCTTTGATCTCTCCTCCTCGGGAACCGTGCGTTTGGAGCATTCGACTGGCGAGCTGACGATTCAAGGCTGGGACGAGCCGCAGGTGGAAATCACCACGATCGAGTCGGCCAAGCCCTCCTCCGGTCCGATAGATCGAGACACGGCCACCCGGCGGTTGGAACAGGTGCGCATCACCACCGAGCATCGCGGGATGGATCTGGTGATCGCGACCGCTCTCCCAGGACGCCGCGTTCCCCTTTTGTCACGCAATACGGACGACGTGAACATCGATTACCACCTTAAGGTCCCGCGGAAAGCACATCTGGTCATCGATCATGGCGAAGGAGAAGTGCACCTGGAAGATCTATCGGGCGATATCGAAGCAGCGGTCCATCGAGGATTGATTGTGCTTCGCCTGCCCCAAGATGCCCAGTACGACATCGACGCCAAGACACGATTGGGCAACGTCTACTCCGATTTCCCAGGAAGCATTCGCAACCGCTTCTGGCGCGTCGGCCATGAGTTGGTTCAGCCTGTTTCGGCGACTTCACCGAAGCTTCACTTTCGCGTCGGCTACGGTGACATCCTCATTCTGAAGATGACGGAAAAGCCGGCCTCGACGGCGGCGTTTCACTGATCCCCGGTCACTCCTCACTTGCACGCTATGAACAGGGAACCGATTCGCGCCCATCGACGTCATCTCCGGGCTGGCAACCAAGAATCCCGTTTAATTGTGGGCGCTCTCGCCCCTACCGAGGTGCTGGCTTGCTGTGGAGTCTGTATAACTGGACTCACTTAAGGCCGGTTCCCCGAAGTAAGGATTCCCTTCGCTCCGCTAGAGGCGCCTTCAGGGGGCGACTGTCACCCAGCTCGATTCCAGGCCCGGCTTCACCACCATCTTCGGGTCCCGTTCCCAGAATTCAAAACGAGCCGTATCGGTTTCCTTCGTCTTGCTGTGTAGGTCGTCCGCCGAACCGATATCCACTCGCATCGAAAACGGCCCCGTCATTTTGGCGAACCGCCGCAGACCGGAGTCGAAAACGGCTTTGAGCGGTTGCGGCGTCCCTGCCACTTCGACCGTTTCCAGCCGGATGTGAACCACGAAAGACGGCGACCCCCACCCTCTCTGTTTCGCATTGGACATGAAGACACGCGCCAGCTCGAAAAAGTGGGTGATGTTGGTGATGCGGCCGTTGACTACTGCGCCCTCCGGAACCAGGACTCTTTCGGAACTATCCCGGATGGCGGTTTTCAACCTGCCGCGGATTAAATCGCCTGCTGCTGCAACCTTGGTGTCGATCGGATCGATGAAGACTACCTTGAAGGGCGAGCCCTTGGGCAACGACCATGCCGGCGCACTCGGCGCCTCGAACTCGAGTGCCCGCCCTTCGCCGGGGCGATCGCCGTCATAACGGACACTCACTTGGGAGCGGAACTCGCGGCACGCCGAATACTGGAGATGGTTCTCCGCCAGTGTTCCGTCGGTGTGAACCGCCACCACCCGCGCATCCGCGGGAAGCAGGAACTCCGCATCGTTGAGCCGAACACGGCTGTAATCGAGCGATTGCGTAACCTCACACGCGCCCGTGTCGGGCGGAAGTTGTCCGGTGCGCAGGTTCAGATGCACCAGGTCCGAATTCCCAGGGTCCACCAATAGCGTGCCATCGTATGCCATAGGTATCTGCCGTTTCGGGTCCCCGAAAACGTACAGGTATTGACTTCTCTCCAGCGGAATGCGAAAGCCGAACTCCGCGAGTAATTTTCCTTTCACCGTGCCGTCGCCGTTGTAGGAAAACCGCGCGGCATCGTTTCCAAAGATCGAGGCCAGCATCGAGGTGAAGCTTCCCGAAGAAATGGCGCCTTCCGGTACAAGCTCAAACAAGTCGCGGTCGCTAAAGTGTTCCTCGCCCGACCAGGAATACATTTCGTCTTGCCTGCCAGACTCGCGATTGACCGCCACATCGAGCCGCAGACGGTCGGAAGAAGAGGGGTATCGCTTCCAGGTCCCACGGCGGGCGTCCGCAACGCCCTGATCGCAGGAGCGCGCTCCGCGCTTCGGTTCCGTTCCAAACTCGGGATTGCTTGGTTCATAGCGCGTCCGATCGACAGTCAGCGTGCACACGTACTTCGGCAGCCGTTTAATTGTGTCGGCAATGTTTTCCCGGACGTGCAAAAGCAACTGATTCGGGTCGTCCTCGGCGCCGGCTTTGGAGTTGAGCAGGAATAACAAACCGGCGGAAATTCTCAAAAGCAGAGTCAGGCTCAGCCCGGCTATCGAATGCGGTCGCTGCCGGAATGCCGAGGCCGCGGCTGGCCAGGCGGGCTTTTCGCGGTGACGCATGTTGCCGCTCTCTGGCAGTTTATTCTACATCTGAGTGGCGCCGAAGTAATGGACGCTCCCCGCCCCCACAGGCGGCAAACGGTGTTTACCTGCACTTTCATACCTTTTTCACAATCTCTTGCCGATAATTAGGCCGAAGCATGATTGGCACGAGGTGGACGTGAACGTTAGTCAACTGAGCCTCCGCCGTTTGCGCGGCGCTATACAGAACCATCAGATCTCCTTCCCGTCACAGATGCCGGTGTTCGCCTGCCAATCTCGCGCGGACATTCAATGGCGGGTCGCGGAGCTTTACTTCGTGCATAACTGGTCGTGCGATGACCTAGGGCAGCGGTACGGCGTCACCATGGAGCGCGTCCGCCAATTGATCACGCAATGGGCGCGCCGCGCAGCCGTGCTCGGGTACCTCCAGGAGATACCGGCCGCTAGCGCTCTCCTCGCCGATCTGCCAGCGCAGCCGCCGGCCAGAAGCAAGCAGCGTCAACTGGAGGTCTTGCCCCTTCTCCCGCTGCCATATCCGCAGATGCACGCCGCCGCCCACGGGCGGTGACCTTCGCGATCGAATTCGCACGCGGCCACGTACGCCCAGCAAGCCGGTAATTTTTGATGAAACCTCAAGGGGTTCTACTCCTCTACGAGGAGGTGGCCAACCGCGAGTTGCTCCGCTCGTTGTTGCTGGGACAGGGATGCGAGGTGCGCGAAGCTCCTCTTGCCGCCCAAACCGCAGCTCCTGCGGAAGGCTACTGCCTGGTGGTTTTCGACGTCTGCCGGGTGACGGAACTCCTGCTGGAAGCCACTCACGCCTGGCGCGGCTCCGTTCCCGATACGATGCTAGTCGTGGTCGCAGACTGCACCGACAAACACAGCCGGAACGCCCTGTTGGCTAGCGGTGTCGATGCCGTTTTGACCAGGCCACTGGTGATTCCCGAATTGCGAGCGCGCGTCCGCGCCGCCCTGCGGCGTTTTCGTACTCAGGATGGGAGCTTGCGCCGGCTCGTCGTGGGAGAACGCACGGTCGATCTGGAAGCGCGGCTCGTTACGGCAACCGGCCACAAAACGAGGTTGACTCCGACCGAATGCGGCATCCTGGAATGCCTGGCCGCACATCTGAACCAGACCGTCCCCCGAAACGAGCTGATCAAGAGACTCTGGCGGTTCGACCCGCACAAAGGCGTCCACTCGCTCCGTTTGTTCATCCGCAGTTTGCGGCATAAGATCGAGCCCGATCCTTCTCATCCCCAGTATCTGGTCACCGATCCGAAGTTCGGATATCGCCTCCAAGTGCCTGAACCCGTGCGTGACCTGATCGACGCACGCGACCGCAAACGGTTTGGATAGCGCCGCGCCGGCGTTCATCAAGGTGTGGGGCCAGCCCTTCCGGGCTGCCACCGCGCTTCCGCGCGGCGCGCTGGAAATGATCAAAGGTTCGGATAGTTCACGAAACTTTCATGTCGCACGTCGAACTCCGCCACACCGGCGCCTTCGCGACATAGATTCTTGTTATCGGCGCCATTCATCGTTCTTTTTACATTTTTATGACTTTTACATAGGTCCACCCGCATACTTGCTGTGATCGGGGCTTGCAGAAAGTGGAAGTAATGTTGAGCGCCAACTAAGCGCAGCCGAGCCTGCTGCGTGGTCAAACGGCTCATTCACTCATCAAAGCCGGTCCTTGAACAACGCCAGCAGTTTTGCGCCAAGGTCCTGACTTGTCTTTAGGGGGAAACGAAATGAAAGTGCAGTTCGAAAACCGACGCGCGTTGGGTTTGCTGATGGTCTTCGCATGTGGCGGCAGCCTCTCGCATTCTCTTTTTGCCGCGGAGGCCGCTACTGAATCTTCGGCTGGTATCGCTGCCGAGGCTGCCGTAGCTGCGCCGGCCGCGCCACGAGCAGGCGGCTCGCTCATCGGCGTGACGTTGGCGCCGGGCGGATTCTCTTTGGCCGCGGTGAACGTCATCATTCGCGGCTTGGCCGGCTCCACGCCGCGCCAACTCGTCAGCGACGCCGAGGGAACGTTTGCGATTGAGGATCTCGCTCCGGGCACCTATCAGATTACAGCTTCCAAGGAGGGCTTCGCGACTCCCACTGTTACTACCGTAGAAGTCGCCACGAATCGAACGACCAATGCCAGCGTCCAGCTTACTCAAGGAGTCTCCGGCTCGCTGCGCGGAGTTACCTTAGCGCCCGATGGTTTCTCGCTCCCTGGCGCGAAGGTGGGCATTCAAAATGTAGCGGGCACGTTCGACCACAGCACGGTTACGGACAGCGGTGGAACCTTCATGATGAAGGACCTGCCGCCCGGATCCTACCTGATCACGGCGAGTAAGGATGGCTTTACTAACCCGCCCGCGCTGATCGTGGCCGTGGCGCAGAACCGGACTTCCAATGCGAACGTGCAGTTCGCCTTGGCGAAGCCGGTTGAGGTTGCCGAAGCGAAGGCGGCTGACGTGGCGCCGGCAAAGCCGGTCGAAATCGCCCAAGCCCCGCCGGCGGGAGGACAGTCCGCCCTGCCGCCGAAGACAGTAGACCCAACCCCGGCGGCAACTACGCCTCCCCCGGTGGACCTGCAGACGCCGTTTGCCTACGCCGACTACACGTGGTTGAACGGCACCTCGCGTAACAAAGACGTTGCGATTGACACGCCGTTCTTCACTCCCGAGATTCGCTTCGATACCCATTTCATGACCGATTTCAACCAGCCAATAGACCACACCATCGTTGGCGCGACGGAGTCGTTCCGCAGCGGTGAATTCCAGGTAGAACAGGCGAGCGTCGGCGGTGACTTCCATTGGCAAAACGTTCGCGGCAGGATCTTCTTCATGCAAGGACTGTTTGCCACTACCACGCCGCGCAACGACGCCACTCCAGACGTCGGCCAGTGGGACCTGCGGGATGCTTACAAGTACGTCTCGGAAGCCTATGGCGGCTACCACTTCAACGTAAATCACGGGCTCAACGTCGACGCGGGAATTTTCGTTTCGTACATCGGCCTGTTCAGTTACTACAACTTCGATAACTGGACTTATCAGCCGTCGTATGTTTCGTCCAACACACCGTGGTTCTTTAATGGACTCCGCATTCAGTGGTTCCCTACAAACAAGCTAAAGATCGAGCCATGGATCATCAATGGCTGGCAATCCTATGCTAGGGCAAATGGCCATCATGGTTTCGGAGGACAGATTTTGTGGCGTCCGAAGGAGTGGTTGTCGATGGTCTTCAACAATTACGGCAACGGAACGGATGCGGTAGGCGCTCCGAACCGCGTCCGCATTCACACCGACGACAGCATCGAGATCCGGTACTATAACAAGCCGGAAAGCAACGGTGTCTCGAAGATGGCGTTGTCCTTTACGGGCGACCTGGGATGCGAGTACGGTGCGGGTGGCGGCACGAGTTGCACGGGGAAGGGCGGCCAGCCAAAACAGGCTTTTCTGGGCTGGATGGAATACAACCGGATTTGGTTCCATAAGGACCTGGTCGCCCTTACCCTTGGCGGAGGCATGATGGAAAATCCCGGCCGCTACCTGACCCTGCTCCCGCCCATCGACGGCGCCAACGCCTTCACCGGGACCCCCTACTTCCCAGAGAGCCCCGGTTTAAATGCCCACCAGTGGGATTCCACGGTGACTCTGCAGTACATGCCCAGGGAGTACATCACGTGGTGGGGAGAAGTTGGTTATCGCCATTCGGACGTTCCGTATTTTGCGGGCCGGGGCGGTGTCACACCGCCGGGCGGCAACAACGGGGTTCCTTCACAGTACGCCTGTATGAGCGGCGCTCCATCCGGTGCCACTGACCTCGCGACAGCGTATACGAATTGCGGCGGACCGGGCACTGTTTGGTTCCCCGATCTTCGCAGAAGTGAAGTTAAGCTCAGCGTTGGTGTCATGGTGAAATTCTAGTCGCGTCGAATCCAATTGTCCCTGAGAGGGGCCGTTCTTGGACGGCCCCCTTTTTAAACGTAACTGACGTTCATGACTCTTTCATCCATCGCTGCTTATAACTGGAAGAGCTTCTCCAGGGCCTCACCAGTCGATGAGGTGCGCAGTATGGATTTGACAAGTAAGTTATTCTCGCTGGGGTCATCGAGATATTCCGGCGTCCTTCCGCTCGGTTGCTCGCTAATAGGGCTTACCGTCTGCACCTGGGCCTCATTCCACTTCGGCCAGGGGTTTGCGTTTAGCGGTTTTCTCTATCTCGTCTTAGTTGTCTTGGCTGCCCTATACGGCGGATTCTGGCACGCTACCATCGTCTCGATTGCGGCCGCGGCTTGCTTGAACTATTTCTTTGTTCCTCCGATATTCAGCTTTGTCAATAGCCCGGCTAACTGGGTGGCGCTGGGCGCGTTTGAGTTCACCGCCTTGGTCATCAGCCGGCTGTCGTTGCACGCGCAGTTGCGTGCCACAGAAGCTATCGCTGAGCGCCGGGACATGGAGCGACTCTACGAAACTTCGCGCAGGATCCTGCTCCTCGATACTTCCGAGGAAGCGGGCAACGCCCTCACATCGCTCATCCGCGAGATCTTCGGGCTGAAGATGGTGCAGTTATACGATGCGCTTTCGGGGGCAACCTATCAAAGCGGCGCGGGCCCTCAGGGCGCTGAGAGTCAGGCCAGAGACGCGTATCTATTGGGTGATGACACCTACGATGAGGCCACCCGCACCTGGAGTTGCGTACTGCGGTTGGGCGAGCGGCCGGTAGGCGGCCTGGCGCTCGACGACACCCGCATGACCAAGCTGGCTGCCACCGCTCTGGCATCGTTGGGCGGAATCGCCCTGGAGCGTGTGCGCGCTCTCGAACGAGAGTCCCACGCCCAAGCCGCCCGGCAAACCGAACAACTGCGCACGGCCGTCCTCGACGCTTTGGCGCACCAGTTTAAGACGCCGTTGACCATCGCGCGAACCGCCAGTTCCGGACTTCTCGCTCTTGGTGGTCTGTCAGAGTTGCAAACGGAACTGGTTACCGATATCGACGAACAAGCCGCTAAGCTGGATCACCTGGCGTCGCGCCTGCTGCGGGCGGCCATGCTCGAAAGCGAGGAATTCCAGCCGCGGCGGGAGCGGTTGTCTTTCTCGCGCCTCATCGACAGCACCATCAGCAAGCTCGATCCAGCGGACCGGGAACGAATTCGCGTCTCCGCCCCACGCCGCGAAGTCCCCATATTTGCCGACCGGGGGCTCATTCTCACGTCGCTGATGCAGTTAGTCGATAACGCCATCAAATATTCCGAGCCCGAATCACCCATCGAGATCACCTTCGAAGTCACCGCCGCCGAGGTGATCCTGAAGATCCGAAGCAAGGGCCTGGTGGTTAGCCTTCAGGAGCGCGAACGCATTTTTGAGCGATTCTATCGGGCGCCTGAAACCCATCACTTGCCGGCCGGAACAGGCTTGGGACTTTCGATTGTCAAGAAGATCGTGGAGGCTCATCACGGCCACGTATGGGCCGATGGTGAGACCGACTACGGCACATCGTTCTCCCTGGCTCTTCCGGCCGCACGCGCGAGTTAAAAACATGTCTACTGCAATCGGAAACATTCTGGTAACTGACGACGATCCGGGCCTGCGCCGGGTGCTGAGAAGGACTCTGGACGCTTTGGGCTTCGAAGTGGGCGAGTCCCCGAACGGCGAACAAGCCATCCGCGAGATTGAAGCTCACCAGTATCATGCCGTTCTGTTGGACGTCAACATGCCGGGCATCGGTGGCATTGAAGCCTGCCGGCGCATCCGCCGGAAGGATCCGCACTTGCAGATCCTGATGCTCTCAGTGCGCGATCGCGAGTCCGATAAGATCGAGGCGCTCGATGCCGGCGCCGATGACTACATTACCAAGCCGTTCTCCATTCCCGAGATCGCAGCCAGGCTGCGCTCGGCGGTCCGCCGATCCGCCACGACCGTTACCGAAACGGAGCCCACAATCGTGATCGGCGAAATCGAACTCGATCCCGCGCGGCGAATCGTGCGCAAGGCCGGCGCGGTCCTGCGGCTGACTCCCAAAGAGTTTGATCTGCTGCATTACCTGATGCGCCATCCCGGCGTCCCCATCGCCCACGGGAAGCTGCTGCACGCGGTTTGGGGCGCCGAATACGGCCAGGAATTGGAGTACCTGCGCACCTTCGTCCACCAACTGCGGCGCAAGCTGGAGAATGACCCTTCTTCGCCCGAGTACTTGCTGACCGAGCTCCACTTCGGCTACCGCTTCCGCGAGGCCGCGCGCCCCCAGTGATGAACGCGGCGCGCCAGCATCGGCGCCGCCGTCCCACCACCGCCCTTCTACTTCAAGTAGAATTTAAGATTCATTCGGGGGAATTATGGCTTTCGTGGGGCGCGCCGCGGCCGCGGCAATCGGCATCGGATTCCTGCTGGCAGCTTGGTTGCCGGCGCAGCCTGCGGAGTCGTTCAAGGCCCGGCTTTCGGCCGTTGCCGCCGACGCTCGCACGCGTGCCGAACTCGCCGGCATTGGATCGGCCACCGCCACGCTCTCCGGAACCAAACTCACCGTCACCGGCTCATTTGAAGGACTGCGCTCTCCGGCCAGCATGGCCCAATTGCATGCTGCCAGCGCCGCCGGCATCCGCGGGCCGGTTATCGGCGATCTGACGGTCTCGCCAGCGGTCAGCGGCAGCCTCAGCGGATCGTTCGACCTCACCCCCCCGCAAATCGAGAGCCTGCGCAAAGGCGGGCTCTACATCCAGATTCATAGCCAGAAGGCCCCGGATGGCGTCCTGTGGGGCTGGCTGTTGCGATAGGAGATTCACACCCATGTTCGGTCTCGAGAAACGTTTGATGTCCGGGCTGCTGGTTCTCGCGGCCGGCGGCGTCCTGGCCACAGCTCAGCCAACACAGCCGGCAGGGCCGTACACGGCCGCTCAGGCGGCCACCGGCCGGGGCATCTACCAGGCGAGTTGCGCCGGCTGCCACGGCGCCGACCTGGCCGGCATCAACAACGCCGCTCCGCTTGCCGGCGGGCTGTTCATGGGTAGTTGGGGAAACCGCACCACCAGCGACCTGATCGGCTTCCTCGAAGGCGCCATGCCTCCCGGTAATCCCGGCGGTCTCGGCCGGGAAGCGTATGTCAACGTGGTGGCGTTCCTGCTCGATACCAACGGCGCGCGGCCGGGTAACCAGGCGCTCACTGCCGATACGAAAACGGAAATTCGCTCGGTGGCGACCGGCCAGGTGCGCACAGTTGCGCAAGCCGGCGGACGCGGCGGCGCGGCGGCGGGCCGCGATCGGGGAGCGCCCCTTGGCGGACGGGCCGAGGCTCCCATTCCGCCTACGCCGCGTGGACTCACGGTTGCGGGCGAGGTCAAAAGCTATACGCCCGTTACCGACGCCATGCTGCGAAATCCCGATCCCAGCGATTGGCTCATGATCCGCCACGATTACCACGCCACCAACTACAGCCCGCTAAACCAGGTCACCGCGCAGAACGTGAAGGAACTGCAACTCGCCTGGGTCTGGGCGATGAACGAGGGCACCAACCAGCCGGCACCCGTGGTCCACAACGGCATCATGTTCCTTAACAATCCCGGAAGCATGGTGCAGGCGATCGACGCGCGCACCGGCGATCTGATCTGGGAGAATCGCGTCGGCACCACCGATACCGGCAGCTCGCAGCGCGGCCTGGCGATTTACCAGGACAAGGTGTACGTCACCACCAGCGACGCGCACATTTATGCGCTCGATGCGCGCACGGGGAAGAACGTCTGGGACACCGTGATCGGCGATCGCAAGTACGGCAATTACAGCACCAGCAGCGGGCCGCTGATCGTGAAGGGCAAAGTCCTCCAGGGGCTGGGCGGCAACGTGTGTTCCCAGTACCGCGACGAAAAGTGTTTCATCAGCGCCTACGATGCCAACGACGGCAAGCTTGTCTGGAAGTTTCACACCATCGCCAAGGAAGGCGAGCCGGGCGGCGATTCGTGGGGCAAGCTGCCGAGCCTGTTCCGCGCCGG
>DATJAK010000139.1:0-7589 GCA_035516375.1 Bryobacteraceae bacterium
AGCCCCAGCGTGAAGAACACCCGCTTGCGGAGGTCTGGAACGCGGAAGATGTTCGCGAACGCTTCAAAAAACTTCATGGTTCCCTTCGATTCCCGGCGCTTACTCCGTTGCCGCGCCGATCACCTGCGCCGTTCCGCCGGCTTTCTGGATCTTGTCCAGCGCCGACTTCGAGAACTGGTGGGCTTCCACCGTAATCTTGCGAGTCAACTGGCCCGTGCCCAGCACCTTGAGTCCTTCGCCCAGCTTCTTAATCACGCCCAGCTCCATCAACCGATCCACCGTGAAAGAGTCGCCTTCTAGCTTTTCCAGGCGATTCAGATTGATGATCGCGTACTGCCTCTTGAAGATATTGGTAAACCCCCGTTTGGGTAAGCGGCGGTGCAGGGGCATCTGGCCACCCTCGAAACCTCGTTTCTGGCTGAACCCGGTGCCGGCGTGCTGCCCCTTGGACCCGCGCGTGGCCGTCTTGCCGTGGCCCGACCCCATGCCGCGCCCGATGCGCTTGCGGCCCTTCTTCTGTCCGGCCGGTGGTTTCAAATTGCTGAGGTTCATAAAAAACTCTCCACTTTAGCCGCGAATAGACGCAAATGAACGCGAATAGAAACCCGTCTTAGTCTTATTCATGTTCATTCGCGTGCATTCGCGGCCCATTCCCTTTACTCCACAATCGCCAACAGGTGCGGCACCTTCTTTACCATCCCCCGGAACACCGGTGAATCGGGCCGCTCCACCACTTGGTTCAGTTTCCGCAAGCCGAGCCCCTTCACGACCTTCTTGTGCTTTTCCGGTGTGCAGATCGGGCTCCGCACCAGCTTGATCTTGATTGTCCCTGCCATTAGAGTTTCTCCACCGCCAAGCCGCGCATGTCGGCAACCGCGCTCTTGTCGCGCAGGGATTCCAGCGCCACGATGGTCGCCTTCACCACGTTGTGCGGGTTGCGCCGCCCGATGGACTTGGTCAGCACATTCGGAATGCCGCAGGCCGTGATTACCGCCCGCACCGCGCCGCCCGCAATGACTCCGGTCCCGGCAGGAGCCGGTTTGAGCAGCACCTGCGAGCTGGCATACACGCCCAGCACCTGGTGTGCGATCGTGGTTTCCAACACGTTGACCTTGCGCAGCCCCTTTTTAGCAGCTTCGATGCCTTTGCGGATCGCCGACGGCACTTCCTTGGCCTTGCCCACACCGTAGCCGACCACTTTAGCCGACGGGTCGCCAATTACTACCAGCGCCGAAAAGCTGAGATTCTTCCCGCCCTTCACCACCTTGGTGACGCGGTTGATCGCCACCACCTGCTCCTTCAGGTTGAGAGCAGCCGGATCGATGCGCTTCACTATCGTAGTAGCCATTAGAACTCCAGTCCCGCCGCTCTCGCCGCATCAGCCAGCGCTTTCACGCGCCCGTGATATACGTAACCACCGCGGTCGAAGACCACTTGCTTGATACCCTTCTCTTTGGCGCGCTCGGCCACGAGTTTGCCGATCGTCTTGGCCGCCGCGACATTACCGCCGGACCTGGGAACGCCCTTGCCCGCCTTGTCCGCCGATGATGCCGACACCAGCGTCTGGCCCGCGCTGTCGTCGATGACCTGGGCATAAATGTGCGCCACGCTGCGAAACACCGCCAGCCGCGGACGCTCGGCAGTGCCGCGCAGCTTGCGCCGGATGCGCGCGTGGATGCGGCTCCTGACTTCCTTCTTCTCGCTCTTACGAATCATTTCGCACCAGCCCCGGTCTTTCCAACCTTCTTGCGCAGCGTCTCTCCGGTGTAGCGGATGCCCTTGTTCTTGTAAGGGTCCGGCTTGCGTAGCGCACGGATGTTCGCCGCCACCTGGCCCAGCAACTGCCGGTCATAGCCGCTCAGCACCACGTGCGTCTGCTTATCGACCGTCATCTTGATTCCATCCGGCAGCAGAACTTCGATGGGGTGTGAATAGCCCAGCGTAAACGTCGCGATGTTGCCCTTCACATCGGCGCGGTAGCCGATGCCCACAATGTCCAGTTCCTTGGTGAACCCCGTGGAGACGCCTTGCACCGCGTTTGCTGCCAGCGCGCGCGTCAACCCGTGCAGGGCCGCATGGTCATCGGAAGCGCGTTTCACCTCCAGCGTGCCTTTACCCTGTTGGACGATAATGCCCTGGGGAATCGGCACAGTGACTCTGCCCTTGGGTCCGGTCACTTCCAGTTGCTCGCCGATCTGCACTTTCACGCCGCCCGGCAGCGGGATCGGCTTTTTGCCAATTCTAGACATAGTTCAGAACCTCACCATACCCGGCACAGGATCTCGCCGCCGACGTGCTCTTTGTGTGCATCCCGGCCGGTCATTACTCCGCGCGGCGTGGTCAGGATGTTGATTCCGAGGCCGCCCAGAACCCGCGGAATGTCGGTCTGTCCGACGTATACACGGCATCCCGGGCGCGACACGCGCTCGATGGCGGAAATCACCGGCGAGTTGCCGGGGCCGTACTTCAAATAAATCTTGATCGTCCGCTTCGCGCCTTCGTCCGCCACCTTGAAGTTGGCAATGTACCCCTCTTCTTTCAGGATGCGCGCGATTTCAGTCTTCAGCTTGGAAGCCGGCACGTCCACCTTCGGGTGGCGAGCCTGAATCGCGTTCCGTACGCGAGTCAGCATGTCGGCAATGGGATCGGTTATCATAAAACTCCTGTTAACTATCCGCTCTCAGCCGCCAGCCTTTAACTCGCTGACCGCTGATTGCGAATCGCTCCTTCACCAACTCGCCTTGATCACTCCCGGAATCTCCCCATTCAGCGCCAGTTGCCGGAAACACAAACGGCACACGCCGAACTTGCGCAGGTAGCCGCGCGGGCGGCCGCACCGCCAGCAGCGGTTGCGCTGCCGGCATCGTAACTTGGGCGTCTTGGCCTTCCTGGCCTTCTCCAGTTTCAGGTCCTTCGCAATCTTTGCAGTGGTGGCCATCTTTCTCTGTCGAACTCCTTATTGCCGGAACGGCATCCCCATCTGGCGCAGCAGCGCCAAGCCTTCCGCGTCGGTGCGGGCCGTGGTGGTGATGGAAATATTCATGCCTTTGGTCTTTTCCACCTTGGCGTAATCGATCTCCGGGAAAATCAACTGGTCCTTGACGCCCAGCGTGTAATTCCCGCGTCCGTCAAAGCTCTTGGTGGAAACCCCACGAAAATCGCGCACGCGGGGCAGTGCCACGTTCACCAGCCGGTCGAAAAACTCGTACATCCGCTCGCCGCGCAGCGTCACCATGCACCCGATCGACTGTCCCTCGCGCAGCTTGAACTGCGAAATCGATTTCCGCGCCTTGGTGATCACCGGCTTCTGCCCGGCAATCTGGCCCAGTTCATTCACCGCGCCATCCATCAACTTCGCGTTTTGCGTGGCTTCGCCGATGCCGATGTTGATCGAGATCTTGTCCAGCTTCGGGACCGCCATCAGGTTCTTGTACCCGAATTCTTTGGCCAGCGCCGGAACAACCTTTTTCTGATAATGCGCTTTCAAACGTGCCGCCATGGAATCCTCACTTCCTGTCGATGGTCTGGCCGCACTTCCGGCAGACCCTGACGCGCCGCGTCTTTCCCCCCGGCATATGATCGACGTGGTGCGCCACGCGCACGGCCTTGTTGCAGCCCGGGCATAACAGCAGCACGTTGGACGCCGCGATCGCGCTCTCCCGCTCCGCAATCCCGCCTTTGATCTGCTTGGACGGATTGGGACGCGTGTGGCGCTTGATCATCATCACGTGTTCCACCAGCACCTTGCCCGCTTCGCGGTCCACCCGCAGGACACGGCCGGTCTTCCCCTTGTCGCGGCCGGAAATCACCTTGACCGTGTCTTCCTTCCTTAAGTCGATCCGGACCTGCTCCGCCGGTTTCCTTTTTGCAATTGCCATCAGATTACCTCGGGGGCCAGTGAAACGATCTTCATGAATTTTTTGTCGCGCAGCTCCCTCGCGACAGGTCCGAACACGCGCGTGCCCACCGGCTCGCCCACCTCATTGATCAACACCGCGGCGTTCGAATCGAACCGGATATAAGTGCCGTCCTTGCGCCGCGTCTCTTTGCGCATCCGAACCACCACGCAGCGCACCACTTTGCCCTTCTTGATCGCCGAATCCGGAGCGGCCTCTTTCACGCTGGCGGTAATGACATCGCCCAGCCCCGCACGCAGGCCGAGGTCGCCGCCTCGCGGCAGAATACATGAGAGCTTCCGCGCGCCGGAATTATCGGCCACCTCGAGAATCGTTCGCATTCCAATCATATTCACTATCCGGGGACTGGCTACTCTGTCCCAAGGCGCGTTTTTGTGCGCCGCGTGGACAGAGCTGCCTGTCCCCGGCTCCTTTTTAGCTCTCAGCCATCAGCTCTCAGCCAAACCGTTGTCAAGCTGATTGCTGAACGCTGATCGCTGAAAGCTAAATCTTCACATCCAGCTCTTCCGGCTGCGTGCTCACCTGCGCCGCCCGCCTCACTACTTCCGCCAGCCGCCACCGCTTCAGCTTGCTCAGCGGCCGGCACTCCACGATGCGCACCATGTCACCCTTCTGCGCGGTGCCTTCTTCATCGTGCGCGTAGAACTTCTTCCGCTTGGCGACGATCCTTTTGTAAAGCGGGTGCGGCACGCGGCGGCTCACTTCGACCACGATGGTCTTCTGCATTTGGGTCGACACCACCTGGCCGACCTTCTCGTTCTTGAATCCCTCGGTCATGCTATTTCTTCTCCGCCGCGAGTTCTCTCTCGCGCAGAACAGTGTAGATGCGTGCCCGGTCCTTTCGCATGGCGCGGACCTTCTTCAGCCCTTCCATCTGCCCCATCGACATCTGAAACTGTAGACGGAAGATCTGCTCGTCCATTTCACGCAACTGGTTCTTCAATTCGCTATCGTCGAGGTCGCGAACTTTCTGCGGCTTCATATCCGTCACTCCCCGTCCCGGCTGACAAAGCGGGTCTTGATCGCCAGCTTGTGGGCGGCCAGCCGCATGGCGGCATCCGCGGTCGCCCGGTCCACGCCCTCCATCTCGAACAGGATCTTCCCGGGCCGGATCACCGCGACCCACTGTTCCGGAGCGCCCTTGCCCTTACCCATACGGGTTTCGGCCGGCTTCTTGGTGATCGGCTTGTCCGGGAACAGCCGGATCCACACTTTGCCGCCGCGCTTGATCGAACGTGTCATGGCCACGCGCGCGGCTTCAATCTGCCGGTCCGTGATCCACCCGCATTGCAGGGCCTTCAAGCCGAACTCGCCGTAGGAAATTGACGACCCGCGCCACGCCTTCCCGGCCATGCGGCCGCGTTGCTGCTTCCGGTACTTCACCTTCTTTGGCATCATCATGGCGGTTTGTCCTCAATCCCTCACTGTTTTTCGCCCGAACTGCTAGGCGCCGTCCCGCCCTCGGGCGTTCCAGCCGGGCCTTCTGTGTCGGGCTTCGTTTCCGCCGGAGCCTGCGGCTGCGCTTCCTGCCGCGCCTCCTGTTTCCAGGACGGCTGCTGCGGCGACATGAGCGGAGGCAGAATCGGCGTCGCCGGGCGCATCGCCGGACGCGGCAGATCGGGCGGCGGCGTCTGGGTTGCAGGGCCTGTCACTTCCGGTCCGGGAGCGCTCGTCGGCGCTGCCCCATGTGGCTCAAAGCCACGCTCGCGCCCGCGTCCTCCGCGCTCGCCCCGTTCGCGGCGTTCGCGCGGCTCACGGCGCGGCTCGGGCTCCGGCAGCAATCCGCGGCGCTTGGTCAGATCCAGAATCTCGCCCTTGTAAATCCACGTTTTGATGCCGATCACGCCGTACGTCGTGTGCGCCTCGGAGAAGCCGTAGTCGATGTCCGCCCGCAGCGTGTGCAACGGAAGCTGTCCCTGCAGGTACCATTCGCTCCGCGCGATTTCCGCGCCGTTCAGCCGCCCCGAAACCCGCACCTTGATTCCCTTGCAGCCGAACCGCAGCGCTGAATCCACCGCCTTCCGCATGGCCCGCCGGAACGCCACGCGCTTCTCCAGTTGCAGCCCGATGGATTCCGAAACCAGTTGCGCGTCCAGCTCCGGCTTGTGCACTTCCTGGATGTCGATGAAGACCTCGCGCTTGGTCCGCTTGGCCATGTCCTGCTTCAGTTTTTCGATCTCCGCGCCCTTCCGTCCGATGATGATGCCCGGCCGCGACGTCCGGATCGTCACCCGCAGCTTGTTCCCCGGCCGGTCCACCTCAATCGCGCTGACGCCGGCCGATTTCAGCCGGTCCAGCAGGGTTTCCTTCAGTTCCAGGTCCTCCTGCAGCAGCTTCGAGTAACCCTGCTTGGCGAACCACCGGGACCTCCACGGCTTGTTGAATCCCAGCCGAAATCCGTACGGATGAACTTTCTGTCCCATCTACTCTTCTTTCTCCGTCACCTTGATGACGATATGCGCCATGCGCCGCTGGTACCGGTAGGCGCGGCCCATCGGGGCCGGCCGCACCCGCTTCATCCGCGGCCCGTCGTTGACGTAGGCTTCGGACACGATCAGCTTGTCCACGTCCAGGTCCTCGAACCGGTTGGTCGCGTTGGCGATGGCCGATTGCAGCACCTTCTCCACCGTGGGCGCGATGCGCTTGTTGGTGGTGCGTAAGGTGGTCAGCGCCGCGCCCGCCTGCTTGCCGCGGATCAGGTCCACCACCAGCCGCGCCTTCTGTGGCGAGACTCGGATGTATCGGGCTTCCGCTTTGATCTTGGTCTTGGCTTCCATTGCTTGCCTCTTATGCCGGCTTCGCCATCTTCTCGGTCGGCGCCGCCGCTGCCTTCACCGAATGCCCCTTGAACACGCGCGTGGGTGAAAACTCGCCCAGCTTGTGGCCCACCATGTTCTCCGTGATGTACACCGGGATGAACTTCTTGCCGTTGTGCACAGCGATCGTGTGCCCCACAAACTCCGGAAGAATCGTCGATCGCCGCGACCAGGTGCGGACCACCTTCTTCTCATTGGCCGCCGTCAGCACGGCCAGCTTGGCTTCCAGGTGCTTGTCGGTAAACGGTCCCTTCTTGACTGAACGCCCCATGTGCGGCTACCTCTTCTTGGTCTTGTGCGTCACGATCCATTTATCGGTCCGCTTGTTGTTGCGGGTCTTGAATCCACGGGTGGGCTGCCCCCACGGCGTCACCGGGTGCCGGCCGCCCGAAGTCTTGCCTTCGCCGCCGCCGTGCGGATGGTCCACCGGGTTCATGGAAACGCCGCGGTTGTGCGGGGTTTTTCCCAGCCATCGTCTCCGTCCCGCCTTCCCCAGCGATATGTTTTCGTGATCCAGGTTGCCCACCTGGCCCACCGTCGCCATGCACTCCAGGGGAACGCGCCGTACTTCACCCGAAGGCAGCTTCAACAGCGCCGCGCCGCCTTCTTTGGAAATCAACTGCGCCTGTGATCCCGCCGAACGCGCCATCTGCGCGCCCTTCCCGGGCCGCAGCTCGATATTGTGCACGATGGTGCCCGCCGGCATGTTCTTCAACGGGAGCGCGTTGCCTACGAGAATATCGGCCTCCGGTCCGGACATCACCTTCTGTCCCACCTTCAGCCCGTCCGGATGCACGATGTACCGCTTCTCGCCGTCCACGTAATTGAGCAACGCGATGCGCGCCGAGCGGTTGGG
>DATJAK010000140.1:0-7835 GCA_035516375.1 Bryobacteraceae bacterium
GAATTGTTCACGGATGTTTGGGATAGAGACACTTCGGCAGGCATCAAAACCGGTCCCCTGAAACGCGCGCTCGACCATGCTTCGCTCCGGCCGGACCGAACTCTGTTTCTGACCGACACAGCCGAAGGGATCAACACGGCCAAGAGCGTCGGCGTTCAATCCATATTGATGATGAACGATCCGGACGAAGCGAAAAGGCTGGCGGCGCTCGATCCCGCCGGAGGGATCGTGTCGTTCTTTGAGCTGCCCGATTTCGTGCGGTTGTTGCTGGCGAGAAGTTCGGGGAGAACCCCTTGTTGAACGCGCTATCTGATCCCCTGGTGGGGCAGCCCTTTCGGGCTGCCGCCGCCTTTTCAGGCGGCGCGCCGCGCGAAAGCGCGGCGGCGGGCCGAAAGGCCCGGCCCCACGTCGGGTGTCGACATCAGCAACCGACATGACAACAACTACACCGAGTTCAGGCGGACACGACCAACTCAACCGTAGTCTTGGCCTGTTCGATTCCACCATGATCGTGGCGGGGTCCATGATCGGCTCGGGCATCTTCATCGTGGCCGCCGAAATGTCGCGCCAACTCGGCAGCGCCGGATGGCTGTTGATGTCGTGGATTATCACCGGCCTGCTCACCATCGCGGCCGCGCTCTCTTACGGCGAACTCGCGGCGATGATGCCTCAAGCCGGCGGCCAGTATGTCTACTTAAGAGAAGCATGGTCGCCGCTGTGGGGATTTTTGTATGGCTGGACGCTCTTCCTGGTTATTCAGACCGGTACGGTAGCCGCGGTTGCCGTGGCCTTCGCCCGCTATCTCGGAGTTTTGTGGCCGCGCATTTCCGAGAACACCTATCTCATCGCGCCGATTCACATTTCGAGCAAATATGCGGTCTCCGTTTCGACGGCGCAGTTAGTCGGGATCTTGCTCATTGGACTACTTACCTGGAGCAACGCCCGCGGCATCCAGTACGGAAAGATCGTGCAAAATATTTTTACTTCTGCCAAGATCGGATCGCTTCTGGCCGTAATTGGAATAGGCCTTCTAATCGGCTGGAGTGCAAACGCAGTGATGGCTAACTTCTCTCACCCGTGGACGTCGCAGAGTTATACGCCGGTGGCGCCGGGCGTCACACCAGAAACAGTCATGGGCCTGATCATCGCCATCTGCGTGGCGCAAGTGGGTTCACTCTTCTCGGCAGACGCGTGGAACAATATCACCTTCACCGCCGGTGAAGTCAAGAACCCAAGGCGCAATGTTCCTCTCTCACTTGCCCTGGGAACGATCATGGTGATCGGGCTTTACACCTTCGCCAATCTGGCTTACGTGGTGGTTTTGCCATTAGAGCGAGTGCAGCATGCAGCATCGGATCGCGTAGCCGCGGCGATGCTAGAAGCCATCTTTCCGGTAGCAGGCGCTGCCCTCATGGCTGTCGCCATCATGATTTCCACGTTCGGATGCATCAACGGCATGCTGCTGGCTGGCGCACGGGCCTACTACGCCATGGCGCGCGACGGCTTATTCTTTCGCCGCGCCGCCAAAGTGAATCGGGCACACGTGCCCGGGGCATCGCTGCTGATGCAAGGAGGATGGGCGGCATTGCTCGTTCTAATGCGAACTTATAATCCTGCCGACCGTACTTATGGAAACTTATACAGTAACTTACTCGATTACGTAATCTCAGCGGCCCTATTGTTCTACATACTTACGATCGCCGGTCTATTTCGATTGCGTGCGCTCCGCCCCACAACCGATCGCCCCTACCGCGCTTTTGGATATCCGGTCGTACCGATGCTGTACGTCATAAGCGCCGCAATCATCCTGGCAGTGTTATTTGTGTATCGCCCAGCCACGACGTTTCCAGGCCTCGTGATCGTGCTGATTGGTGTGCCGGTTTACTTCGCCTTCCGCCGTTCGTCCGGCGAGGTCACTTCGCAGAAGTAGGCTTCTCGGTGGCTGAAACCGGATTCACTTGAGCGCCTTCCCGCGCCGAGTCGCCGGGATTGGTCATGATCGAATCGCCTGTTTGAAGGCCACTCAGTACTTCGAGGCGGTCGCCATAATCCCGGCCAACCACGATCTTGTGCATGTGGACAGTATGATCCGGACCGACGACAGCCACCTGCGTGCCATCGGCGCGCACGATCAGCGCATCGCTCGGAATCACCACTGGGGGATCGGGCCTCGAGTTGCTGAAATCAACCTGCGCATACATACCCGGCAGCAAAGCCCCATCTGCGTTCGGCACCTGAACTTCGACCAATAATGTCCGGCTGTTTGGGTCCAGCGCCTTGGCAGTGCGCGTGACTGTCCCGGTGAAAGTCCGGCCCGGCAGATTGGATACGCTCAGGTGAGCAGGTTGGCCGACCCGGATGGAACTGGCGTTCGTTTGCGGCACATTGACGTACGTACGCAGCGTGCTGGTTTGCGCGATCCGAAACAGCAGCGTGCTGCCGGTAGTGACCAGCGCGCCAACATCTACGTTGCGCACCGTGATGACTCCATCGAAAGGCGCTTTCACGATGCGATAACTCTCCATTTCGTTTAATCGCGAAAGGTTTGCATCGGCGGCCGCGATGGTGCCGCGCTGCGCCGCGATGGCTTTTTCGAGCGCCTGGACGTTCGCCACTTGGGCCTGATACTGGGCTTGATAGTTGTCGTTGTCTTGCTTCGAGACCACTCCCTGTGCGGCCAGTTCGCGCCAGCGATCCGCCGTCAGTTTGGCAATGCCCATGTTGGCCTTGCCCTGTTCCAGACTAGCCTGTGCCTGATCGAGCACAGCTTGCGTCTGCTCCAAGGTCGCCTTCGCCTGGCGCACTTGATCTTCGAGTTCCGGCGCTTCGATTTCGGCCACCGGCTGGCCCGCTTTGACGCGATCGCCAATGTCTGCCATGCGCCGCTTGATGTAGCCATCCGCCCTGGCCAGAATCGGAGCCTCGGTGACCGCCTCAATACTGCCAGGAAGCACCAGCTCACTGCGAGGAGACGACCGCTCCACCTGGATCACTTCCACGCGCGGAAGAGACTGCTCGAAGGCCTGCGCCTCGCTTTGTATGAGGGCCTGCCGCTTGCGCAGCGGAATGTAGCCGGCGAAGAATGCCGCGACGATCAAGACAGTCAGTCCGAGCAGGATCACGGTAATCGTAAGTCCGGACGGGTGCCAGACCCCGCGCGGCGCCACGCCGTGCTCCCGCGCTTCGTGCTCCTGCAACCGGCGGCGGAGATCTTCGTTCTCGCGGCGCAGGCGTTCTTCGGTGCTCTGCTCCACGTCGAGGCGGCCGGATTCAGGCGGATTGGGATTCATCGGGCGCATGATGATCAGAAGTTACCGCGCCCATCCCACCGCGGTTCGAGCCCTTGCTGTTCCTTCTCGGCCAGGCGGCGCTCATGATCGATCGGAGGTTTGTGCCGCAGGTAGCTATATATGATGGGGACAACAAAAAGCGTAGTGACGGTGGCGAACATCAGCCCCCCAATCACCGCGCGCCCCAACGGCGCATTCTGTTCTCCGCCTTCTCCCAGCCCGAGCGACATGGGAAGCATGCCCAACACCATGGCGGTTGCGGTCATGAGCACAGGCCGGATGCGGGCGTGTCCCGCCGAGAGCATCGCCTCGCGAGCCGAATCCACCACGGCACGTTCGTCGTTGGCAAACGTAACCATCAAAATACTGTTCGCGGTGGCCACACCGATGCACATGATCGCGCCCATCAACGACGGAACACTCAGCGTCGTGTGCGTGACGAAGAGCATCCACAGAATCCCGGCGAGAGCGCCCGGCAGTGCCGTCAGGATGATGAAGGGGTCGAGCCACGACTGAAAGTTCACGGTCATCAGCAGATACACCAGAACCACGGCGAAGGCCATACCCAAGCCCAGCCGGAAGAACGACGACTTCATTGTATCGATCTGCCCTCTCAGTGCGAATGTGCTGCCGCGCGGTAAATGCGGCTCTTCATCGCGCATGATTTTTTCCACTGCGGCTCCGACGCCGCCCAAGTCGCGCCGGTCCACGTTGGCATATACGTCAAACACCGGCCATACGTTGTAGTGGTTGACAATCACCGGAGCGTAGTCGCGCTTCGTGGTTACCAGGTTGGAGAGCAGTTGCGTGCCGCCTTCGATCGCGCCCGGATTTCCATACGCCTGCGAAGCGCCGCTCGGAGAGGCGCCCACCGAAGCGATTCCGCCGCCCGCCGTGCCCGCCATCGAACCGGCAGTGGTGGAACTGATAGCGCTCGCCGGAATCGAAACCGGCGTCCGAAGCAGGGCGTCGAGGCTGTTGACGCGGTATTGCGGCGTCTGCACACCCACGTTGTAGTTGACGCCGTTGTTCCAGTTCACCCAAAAGTTGGGCGCAATGGCGCCATTGCCGCTGAGAGAAATCAGCAAGCTGCTGGTGACATCGTGTTGCGTCATGCCGAGCTGCGCAGCCTTCACCCGGTCCACATTCAGCCGGATTTCCGGCTGGTCGATCACCTGGTGCACGTGCACATCGGCGGCTCCGGGGATACAGGCAATCTTAGCGGCCAGTCGTTCGGCGATCTTGTAGTTATCTTCAGCGTCGCGGCCCACTACCTGCAGGTCGATCGGCGCCGGAAGCCCGAAGTTCAGAATTTGAGTGGTGATGTTGGCCGGCTGGAAGAAAAATTCCGTATCCGGAAACTTATCGCGCAGGCGCTTCCGCAGCAAGACTTCATAGTCGCGAACCGAGCCGTGCTTTTCCTTGTTCAGTGAAATCAAAACCTCGCCATCGGCGCTCGAAATGGTTGGCACGTCCCCCTGGGCCAGACTGGTCCAGCTGTTGGGGACGCCGATATTGTCCAGCACCATATCCAGCTCGCGCGGCGGGATCGCGTCGCGAATCTCGCGATCGACCGACGCAAATCGCAGTTCGGTTTCCTCGATTCGAGTGCCCGCCGGGCCTCGCACATGAAGCCGCATGTTTCCGGAATCTACGTCCGGGAAGAAATCTTCGCCCACTAACCAGACGAGGCCCAAAGACGCCACCGAGAGAGCCATGAACGCGGCCAGGACCGGTCCGCGATGGCGCAACGACCAATCGAGAAGTCCAACGTAGAAGTAGCGGGTCTTCTCAAAAAACGTGTTGAACAGATAGTGGAGGCGCCAGATCAAGCCCTTGCCGCCGCGAGTTTCTCCCTCGTCTCCCTTCTCGTACAGATCAGCTTCGGACTCGAGCAGATACGCCACCATCGTCGGAACCAGGGTTCGCGACAGAAGGTACGAAGCCAGCATGGCAAAGACAACCGCCATGGCCAGCGGCGTAAACAGGTACCGCGCGGTTCCCGTCAGCAGCAGCACCGGAACGAAGACGATGCAGATCGCCAGCGTGGAAACAAAGGTCGGGATGGCGATCTGCGCAGTTCCGTCGATCACCGCGCGTACCAGCGGTTTGCCGAGCCCGAGATTGCGGTGGATATTCTCGATGGCCACGGTTGCATCGTCCACCAGAATTCCGACCGCCAGCGCCAGCCCGCCGAGCGTCATCACGTTGACGGTCTGACCCAGAAGGCTGAGAATGCAGAGCGAGGAAAGGATCGAAAGGGGAATCGAGATGCAGACGATCAGCGTGCTGCGCCAGCTCCCCAAGAACATCAGAATCATCAAGGCCGTCAAACCGGCCGCAATCAATGCCTCGCGCTCCACGCCGCGGATGGAGGCCAGCACGAACACCGATTGATCGGCTAGGGCGGTGACTTTCAATTCCGGTGGAACCGTGAGGAGAACCCGTTTCAGCTCGCGCTTCACCGCATTCACAATCGCCAGCGTCGACGCCTGGCCCGTGCGCGTTACGGTCATCATGACCCCGCGCGAGCCGTTGGTGCGCACGATATTGGTCTGAACCGAAAAACCATCGCGCACCTGCGCAACGTCTTTAATGAACACCGTCGCGCCGTTCACCGTCTTGATGGGCAGATTGTTCAGATCATCCAAGACTTCCGGGCTGCTGTTGACGCGGATCTGGTATTCCTTGTCCGCCAGCTTGGCAGTTCCCGCAGGCAAAATCAGGTTTTGCAGATTGAGTGCGTTCGAGACGTCGATCGGCGCGAGCTGTTTGGCGTAGAGCTCATCCAGGTTCAGATCCACCATCACGGATCGATTCTTACCGCCAAACGGGTACGAGACATTCGCGCCCTGCACGGTGGCGAGCGGAGTTCGGATGAAGTTGTTGCCAAGGTCGAACAGATCCTGTTCGCGCAAAGTCTTGCTAGATAATCCGAGCTGCAGGATCGGGACACTCGCGGCGTCGTACTTGAAGACATTGGCCGGAAACATTCCAGGCGGCATCTGGCGGACCGCGCTTTGCGCTTGCGAAGTCACCTGCGCCACGGCCATGTCTACGTGAACGTTGGGATGGAAGTAGACGCGAACGACGGCGATGCCATTGTATGACTGCGACTCGATGTGTTCGATGTCATTTACGTTCGAGGTGAGGCCGCGCTCGAAATTCGTGACCACCCGCTTTTCCATCTCTTCGGGTAACAGCCCGGTGTATTGCCACACCACGCTCACGATGGGTATGTCGATGTAGGGGAAGATATCCACGGGCATCGTAACGATTGCAGTGACGCCCAGAATGGCGATCAGGATCGCCATGACGACAAACGTGTAAGGGCGGCGTAGCGCTAACCGGACGATCCACATGCAGAGTAACCCGTTACAACGGACGTACGGAGAGAAGTATACCAACGGCCATAGAAGCAGGAGTATAGCTCTGAGTGGCTAGTGGCAGAAAGGCCGGAAAATGGGCGTTTTCGCTAGGGTACACTGCTAACGAAAGTGTTCATTTCGCGCAGCACGTCCGCCTCGTTCGACAGGAAAACGTAATGGTTGGCATGCGGCAAGCGAACCACTCGCGCCGAGGGTATGCCGGTTTGGAACGCTTTGGCCTGGGCGCCCACTGCAGCTTCATCGGCCGCTTCCTTTGCGGCGCGCTCCTTGGGGTCGCTGGGCGCTAAAGGCCCCAGGTCGTGAGGGGCGGCAAAGATCGCCAGAATCGGCACAGGAACCTTAGTGTACGGCTGGCCGCCAGCGATGATCGCCTGGGTGACGGTTGGCATAGCAGTGGTAAATGGGGCAGGCGGGGCAGATCCGGACGCCGAGAATGCGTACGCGTAGCCGGCCTCCAAGTAGACCAGGCCAGCGACCCTCTTGGGATACCGCGAACCCACCGAACTTAATTCTTCCCCAGCAACCGAATGACCCACCAGCACCGGCCGATTGAGCTTGAGCGAGTCAAGGACGGCGAGCACGTCGTCACCGAGCCGATCCGCCGTGTACCCGGAATCGGGAACGCTGGAAGCGCCAAACCCGCGCCGTGTGATGCCGTAGACGTGATAGGCGCCGGTGAGCTTGAGCGCGAACTTGTCGTAGACATGAGCCGTGTTGCCGAGGCCGGTCAGCAGAACCATGGGCCGTCCGGAGCCGCCCCAATCGAGAACTTCCAACTTAACGTCTTTGTCCACGGTTACAAACTGTACCGCATGCGGCGACGGATCTTGCCAGGCGGTTTCTGGCGTGGGCCGCCGAAAATCGAGCGGCTGGGCCAGACCCTGAGTCCAGGTGCCCGCGATGGTGGACCCGTCGGCACTGAGCTTGCCATCGTAGCTGCCGCGGATGGAGTCGAGCTTAAATTTGACCGCGGGGCGTTCGAAAGTAAACGTGTCGGCGGGCAGGCTCGCGCCCCAATCCGGGCTCTGGTCAATACTGGAGAGCGTGGCCTTCCATCCTCCGCCGTTGCCTGGCGCAATCCGCACAATTACCCGGAGTTCCTGCGGTCCCGCTTTGACTGTACCCTGCCAGTTACCCGAAATATCCTGTGCATCGA
>DATJAK010000141.1:0-22281 GCA_035516375.1 Bryobacteraceae bacterium
GCGGCCTGCGGAACGTGGCCTGGCAATTTCTGATGACCGCTGCGGCCTTCAATCTCTGGCGGCTTCCGAAGGTCCAAGCGGCCGAAGTGTGAAGAGACGCCGAAAAACGGCATTTTTCAACACGCCAAGCGGTCGGCGGGGTCTCTGCACTATCAATTTCGGCAGTGATTCGCGAAAAGACGATGTCAACCCGATGCACTTCTTGATCGGGAAGCCTTATTTCAACAAGTTCCTAGCGAGTGAGCCAAGTACGTTATAGCCAGAATAACGGCAGACCGTCACGTACAATTGAGCAACAGTGACAAGGAAGCCTTACACCGCGAAGCAAGGGCAGTACCTGGCATTCATTTTCCACTACACCAAGATTCACCGAGTGGCGCCAGCCGAATCCGACATGCAGAAGTATTTCACCGTATCGCCGCCATCGGTGCACCAGATGGTGCTCAGGTTGGAAGCGGAAGGATTCATCGAGAGGGTTGCCGGGCAGGGCCGATCGATTCGTCTGCTGATTCCGCCCGAGCAACTGCCGGAGTTAGAGTAGACGGCCTGCGGTTTGAGATGGAGGCAGCTGGCAGGCCCTTTTTTGGAAGCATGAGCGCTCAGCTCACCGCGCAATCTCATAGCGCTTGAGCTTGTCGTACAGTGTGGACCGGTCGATGCCCAGTGCCGCCGCTGCCTCTTTCACGTTCCCCTGCTTCCGTTCCAGGGCAGCGATAATGGCTTGTCGCTCGAGCTCGCTCAAGGGAACGTCTGGAACCTTCCACGGCTCATGCGCGCCCAGCCGCTGTTCCAGCCAGGCAAAATCGCATTCACCCAACATGCCGTTGTGACAAGTTACAATCGCCCGCTCGATGACATTCTGCAGCTCGCGGACATTTCCGGGCCAGTCGTACTCGATGAGTAGCTTCAGCGCATCCTCGGAAATGCCGCCGATGTCTTTGCCCAGTTCGTGCCCGATGCGCTCCACGAAGTGCTCCGCCAGCAGCGGTATGTCCTCCCGCCGCTCGCGCAGCGGCGGTATGCGGATTTCGATCACGTTGACACGATAGTACAGGTCGTCGCGGAAGCGGCCTTGTTGCACCTCGTCGGCCAGATCCTTGTTGGTGGCGGTGATGACCCGCGCATCCACCTGAATCTCTTCGCCCCCGCCCACTCGATAGAAACGCCGCTCCTGCAGCACGCGCAGCAGATCGGCTTGAAGCTTAGGAGAGATGTCGCCGATTTCATCCAGGAAAATGGTGCCGCTATTGGCCAGTTCGAATTTACCCTTGGTTTGTGCGCCGGCCCCCGTGAACGCGCCCTTTTCATAGCCGAACAACTCGCTCTCCAGCAGCGTTTCCGAGAGCGCGGCGCAGCTTACCGTGATGAACGGTTTATCGGCGCGGTCGCCGGAATAATGGATGGCGCGCGCCACCAGTTCTTTCCCGGTTCCGCTCTCGCCGCGGATGAGCACGGTGCTGCGAAGGCTGGCGACCTCCCGTGCCAACGCCAGAATCTCCTCCATGCGGGGATTCTTGCTGACCACATCCGAGTGGCGATACTGGCGCGTGATCTTTTTGCGCAGGATGGCATTTTCGCGCTGCAACTTTTTGAGCTTGAGAATGCGCGACACCAGCAAGGAGATTTCCTGCGGGTTGCATGGCTTGACGATGTACTCCTGCGCGCCCTCCTTCATCGCTTGAATGGCGGTGTCCACCGTAGCATACGCGGTAATGATAATGATGGCTGCGTCCGCACGAAGGCGGCGGATCTCAATCATGGTCTCGATGCCATCCATGCCTCCCGGCATCTTCAAATCGACGAAGTAGATAGCGTAGTCGGTGGACTGGGCGAACTCCAGGGCCTTCCGGCCGTTCGCTGCGGTGTCGACGCGATAGCCGTCTTCGCGCAGCCACGCGGCCATCGATTCGCACATCACCTCTTCATCGTCCACGATCAGAATTGGCCAGACGCCTTTCATATTGATCCTCCGTTCGTGGCGCCCAGCCGGTGCGCCAACTGGGTCCCGCATCGGGCGCAGTAACGTTCCCTTTTGGCATCCACCCGGTCGACATGCGTAGCCAGACTCATCGCACACTGGGGTTCCGAGCAATGCGTCAAGCCGAACGTGTGCCCCAGTTCATGCAGCATTTCTTTGATAGTGCGCTCGCGCAGCAAACCGTCATCGGCCGGCAAACCGTAAAATTCCTGGCGCAGCCGGCAGAGCGATACCACGGCAACAGGCCCGCCCAGTTGGGCTTGGCCGAACAGGAAGGTGAGCATGGGAATCGACAGATCCACTTCTGTGACACCGAGCAGGCGCGCCGCATCGCGCGGGGCGGTTTGCGCGAGAGCCTTCATAACCGCCACCGACTGGTATTGTTGACGCGCCGCGTCATAGGAGCCCTCCGGAATCGCGAGCGAAGGCAGCCGCCGCACGGGAAACGGGAACCACTCCGCGGCAGCGCTGTCCAGCCAGTCCATTACCTCGGATGCCACGCTCCCCACGGCCACGATATAGAGGTTGTTCACGCCGCATGGCCCTGTATTTCTCCGGGTCCCGCCGCACTCCCCGGTTTGAGCGGGAGAGTGACCGTAAACGTGGTGCCCTCATTCCGCTGGCTGGTGACATCGATTTCCCCTTCGTGCGCCTCCACGATCCCATATAGAACTGCCAGGCCCAGTCCAACCCCCTTCCCTTCCGCCTTGGTGGTGAAGAAAGGATCGAATATTTTGGCGAGGTTCTCGGGAGCGATCCCTTCGCCTGTATCCTGGACGCGCAGTTCCGCAGACTTTCCACCGGGCAGCAGCCTGGTGCGAACCGTGAGCCTGCCGCCATGCATGGATTGCATAGCTTCTGAACCGTTCATGACGAGATTCAGAATCACCTGCTGGATCTGCGAGGAATCGCATTCGACAAATGGCAGGTTGTCCGCGAGGTCGAGGACCGTTTCGGTGTTGCTCAACTGGAGTTTGTGGCCGACCAGCCCGAGTGTCGACCGCACCAGCTTATTGAGATCGGCGGGCGCGCGCTGCGGCTTGGAGCGCCGCGAAAAGGCCAGCAGGTCGGAGACGATGCGCCCCACCCGGCTGGTTTCCGTAGAGATGCGGTTGAGATACTTGCGGAACTCCTCTTCCCTCCCGGCTGGGAATTGTCCGTTCGCCATGAATCGTTCGAGCAGCATCGAAAGATTGAGCACGCCCGAAACGGGATTGTTGATCTCGTGGGCGACGCTGGCCGCGAGTTGGCCCAGCGATGCCAGCCGGTCGGTTTGCAGCAGCTTGCGGTGGGCAGCCTGCAACTGCCCGGTCCTCTCGGCAACCTTGCTCTCGAGCGTCTGCGTCAGTTCATTCAAATCCGCCACGGCAGATTTCAAGCGCCCGCGCATCGAATTGAACGAGTCCACCAGCTCATCCAGCTCTCGACTGCGATGATCGATTTCAATCGGGCGGTCCAGGTTCATGACGCCGACTGCCTTGGTACCCCGGATCAATTCCTGGATCGGCGTCGCCACGAACCTGCGCGTGAACAGAATGACGAATGCGGCTCCGATGACGACCATCAGCGCGGTGGAAAGCACGGCCTGCAGAGTCATGGCCCGCGTCTGCTGCTCGACCGGATCCAGCCGCAGCGCCACGTCCAGCACACCGAGCACCTTAATTTTTGCGGGATGCGCGTGGCAGGCGGCGCTGTTGCACGAGCGCTCGTTGAAAATCGGTGTGACGATGTTGAGTGTCCGGTTGCCTTCCGGCGAAGTGGCATAGCGCACGCGGGACTTGGGGGCGGGATTCTCGGTGACCTTGCCTTGACCGTGACAGGCGCTGCAGACTTCATCGTGGACCAGAGTCATGCTGCGAGGCTCCTGAGGATCGGTGGAATACCGCAGTTGGCCATCGCGGTTGAACATCCGTATACGGTCCACGCCATGCTTGTCAGCGATTACCTGCATGATCTCGTAGGCAGCTTCACGATGATCGTCCAGCATGGCGTGCCACGTAGCGCTGGTGATGCTCCGCGAAAGTTGGTCCGCGCCGGTAACCATGGTTCTTACCAGAAGGTTCTTCTGCGTCCGAAAATTCAGAAAGCCGGCAATGCAGCTGATGACAACGATCAGAACCGTTAGGGAAAGGATAAGTTTTGGGCCGAGCCTATGAAGCATTTAGGACTCTTAATTCTTATTATAGAACCTAGCGAATCCAATTGCAGGTGGGGGCCGGGAACATTCTCAACGTGACCACGGAGACGGACGTTCACGTCGCCACGGGCCCACCATCCGTTCCGCTCTTCAGTTCTTGGATCGCGAGTTCAGATCGCGGGACAGCATCAATTTGAACGTCAACTTATCGGCGCCGGCAGTTACGCCGAAGCCAACGCCGGTCTCAATATTCAGTCCTTTGCCGTGATGATCGGTGACGGCCCAAACCTCGTGGAACTGGCTGTTCAGGGCGTCGAAATGACGCAACGGCCCGACATCGGCATATTCTTCGACGGCCACCGCCCAGGCGGTATTCAATTTATAGGCGACGCGTGTGGCTGGAACGAATTCGAGGTTGCCGAAACCACCGGCGTATTCGGTATCCACGATGGGATTGAAAATAAAATCCACGCGATGGAGATGCAGGCCCACGATGGGCCGGACTTCAGACGTGAATCGCCTCGGTTCCCAATACTTGTAATTGACACTGAACTCGAAGTTCACTCCATAAAAGAACTTATGTTCGGCGGCATGTGGACGCACGAATAATTCCCGCAGCTTAAATCCATTGATCGATCCGCCGCGCCCTTCGGAATACGGACTCCATACCGGCAGGTAAAGCCCCTGTTCGAACCAATCGGTGACGCCGTAGGCCCACTCGGCAGCGCCGTTCACGGAATGATTGGGGATAATGCCGCCGGGGAAGTCTGGCACCTTCCGGCCCACTGGAGTGAAGTTGGTGTGGATCTCTAGATTGAACACCCCCCGATCCGCGATTTCCGCATCGTAAACCTGGATCTCGTCCGTCTGCGCAACGATCGCAGCGGGCATCGCAAAGATGGCCAGGGCGGCCACGGCAGGTGCGCTGGTTTTGGTTTTCAAAAGAGAAGTCCTGTTTGCGTAAGGCTATTGTCAGCTCAGCGACCAACCAAATGCCGGCATGGTCCTCAATTATACTGAACGAACATTGGCCCCAGATTGGCCGGCCTCAATCGTCTTAGTTCTGTATAATTCAGGCCAGGAGACTGGCCCACGATGGTTACGCGCCGCCCTCTACTGGCTCAGTCGGCCGCGTGTCTATGAAAAACACTCCTCTCGAAGACGTCACGGTTCTCGACTTGACCACCGCACTCGCCGGTCCGTTCGCTACGTTGCTTCTGGCGGGCCTTGGGGCGCGCGTCATCAAAATCGAGAACCCCAGCGGCGGCGGGGATAGCTGCCGCTCGAACGCGCCGTACCTAGGGTCGGAGGGAGGCACGCTGGCGCGGCGCCACGCCGACGACGTCTCCGTTTCAGCGTTGAACCGACTGCGTAACAAACTCGGCATCACGCTGAACCTGAAGCATCCCGAAGGGCGTATGGTGTACGCCGATCTGGTGAAAACGGCCGACGTCGTCGTCGAAAATTTCAGCCGCGGCACGCTGGAGCGTTTGGGCGCCGGCTACACCTTCGCCCAACAAATCAATCCGCGCATTGTTTACTGCTCGATCACGGGTTTTGGAAGCGACGGCGATTCCGGCACGGGCAAGGCGATGGATGCCATCATTCAGGCGCTGAGCGGAGTGATGATGACTTCCGGAGGGCCGGCCGATCCGCCGGTGCGCATCGGAGTGCCGTTCGCCGATCTGACCGCCCCGCTGTTTGGCGTTATCGGCGTGCTCGCGGCCATTCATCAGGCCAAACGCACGGGAGTCGGTCAACACGTCGACATCTCGATGCTGGGCGTCATGACGATGATGGTTTCCGGCGAGCCCTTCGACCTTCTGGAACGCTGCGGCGTGGCGCAGCGAACCGGCCTCACGGTGCCGCGCCTCGCGCCGTTTGGAATGTATGGCACCAAGGATGGGTATGTTGCCATCTGCGCTCCCACCGAGGCATTCGCGCGCTCGCTCTTTCAAGCCATGGGACAGCCTGAACTGGCCGGCGATGCACGATTCGCCCAACGCGATGACCGGGTCGAAAATGTTGCGGAACTGGACCGTGTGATCCAGGGTTTTACGAGTAGCAGAAGCAGCGCCGAAGTCCTGGCGGTGCTCGAACGCCACGGCGTCCCGGCCGCCAAAGCCCGCGATCCGAAGGAGGCCGTCCGCGATCCGCGCGTAGTGTCTCGCGGCGAGACGGTGCCACTCGAGCACCCCAAGTACGGGGCGGTGGAAGATGTCTACGGAATGGGTATGCCGATCAAATTCTCTGGAGCAAAAACCGGGTTCGATCAGCCGCCGCCCGAACTGGGCGAGCACAATCAGGCCGTCTATGGCGGTTTGTTGGGCTATAGCGAGGCACGAATCGCCGAACTGAGAGCTCTCGAAGTAATCTGAGGTCCCCTGACGAGTGACTTCCGCCATTTCTGCTCTGACCACGGTGTATGAGAAGCGCGCAATCCCATCATCGGGTGACCTGCCGATCATCGGTGTGACATCGAATACGGCGCCATGGGAACTGTTGCGAGCCGCGGGATTCCAGCCGATTCTTCTGAGCCCCCGGCACGAACAGACGCCACGAGCGGATCGGCACATGGAAGATGCGTTTTCTCCGCGTATCAAGGCTATATTCGATTTCCTGGTTTCTCCCGAGGCCGCCGCATTGAGCGCCGTGCTGATCCCCCGAACCTCGGAACAGGAGCACAAACTCTACCTCTACCTGCGCGAAGTCATGCGGCAAGGGCTGGAAACGGCGCCGCCGCCGATTCTGTATAACCTGCTACAGGCGAGGTCGCCCGAAGCGCAAGCTTACGGATTGGAGCGGACGCGCGAATTGAAACAGCAGTTGGAGCGGATGACGGGCCGCGCCATCGAAGCCGAAGCGATGACAGCCGCAATCGCAGAAGGAAATGCCGCGCGGAGCGTCGTCCGTGGGCTGCTGCGACTGCGCGAGTGCCCTGGCCCGAGGCTGGCCGGTTCGGAAGCCCTGGCGCTGATCGGCGCCTGGTACTTCATGGATCGCACCGAGTATCGACAGCTCGCTCGGACAGCACTTCAGGAAATCGAGACCCGCGGGCCGATCACGGGCCCTAGAGTCTTGATGAAAGAGCCGCCGCTCGGCAGCCGTGACATTTGCTCCATGATCGAAGCTCAGGGCGCCATTGTCGTCGCGGAAGATGATTGGTGGGGCTCCCGCGCGGCCAGTGACGATATCGACGTCACTGCAGATCCGCTCGGTGCCATCTTTGAGAGGTACTACTTCGACGCGCCGAGCCCGCGGGTCTTCCCTTCCTCGACGGCCGATGCGTGGTTCCGTCAAAAGGCCCAGGAAGTGGACGGCGTCGTCTTCTACCTGCCGGAGGAGGATGACACGCTCGGTTGGGATTATCCCCGGCTGCGCAATTTTCTGGATGAGCGCGCCATCCCGCATTTGATGTTGCGGACCGCGTCATCGGAACGAGCCGGCGCCTTCGTCAAGGGGCTCGGCCATGGCTGAAAAGCAATTGGAATCGACTGTTCGCGCTGCCCAGCATCAGAAGAGTTGGTTTGCGCAACTGCGCGAAGACGTCTTCGAAAAACAGAAGCCCTACGCGATCGTGCAAGCCGACATGCCGCTCGAACTCTTCCACGCCATGGATATTCCAGTGGTGAGTAATCAATGGTGGGCCTCCTTGATCGCCGCCAAACAACTAGCGCCGTATTACCTGGACCATCTCAATGCAATGGGTTATCACGAAGGGTTGTGCCGCTATTGCAGCCTCTCGCTTGCGTCCACGCTGGCTGGCGACGCCGCGCGGGCGCCATGGGGCGGCCTGCCCAAGCCCGCACTGCTGTCGGCACGGCTCACTTGCGATTGCATCCAGAGGGTCTTTGAGATTTGGGCGGGGCAGTTCGGCAGCCCGTTCGTTCCCCTGGATGTTCCTGGCGCCACCGAACTTCCGCCGCGCTGGTGGGAATTGAGCCGCTACCGCTGGAGCGAGCTCTTCGAGAGCCACCGCCTGGATTTTATGGTGGTGCAGTTTCATTCGCTCATCGCCACTCTGGAACGCATCACAGGAAGGCGCTTCGATATCGAGCGCCTGCGTGCCTTGATGGAAGGCGTCAACCGACAGGAGGAGTATTTCGACGAGGTTCGCGAGCTGATTTGCCGCGCGCCCAAAACCCCGGTACGTGTGACGGAGCAGATCAGCAATGTGATGGCAGCCCAGTGGCTGCGCGGCGGCGAGTGGGCCACCTCCCACGCCCGTGCGTTCCGCGATGAAGTGAAGGCACGCACCGAAGCAGGTGTAGCCGCGTGCCGCTCGGAGCGGATCCGGCTGATGTGGGTGGGCGCCGGTTTATGGCACGATACCGGCTTCTACACTGCGTTCGAAGAGCCCTACGGGGCCGTTTTCGTGTGGTCCATGTACCTTGCGTTCGGGCCTGATGGCTACATCCGTTACGGCCTGGACGACCCTCTGCGCGCGCTGGCAAGCCGAACCGTCAGTTTCAACGAGCAGCTTCACAACCCGCCGTGGGCCAACGAATGGATTGTGGATCAGGCCAGGCGGCACCGTATCGACGCCGCATTGGTACTCGAGCCGTTGGGAACGCGCCCATCGGCTACGGGCAATCGCTTCATCGAACGGGCTCTGGAAGCCAGCGGAATTCCGGTGCTGCCCATCGCCGCGGACATGGTGGATGCGCGCGGCTGGGATGGAGTCCGAATGCGGCAAACGGTAGCTCAGTTTCTGGAAGGACTGAGTTCCAGCACCGGGCGCGACCGCGCATAACGCCGCAGGTACACGACTTCGATCAACGCGAAAACCACTCCCCCTGCCACAAAACACCAGCCCGCCGTGAACCCGCCGGTCCGATCGCGCAGCACTCCCAAGACTTGTGGTCCCACGTAACCGAAGAGGCCTCCACCCAGTCCGACCACGCCCATCACTGGTCCCAGCTCGCGCCGGTCGACTACCTCTCCCGCCAACGCGAAAATCTGATTGGTGGCGCAAAGGCCAAGCGAAATCACAAGCGCGGTGGCCGCACGGAAGATCGCCAGGTTCGGAAGCATCATCGCGAAGCAGGAGGGGATCAGAAGCACGCCAAGCCCGATCATCATGTTCCAGCGGTCAAACCGATCGCAGAGATAGCCGAACAGCAGGTTGACAAAGATCGCGACGATATAACTGGTGCTGATTACGTACGCGCTTTCCATCGGGCTGAGTTGGAACGTTGTTTTCACCGCGGAAGGCACGAAAAAAGTTGCACTGAAGCCCCCCATGTTGATCAGCCCCAATAGCACCATGCTCCAGACGATCGGTGTTCGGAATGCGCTTCTGGTGGGCGCGCTCAGCCCGTGGCCGTGAAGCGACGTGGTTGTGTCGGCGCCGGGCTGATAGCCGAACCAGAAAACGACGGCGCCGGCAATCGCCATGATGGCGAATCCGGCCATGCCGCCGCGCCATCCGTAGGGTTCGGCGATTCCTGTTCCGAACGGCGCGCCAATTACCGAGGCAAGCGAGGCCATCGCGCCTAAGATGCCCATGCCGGTGCTACGAAAATCCGCCGGGCAGACCGCCGCGATGGATACCATCACGCAGACGAATGCCACCCGATATCCGAGCAGCCAAACGATGCGTGCGCCGAGAGCGGTCCCATAAGTGGCCGCCTGGCTCAGCAATAATAGCCCTACCGCGACACCTAACAACCCGGCGCTGAGCGCAATCTTTTCCCCGACACGCTTAGCCAAAATCCCCGCCGGCACACTCACCGCCATGGCGACCAAGCCGTACAGTCCGGTGAAGAGCCCGATCTGCGAGTAGGTGAGGCCGAAGTCCTTCTGGATCGCGGGCAACAGCGGCGAGAAGCCCAGGCTCGACATTTGGATCGCCATCATCGCCGCGACAGTCGCAGCAAACGAATAAATCCATGTCCTGCCTGGAGCGGGCACAGGCTCTATCCTACACTGTCATCGCCCTGCCTCCGGCCGCGGCAGGATCTCAACATAGTCCACTGCCGCCGTATCCCCTCCGTCCGGTATGCCCTCGACGCGGATCTCATCGCCTGGACGCAGCACCAGGCCGCGGATGGTTCGCCTGGTAGAAGATGATCCGTCCAGTTTCTGTGTGGGCAGCTGATCCGCAGCCGCCCATTCGTCCACAAGCTGGTTTTGCACTCGCAACCGGAAGTGGGCGACCCCATTGTTCTGGTCGAAGTATTGGATGCGTAATGCGTACCAGCCCGGAGGGCCGTCGTAGCGGAAACTCGCGTCGCACGACGCCGCGGCGCAGGTGATTGCTAGGCCGTCCGAAGCAGCCTCCCAAGGCGTAACCGGAACAACCGTGTAACCCTGCAATTTCATCGACTCGGCTTCCATGCGCCCCGGATGGCGCCCCACGCGACCCTTCGTATCCGCGATGCCGGATTCGCGGAAAAACCAATTGTTAACGGCATCCCGCCACACCTGCGCCTGGCCGGCCTGGTAATCCAGCTGCGCCAGTATTTCTCCATAGCGCTGCTCGTCGATGCGGCCCGCAAGCGATTCCCACTGTCGAACATATCCCTCCGCGGCTTCGGCGCCCTCGTAGTGGGAATCGTAAATGTACTGAATCACGGTTTTTCCGTCGTGCAGCACGTGCGTGTACGGCACGTGGTGCAGGAAGAGCAGCAGATCATCCGGACAGGTGTCGAGCGATTCGTACAGATTGGCCACCGCTGGCGGGTATTGGCCGAGGTAACCGGTCCCCGTCGCTACCGTCCGATCCATTCCGACCCCCTGTGCATCCGCCCGATGCCACATGCCCCAGCCGTTGCGCTCCGAGGCCTCCACATTCACGCCGTAGTGGTTTCCAGTGATGTCGGTGAGGCCCTGGAGACCGATCGGTCCCGTGTAGTTCTCGTAGACGCGCCACGACTGCAGCAGCATCGCGTCGATCGTGTCCATTACCTGTGGGTCGTTTCCAAAAGTCAGGCGGGTCCATTCTCGCGCGATTTCGCCGGCGCTCAGGTCCGGATTCCATGCCAGCCTTCCGAAGCCGTACAGGTTGGCCTGCGAGAGGTGATTCCCCAGCCAGTTGTCGTCCAGCCCGACATTCGCCACTCCAACAAAGCCTCCTGTGGGCCTGTGGAACGTGCGGCCGGCGACCAGCGCTTTGACCGGCGCCCCGAGCTGGAAATCGAGCGTCTCCTTCCACATGGGCACGAGGAACACCACCGCGCGCCCCTGCCCCATGTACTCCTGAGTGATCTGGAGTTCCACGGCCTGGTTGGTTTTGGCGAGCCCGGCGAACAACGGGGAGGCCGGCTCTCGCACCTGAAAATCGATCGGACCGTTCTTAATCTGGACGACCACGTTGCCGTTGAAGCGGCCATCGAGCTTGCGGAAATTGTCGTACGCGGCACGCGCACGGTCGGCCTTCCTATCGCGCCAATCCGCGTGGTGGTCGTAGACAAAGCCGCGGTAGAAGAGCAGGCCGCCATGCGGCTGCAAGGCACGCGCCACTACGTTGGCGGCATCGGCATGCGTCCGCCCGTAAGCTGATGGACCCACGCGGCCCTCGGAGTCGGCTTTCAGCACGAACCCTCCCAGATCGGGAACAGCACGGTAGAGTTCGGAGGTCCGCGCTTCCCACCACGCAGCCACAGTCGGGTCCAGCGGATCAAAGGTCTTCAGACCGCCGGCCGTCTGGGGGCTTCCGAAATCCACCGAGATCGCAACCTGCACACCCCACGCCCGAAGCGCCCCGGCAATCCGCGCGACTTGCGGCAGCCAGGCGGGAGTCAACAACCGGACGTCGGCGTTGACGTTATTGATGGAGCAGCCGTTAATTCCAAGCGAGGCGAGCAACCGCCCGTACTCGCTGACGCGGCTCAAATCGTCGCGCGCATGGCCGTCTTCCCAAAAGATCGACCTGCCGCCGTATCCGCGCTCAATTGAGCCATCCAGGTTGTCCCACTGGTTAACCCAACGCACGGGAGCATAGGGGATCTGTTTCTCGTCAAGACCCGCGATCGGTTCACCCAGAGCCATTTTTCGCAAGAGAGCGAAGGCGCCGTAGAGAACGCCGCGGTCGTCTGCGCCCGCCACAATCGTGTAGTTCAGGCCGCCCGCCGACGCGCTCTTCAACCAGAAACCGTCCGATTCCAGGGAGCCCTGCAAACCAAACTGAGGGGCCTCCCGCTGGAGATCCGTCAGCGTTCCCAGGACCACGGCCCCTTCGGCGGAGACGCGGGCTTCGACGCGCAGCGTTCTCCCGAGCATCCCGCGCACTCCGCGAATCAACTCTTCCCGGCCGCTAAGGATCACTGGGGAACTGCCGAAGGCGGTAATTGCGGCGGGAAACGTTCTGCGATACTGCTGCCGCGCCGCGTCGTCAAGAGGCGCGTATCGAAGCCAAGCGCCGGCTCCGGTTTCCGCGTGGAGGGCCATGGCCGCCCACAAAGTCGAAAAGGCACAGAAAATCGTTCGGATCACTGCTCCTAAGAATTTACTCCCATTTCGAGCGGTCTCGCTGCACTTCGGTGAGGCCGCGAAAGGTTAAAGTTAAGAAATGCGTATGCGATTGGCCTGTGCTCTGCTGCTCGTTCTGCTTGCGCCGTTGGCCGCCGCTGAGACAGCATCCTTCTCCGTGATCCTCGGCGGTAAGAACGTGGGACATCTGATTGCTGAAACCAATGGCGACCGGACCACGGTTGACTATGACTTCAAGAACAACGGACGCGGGCCGACGATATCCGAAGTCATTCGAAGCGGCCCCGACGGCCCCAGCGAGGTCTATCCGAAATTCGGAATCGAGCCATTTACCAGGGCACCGGCAGTCAAAGAGGCTGCCGAAGGCCGATCGCAGCGGCGCATCGAAAAAAACTAAGCGAAAGGAGCTACCGAAACATGGCAGCACGCGTCACGGGCGCAACCGGCCAGCCTCTCGAACCGCTCACCAGCCGGAAAGCCTGGAAAGCCCTCCAAGCCCATTACGAGAAGGTTCGCGCGGTCCATCTCCGCGATCTCTTCGCTAGCGACCCTAAGCGCGGAGAGCGCCTGACTGCCGAAGATGCCGGTATCTTCGTCGACTACTCGAAGAACCGCATCACGGACGAAACCATCCAGCTGCTCGTGCAACTGGCCGAAGAGTCGGGCGTTCGGCAGCGCATCGATGCCATGTTTCGTGGCGAGAAGATCAATGTCACGGAGAATCGTGCGGTTCTGCACGTGGCGCTGCGCGCACCGCGGGGAACCTCCATCGTGGTCGATGGCGAGGACGTCGTGCCGCAGGTCCATGCCGTGCTGGACCGAATGGCGGATTTTTCCAATCGCGTCCGCAGCGGGGAGTGGAAGGGACATACGGGCAAACGTATCCGCAACATCATCAACATTGGCATCGGCGGATCAGACTTGGGGCCGGTGATGGCGTATGAAGCACTCAAACATTACAGCGACCGATCGATGACCTGCCGCTTCGTCTCTAACGTGGACGGGACCGATTTCGCCGAAGCGGTCCGCGACCTGGATGCTTCCGAAACCCTGTTCATCGTTTCGTCAAAGACATTCACGACGCTGGAAACGATGACGAACGCACATTCAGCGCGCGACTGGGCTCTCGCCGGCCTCGGCGGCGACCCGAAATCCGTAGCCCGGCATTTTGTGGCCGTATCGACAAACTCTGGCGAAGTGACCAAGTTCGGGATCGATACGGCGAACATGTTCGGTTTCTGGGACTGGGTGGGCGGGCGCTATTCCATGGACTCGGCCATCGGACTCTCGACGATGCTGGCCGTCGGGCCCGATCACTTCCGGGCAATGTTGGATGGCTTCCACCAGATGGACGAACATTTTCGCACCGCGCCGCTCGATCGAAACCTGCCCGTTCTAATGGGCCTTCTGGCGGTCTGGTACACCGACTTTTTCGGCGCCGAAACGGTTGCTGTGCTGCCCTATGAGCAATACCTGAAGCGATTTCCAGCCTATTTGCAGCAGTTGACCATGGAGAGCAACGGCAAGCATGTCACGCTTGACGGCGCATCGGTGAACTATCCGACCGGACCGATTTGTTGGGGAGAGCCGGGAACTAACGGGCAACACTCTTTCTATCAATTGATCCATCAGGGAACGCGGCTGATTCCGTGCGATTTCATCGCGTTCTCTCAGCCTCTGAATCAGTTGGGCCGCCACCACGACCTGTTAATGGCGAACGTATTCGCTCAGACGGAGGCGCTGGCCTTTGGGAAAACAGCAGCGCAAGTGAAGGCTGAGGGTACGCCGGACTGGCTCGTGCCCCACCGCGTGTTTGAGGGCAACCGCCCCTCCAACACGATCCTGGCCGAACGGCTCACACCGGAGGTTCTGGGTAAACTGGTGGCTCTCTACGAGCACAGCGTGTTCACGCAAGGCGCCATCTGGCAAATCAATTCGTTCGACCAGTGGGGCGTGGAACTAGGCAAAGTCTTGGCGCAGCGCATTGTTCCCGAGCTTGAAAGCCCGGCGGAACCCACTCTCGGCCACGACAGCTCCACCAATCACTTAATACGCCGCTACCGGAAACACAAGCAGTAAGTCAAGCCACGGTGTGTCCTGCCTTAGCAGGCTGCTGAAAAAGCCCGAGCACCACTTGCTAGCGCACGCGGCTCGGACACGCGGCATCGAGTTCACAGGCAGTTACCGAGCCGCGACCGTTTAGGGAGCGGAGGTTTGGCGGGCTTTTTCAGCGGCCTGAGAGGCGGCGCGATCGAGTAGCAGCCTCGTCAGCTCGTCCGGAAGATCGAGCATCACATCATGGCCACAGGCGATCTTGGCGGTCTTCCAACCCTTCGCTTTCGCCCGTTCGTGAGACTGCGGAAACGGCGAGCCTTCGGTGAAACCCGTCGCCAGAACGTGCGTAATATCGGGGATACGCGCGATGCCGCCCGTGAGTTTGATGCGCTCTTCAAAAGTCGCTAGCGGCTGCGGCGTGCACTGCGCGTTCACCCATCCGGCATCGCGTGCGTTCACACCGAACGCTTCCGCGGGAATGGGCGCCGTCTTCCAACCGTCGCCGGCCGCTTGAGCCTGCTGACGCATGCCCTGCACCTGCTCAGGCGTCACCAGATCGAACAGGCATTCCCCATTTTCCAGCACAAAAGCGTCCAGGTACACGAGCGCCTGAATCCGTTCCGGTACGCGATCGGCGACGCCACTGATGACGCAGCCGCCATAAGAATGGCCGCAGAGAATCACATCCGACAGCTCCTCCCAACGGATCAGATTCTCGACATCAGCGATGTGAGTGGAGAGGCTGACGCTCGTCGATCCCAGGTGGGAGCGCTCGCCAACTCCGGTCAGAGTCGGCGTGAAGACATCGTGACCTGCGGCCTGAAGCGCTTTGCGAACTCGCTTCCAACACCAGCTTCCATGCCACGCACCGTGAACGAGGACGTAAGTAGCCATTCGCAGGATGTTATCACAGACCGTGACGTGTGGCCGCTGCTCTGCGCCGTCCTGCGCGGTGTAAACTGACTCAGGAACGCCGATGCGCAACAGGAAAGGGGAGTGTAACTAATGTCACAACGCCGACTTGTGAGCTTGCTGGTTACAATCGCGTTACCAGCGATCGCCGCAGCCCAGACGATCGCGCTACGGTCGCCGCGCGCCGTGTTCGAATCCATGACGAAACCTCCCGTGCCAGCCGATCCGCTCGAACTGGTGATGACGGACGCGCAAACCGTTGCAACGCCGGAGCAGCGGCAGGCGGTGACTGCACTGCTCGACAAGGCCCGCGCTCATTCCAACGTTCGCGCACACCCCTACCACCTGAAAACCAACTTCACCAGTTACGGTTCGTCATCGTCCGATGGCGCCTGGAGTCTGGAGGATACTTCGCCCGCGCGTAAAGTTTACCGCTGGACGGCTCAAGGGCCCAATTATTCCGTCATCGATCTGTACAACGACAACCTCCTCTACAGCAATCAACCGGCAGGCACAATTCCGCTGCGGCTCACACAGGTTCGGGAAGCTATCTTTTTCATCTATCCAAACTTTGGCCCGTACGCCTCTCTGCGTACGGCGACCGGATTTCTGAATGGCGTGACGCTCGAGTGCGTACTGGGCGTGCAGGGCGCGGTTGGACGGACGTTCTCCGGAGGCCGCGACTGGGAGGAATCGGAATACTGCGTTGATCCGCAGCAGAATTTACTAATTACCTATTCGCCTGCGCCCGGACTCTATGTCCACTACGATTACACCAACGCCATTAACTTTCACGGTACGGTGGTACCCGGGGCGTTCATGATCACGGAAGCGGGCCGGCCGGTCATCGATGCCAAAACGGAAAGCGTGATCGATCCCTCCGGCTTGAATCCCGCGCTTTTCGCGCCTTCGGGATTAAGCTCCATCGGAGTTGGCTCCGTGATGACGCAGCCCGAGCGAGTGCGTTCCTTGAGCGGAATGGGTTCCGCGCCGGCCAACGGAAACGCCAACATCGACGTGGTCGAGGTGATTGCGGTTTCCTCGCCCGAAGGGCAACTCAGCGAACCAGAAGTTCTTGCCAGCTCCAATACCAGTCTCAATCAGACCGCACTCGAACGTGCACAGAACTGGCATAACGGCAGGCAGACACAATCGGGCGCCACTCCGCAATCCCACGAAGTGATCTTCACCTTCCAGTTCGTGACACCGCAATCCTAACTGGAAGCAACTGGACTGCGCATAGCATGGCCGAGCCTTTTGAAGCGTCCCGCGAAATACTGTTCCCCAAGTTGAGCACCGATCAGCTCTCGCGTCTCCGGCCGCTTGGTTCGCAACGAACGGTCCAGGCGGGTGAGATCATTTTCGATCAGGGGGTCATCCGGCGGAGCCTCTTCGTCGTGCTGGAAGGCCGCGTCGAAGCGGTTAGCCCTTCCAGAGACGGCGAGATTCGCATCACGATTCTGGAACCAGGTGAATTCACAGGCGAGTTGGACCTGCTTTCCGGTCGGCCCAGCCTAGTTCGGTCGCGCGCCGCTGTCGCGAGCGAACTCCTCGAAATCGATCTCGAGACCCTGCGGCGTATCGTCCAAACGGATGCCGAACTCAGCGACATCTTTCTGCGTACCTTCCTGCGTCGCCGGGTTGCGCTCATCGAGCACTCGCTCGGGGCTCTCGTCTTGATCGGTTCGAACTTCTCCGCAGATTCGCATCGTCTGAAGGAATTTCTAGCTCGAAACGGCCAGCCCTATACGTATCTCAATGTAGAACGCGATTCCGGTGTTCAAGTCTTGCTGGAACAATTCGGAATCGGCGCCGAAGATGTTCCTGTTCTGACCTGCCGCGATCGGGCCCTTCGCAACCCCAGCAACATGGAGGTTGCTAAATATTTGGGCTTCAATACGGCTATCGATGAGAGCCGCGTTCACGATCTGATCGTGGTGGGTGCAGGGCCCTCCGGGCTTGCCGCTGCCGTCTACGCAGCTTCCGAGGGCCTCGACGTTCTCGTGCTGGAAAGCAATGCGCCGGGCGGGCAAGCCGGTTCCAGTTCTCGCATCGAGAATTACCTGGGCTTCCCGACCGGAATTACGGGGCAGGAGCTTGCCGGCCGGGCTTTCGTTCAGGCCGAAAAATTCGGCGCGCAAATCGCCATCGCTCGCGTGGCCACGGGCTTGAAGTGCGACCGCCGGCCGTTCACCGTGGAATGTGACGGAGGTGAACCTGTCAAAGGTCATGCTCTCCTCATTGCCTCGGGAGCGGAGTACCGAAGGCTGCCGCTGGCGAACCTCAGTCGCTTCGAAGGCGTGGGGGTCTACTATGGCGCCACGCGTCTGGAAGCCCAACTCTGCGCCGGCGAAGAAATCGTGATCGTGGGAGGCGGCAACTCCGCCGGACAAGCGGCCATGTTTCTCTCGGAAACCGCTAAACACGTCCATTTGCTGGTGCGCGGAGACGGCCTTTCCGAAAGCATGTCGCGTTACCTGATCCGCAGGATCGAAGAGTGTCCCACCATCACTCTTCGCACGCGCAGCGAGATCGTTTCGCTCCAGGGCAACGGACACCTCGAGAGCGTTGCCTGGAATCATCGGGAAACGGGAGCCACCGAAGAGCGCGGGATCCGGCACCTGTTTTCCATGACGGGCGCGATTCCGAATACCGCGTGGCTCCAGGGCTGCCTGGCGCTCGATGAAAAAGAATTCATTCGAACTGGCGCCGATCTATCTGCAGACGATCTGGCAGGAGCGCAATGGCCGCTCGGGCGGCATCCTTACCTCTTCGAAACCAGTGTGCCCCGGGTCTTCGCCGTGGGCGATGTGCGATCGCGAAGCGTGAAACGAGTGGCCGCAGCCGTGGGCGAAGGTTCAGTTGCCGTCCAGCTGGTTCATCGAGTTCTGGCTGAGTGAAGGGCAGCTCACGGCGCTGCCTGCGCCGCCCGCGACGCGGGACCTTCGATCGGAAATCCCAGTTCGCGCCAGCCGGAAAAGCCGCCCAATAGAGGGTGAACCCGGGTTGCGCCCCGGCGCTTCAATCTCAGAGCCGCCCGGACACTAGTGATCTCATCGGGACAGGAGCAATAGAAAATCACTTCCCTCTTGCCGATGACCGTGGTTAGCGAGGCCACATCGTCCAGCGTAAGCGCGATCGCGCCGGGGATCCAGCCTTCCTGCCTTTCGAACTCCGCCCGCAGATCCACAATCAGCGGCGATTCGCCCGCATCCATCCGCAGCTTCAGCTCAGCGGCCGTGATTCGGTCCGCTCGCAGCGTATGGTAAATGCGGCGCCGGCGAAGAAACTTGTAACCCACATAGCCCGCCACCAGCGCGACAAGCGCTACGCCAAACCAGCCGCCAAACCTCGACATGCCCAGGACAATATCTTCGAGTTGTACGCGAAATGCCCAACCGATTGCGATATACGCGCCCGACCAGAGCAGCGCGCCGCCCGCATCGAACAGCAAAAACTTCCACGGTGCGGCTCGGAACAGCCCCGCCATGGGAGGCCCCAGCATACTCAAGCCCGGAATGAACTTCGACAGGAGCAGCGTCTTCGATCCATAGCGCGTATAGGCGGAGTGTGTCTTCGAAACACACGTATCAGGCTCCAGAGCGATCCGGCAAATAAATTCCAGTACCGAGCTGCCTCTTCGTCGCCCCAACCAAAACCAAATCGAATCGCTTAGCAAGCACGCGGTAAACGCCCAAGCCGCAACCGCCGGCAGGCTGAAGTAATGGAGACCTACCAGTGCTCCCGCAGCCAGCAGAACCGGCACTGAGGGTACGGGGAGGCCGATCGACTCTGCGAACACGGAGATAAACACAACCACGTGACCGTGCCGTACTAGAAACCCCATCACGCCGTGCATGGGCTGGCTCCCGATCCGTGGATCACGCGCTCGCTTTCTGGATGGCCGCCAAACCGTCGAGGATGGTTTGCACCGTTGCTTCCTCGCCGATGGTGGAGTTCACCATCAAGTGGAAGAACTGGCGGTGCGGAAATTCAACCCCGAAGCACTCCTTGATGAATGCCTTCCGGTCGATGTCAACGTGCTCCACCAGGTCCACCGCCTCCGCGTGGCTCTTGCCTTCCAGTCGCAAGCGGTGCACCTTTTCTTCAAATGGCGCATAAATGAACACATGGAATGCATCCGGATGATCGTGCAAATAATAGGCCGACCCGCGCCCTACGATCACTGCCTTGCCCTCTGCGGCTGCCGCCCGTACCAAGTGTTCCGTCACCTGGCGAATGCCTTCCGCATCCGCGATTCTGACGCGCGGCAGATTCATGCTTCCTTCGTAGCTGCCGCGCAGAAATGATTTGAAGAGGCGGTAATGCAATGGGTCTTTCTTCTCCTCGCGCTGTTCCACGTGGGCGCGGTCACACTCCAGGCGCCGGGCTACTTCGTCAGTCAGTAGCTGATCCCACAGTTTCCACCCGAGCCGGTCTGCCAATTTCTGGGCGATCGCCGCGGCGCCGCTTCCGTACTCACGGTCGATGGTCAGTACGCTGATCATAGCCTGATAATTCTACTCTGCCACAACTTGGCGAGGCGCCTTGGGGTTATTGGTTCGGACCAGGAAGGCAAGCACAAACATGATGCTGGCGGCAATCGCCAGAAGCATGTAGGTATCTATGTACGCGAGCGTGGTCGATTGCACTTCGAGAGTCTGGTTGATGCGTGCGTAGGCCTGTAGCTGCGCATCGGGTACGGTCGCTCCTGTATGAACAAGCTGCGAGCTGAGGCCCGTTAGCTGGTTTCGAAATGCAGGGTCGTAGTTGGTGGCGTGGAAGGACAACATGTTCTGGTGAAACTGGGCGCGCCGCGCCAGTAGCGTCGTGACCATCGACGTGCCGACACTGCTGCCGATATTGCGCATGAAATTGACGAGACCGGACACACTGTTGCCTTTCTCCGGCGGAATCCCTATATAAGATGCGAGGTTAATTGGAACGAACAGGAAAGCCAGGCCGAAGGATTGCGCGATGCGCAGAGTGCTCGCGGAGCCAAAGCTGATCAACAAATCCAGGCGCTTCGTCGACAGGTACATTCCAAACGCGAGAGATAGCCACCCAAACGCCATGATATATTTGGCGGGAATCTTCGTCGTGAGCTGGCCGACAACGGGCATCTCAAACAAGATCACCACGCTGGCGCCGGAAAGAACCAGGCCAGACGTTTCGGCAGTATATCCCATCAGCGTCTGCAGAAACTGCGGCATCATCACCAGGCTGCTGAAGAACAGAACGCCGAGGAAAAACATCATCAGACTCGATACCGCGAAGTTGAAGCTTTTGAACATGCGTACATCCACGACGGGCGCCGGATGCCGCCACTCCCATACGATCAGGCAGATGAAACCGATCGCGGAAAGAAAGATCAGCGTCACGATAAAGTGGGAACCGAACCAATCGTCTTCCTGACCCTTGTCAAGCAGAATCTGGAGCGCACCCACAGCCAGCGCTAGGAACGAGATGCCGATGAAATCGACGCGGACACCCGCTCCCCGGTTCCGCGCCAGAAAGGGCGGGTCCTCGACCATTCGATAAACCAGGAACAACGCCAGTACGCCAACGGGAAGAGTGATGTAGAAGATCCACCGCCAGGAGTAGTTGTCGGTGAGCCAACCGCCTAAAGTGGGCCCGATGGCCGGTGCCATCACCGCGGTCACCCCATAGAGCGCGAACGCTAATCCCCGTTTTTCGGGCGGGAAGGTGTCGGCCAGAATCGCCTGTGCCATCGGTTGCAGACCGCCGCCGCCTGCGCCTTGGATTACGCGAAAAATAACCAGCGCTCCCAAGCTCGGTGCAATGCCGCAAAGCAGCGAGGTGACCGTGAACATGAAGATGCAGGTCATGAAGAAACGCTTGCGGCCGAACGTAGATGCCAGCCATCCGCTGATGGGTAGAACGATCGCGTTCGATACCAAATACGAAGTAAGCACCCAAGTGCTTTCGTCGTTGCTGGCGCCGAGATCCCCAGCCAGGTGTGGCAGCGCCACATTCGCAATGCTGGTGTCGAGCACTTCCATGAAGGCGGCCATTGCAACCACTACCGCAATCGCCCAGGGGTTAAATTTCGGTTTCCAGGTCTCTACTGCATCGGGCATTGCACTACCTACTCGAAGTAAACTTTGGGGTCGACCGACATGCCCGGCCGTAGCTTGTGATCGCTATTCTGCCCGGCATCCAGATTGATGCGGACGGGGATGCGCTGCACCACCTTGACGTAATTGCCGGTCGCGTTTTCCGGGGGCAGCACGCTGAACCGCGAACCGCTCGCCCCACCCACAGCTACGATCTTTCCGGTGTAGGTCCTGCCATAAGCATCCACGTTGACGCGGACCCTTTGTCCGGGCACCATACGGGTAAGCTGCGTCTCTTTGAAATTGGCCGTCACCCAGATATCGTCAAGCGGAACTACCGCCATCAACTGCTGCCCCGGGACGATGTTTTCGCCGAGTTCGACGGTTTTCTTGCCGACGATCCCGGTGGCGGGGGCGACGATGGTGCAATAGCTGAGACTGAGGTTCGCCTGTTCGAGCAGAGCTCGCCGCTGCGCCACTTGAGCCGCCGCCGCTTTCACGCGGGCCTCGGTCACCGCCACCTGTTTCGGCGCGGTTTGAGCCGATTCAATCGAAGCATCTGCCTGAGTGATCCGCTGGTTGGCCTGTTCCACCTGGCTCTGCGCCACCACGATATTCTGCCTGGCTTCCTCGACTCCCGCCTTACGCGAGTCCACCGCCGCCCGCGCAGCTTCAGCCGCCGAGACCGC
>DATJAK010000142.1:0-6305 GCA_035516375.1 Bryobacteraceae bacterium
ACATCGGCTCGTGCGTTTGCTCCACGCTTCTTTCAGACCCCGCCTCACGGCGACGCCCTTGCGCTTCGCTACTACTTCACCTCCATCAGGTTGTAGAGGGGACTTACACCCCCGAGCTGTCGAAAATGCTCGGCACACAGACGAGACGGGCGTGCGACAAACACGCCCGTTGTTTACGATTCCTCTTCTCCTGCAAAACAGGTCGAATAGCGGCCGTCGACTTTCCCCTTCTCGATGCCGCAAACGTGGTCGCTTGACGCGCTCGACTCTCATTTCCTAAGCATCATTCCCAGTGGCGCTGACAATCTGGCCTCGATCCTGGGGCAGCACTGAGTGCGCCTGTTTTTAGGCCCCTGCCGCTCGATCGCTTGGCCTCTTTGTTCGGTGGGCCAACTGTCGCAAAATCTGGCACGTGCCGCAGGCGTGGGCGCTGCTTCGTTAGGTGTGAAACCGAAGAACGCTAAAAATGATGGACTTGCGGTGCATGGCGTCATGGAACGGCAGGTGCGTTAGAGATGGCGAATGCGAGATCGGACGTTCAGAAGGCAAACACGAAGGAGCAAAAAAATGTTTCATAAGAGCTTATTGATGATGTTGATGGCGGGTGCGGCTTCCATCGCGCTGCCCGCGTATGCGCAGTCGGCGGGTCCCGAACGGCAGAACGTTGCGGTGCAGGCGTTTGGCAGCTTCGTTACGACCACCACCGAAAACGGAATCGACAACTCAGCCACCAACAGCGGTGGTGTGCTGGGCACCTACCGGTACTTCTTTAGCACCCATCACGGTATCGAAGCCAACTACGGATACTCGCGGAACACGCAGAATTACGATGGGGCCGCCGCCGTTAGCACGAACTCACACGAGGTCTCCGGAGCTTATGTCTTCCGCATGCCGTTCCGAAAGTTCACAGCCTTCGCTCTGGCGGGCGCTGGCGCCTTGGTCTTCGACCCGAGGCACTTCGCCGGCGCCAGCACTCAAACCCGCGCGGCGTTCGTTTACGGCGCCGGCGCCGACCTCAACCTTTCGCAGCACATTTTCTTGCGCGCGGAGTATCGCGGCTTCGTCTACAACTCCCCGACCTATGATGTGCCGGGCCTCGCTGGTCTGGACCGGGTCACGCATCGTGCGGAGCCTTCCGTGGGCTTCGGCTACAGGTTCTAGCAGCCTCCTTATGACTCGCGCTGTCTTGTCGGCCGCCAGACCTCAAACCTGTCGGTCGGTTCTCAATCGAACATCGAAGGTACAAAGCCGCATTTGGAAGGTGGACGATATGTTCAAAGAACTCTGGTGGAGAATCGGCACCATTTGGTGCAAACTGAGGCATGAGTCGCTTATGTGGCCGGTACACGGCCAGTACCAGTGCCGCACATGCGGCCGGGAATATCCCGCGTTCGCCGCGGAGCCGCAGGTGGCCAATCAGACAGCGCGGGCTGCGTTGAAATATGCAAGTTAATTGAGAGCGTGGCCGCCGCAACAACCGCCTGTCCCAACGAAAGTCCGCCATCGTTTGGCGGAACTTTGGAATGTAGGAAGACTTCAAAGCCACGGCGGCGGAGGGCGGCCACGCTCCTACTGAGAAGAAACACGTTCTGAAATGTGCCGCCGCTTAGGCAAACGCGATTCAGCCTGTCCGATCTTCTAAGCCGTAAGCAGACCTCCGCGATCAGGGCCGCCATTGTATTGTGAAACCTGGCGGAAACAACGGCCGCTGGAGCGCCTCGCCTGACCTCATTCGCGATCTCCCGGATCGCGGGACGCATATCGATCTGCCAGGGTTCGCTGCTCTCGATCTCAAAAGGATAGTGGGTGGTCACGCCGGCCTCCGCGATCGTCTCCAGTTGAATCGCCGCCTGGCCTTCGAAGCTGACCTTCGCAGAGAGCCCGACAATCGCCGCGACAGCATCGAACAGCCGGCCACACGAGGAAGTCTCCACCGTGTTCTGGCGCCGCCGGATCATCGCCTCAACGATATTCCTTTCCTTCTCCGCTACCGTGTGGAAGATTGGCAAGTCCGGAACAACTCCGAACGTCTCGATCAGGTAGCTCAGCGCCGCACGCCACGGCTCGCGAATGGCGGCGTCTCCTCCCGCCAGCGGGACGTAACGCAAATGAGCCCGCCGTTCGAATCCGGCAAAATCCGCCACCAGAAACTCGCCGCCCCAGATCTTCCCGTCCGTTCCGTATCCGGTGCCGTCAAAGGCCACGCCGATCACCTTGTCGCGCAGCCCGTTCTCGGCCATGCAGGCAGCGATGTGCGCATGGTGGTGCTGCACCGCGATCCTCTCCACGTGTGGCAGCTCGTACGCGAACCTGGTGCTGAGGTAGTCGGGATGGAGATCGTGAGCCACGACGCGGGGTTCCACGCGGAACAGTTTTTTCATGTGATCCAGAGTTTCGCGATAGAACTCGAGCGTCTCGTAATTTTCCAGGTCTCCGATGTGCTGGCTTAATAGCCCGTATCGCCCCTTGGTCAGGCAGAAGGTATTCTTCAACTCGCCGCCGCATGCCAATACCTGGCCGAAGTCTCTGCCGAGATCGATCGGCTTCGGCGCATACCCGCGGGCACGGCGGAGGACGCGCGGCCGGCCTTCGAACGTGCGCACCACCGAGTCGTCCACCCGCACGTGGATGTCCCGGTCGTGAAAGAGAAACGCATCGGCAACGGTGCCCAGTAGTTTGCGAGCGTCTTCATTGTTGGTGACGATCGGTTCTTCGCTGATGTTGCCGCTCGTCATTACCAGCGCGCGCGGAGAAACTCCATCGAACAGCAGCGCGTGCAGCGGCGTGTAGGGCAGCATCACTCCGAGTGTCCGGTTGCCGCGCGCTACCGCCTCCGATAATGCAGCGTCCGGACGCCGCTCCAAGATCACGATGGGCCTCTCGAGGCTGAGCAGCGCGTCGCGATCCGCCGCGGCAACGAAGCAGAAACGCTCGGCATGCTCGGGGCCGCCGACCATCACCGCGAACGGTTTATCCGGGCGGTGCTTGCGCTGTCGCAGTAGCCGGACGGCATCGTCATTTTCAGCATCGCAGGCCAGTTGAAATCCACCGAGTCCCTTAATAGCCAGGATTCGGCCGCCAGCCAACAGACGACGCGCCTCTGCGAGCACTGCGGCAGTTTCCGTCAGAGGAATTCCGCCGGGCGATTCCAGAGTCAGGCTTGGTCCACAAGCGGCGCACGCGTTTGGCTCGGCGTGGAAGCGCCGGCTGCCCGGGTCCTCGTATTCGGCCTGACAGCGCGGGCACATGCGGAATCCGGCCATCGAGGTCGCCGGCCGGTCATACGGCAGGTCGCGGATGATGCTGTAGCGAGGGCCGCAATTGGTGCAATTGATGAATGGGTACCCGAAGCGGCAGTCACGTGGGTCCGTGAACTCCAGGCGGCAGTCGCTACACGTGGCCAGATCCGGAGGCACCAGCGTGAACTGGGGCTGCTCGTCGTGGGTCGGTTGTAGGGCAAACCCAGTTTCCCCGGTTGCCTCCAGTTCCGTGATCACTGTTTCGGCGATTTGAGCCAGAGGCGGGTGTTCACGGGCCAGTCTTGCCAGGAACTCCTCAATCGGCTGCGGGGCCCCCTCCAGTTCCATCAGAACGCCATCGCCCGTGTTCCGTACGTGGCCGTGCAGATGAAACCGGTGCGCCAACCGGTACACGAATGGCCGGAAGCCGACGCCTTGCACGATCCCCCGAACGTGCACCTGCTTGCGGACGACGTCCATACGTCAGCAGATCCTGGGCAATTGCTCCGCAAACGGCACATCGAGAATTCGTGAGCCGCCGACCTCGGTTTTCACCAGCACCATGCCCGCGTGTTCCGCGACTACGCGCCCGATCCGGCAGGCATCCCGCCCCTGCGGAACGCCGCGCATTGCCTGAAGGACCCTCTCCGCGCTTGATTCCGCGACCATGGCGACGAGCCGGCCCTCGTTGGCAACAAACAGCGGGTCCATCCCGAGGATCTCGCAGGCGGCCTTCACCTCCTCACGCACGGGCACCGCGTTCGCCTCCAGTTCGATGCCAACCGAGGAGGACGCTGCGATCTCGCACAGAGACGTGCCGAGACCGCCGCGCGTAGGGTCGCGAAGAACATGGACGTCACCCGCCCCAATCATCGCTTCCACCAGAGCATGCAGAGGAGCAGTGTCGGACCGCAGGTCGCCCGCGAGGTCGATGCCTTCGCGCGTGGACCAGATTGTAATTCCGTGATCGCCGACCGGGCCGCTGACAATCACCACATCCCCGGCCCTGGCGTTGGATGCGGAGATGGAAATCCCATCGGCAACCAGCCCGACGCCGGCCGTAGTGATGAACACCTTGTCGGCGCACCCACGGTTGACCACTTTCGTATCGCCGGTTACGATCGCGACACCGGCCTCCCGAGCGGCCTGCGACATAGATTGTGTGACTCGCTGGAGATCCTCGAGCGGAAGACCCTCCTCGATGATGAACGCCGCAGTCAGATATAACGGCCGTGCGCCGCTCATCGCCAGATCGTTGACGGTGCCATTTACCGCCAGCCGGCCGATGTCGCCGCCCGGAAAGAACAGCGGTGTCACCACGTAGGAATCCGTCGTCAGCGCGATTCTTCCAAGTGCGACATGTAACACCGCTTGGTCGTCGAGCTTGCGGAGCGCCGGATTATCGAATGCCGGCAGGAAGAGATCCCGTACCAGTTGAGCGGTGAGCCGGCCGCCGCTCCCGTGACCCAGAACGATCGTCTTGTGCTGCGTCACAGGCAGAGGACAGGAGAGCGTAAATGAAGTGGACATCAAGAGCTCCCTATTGGGATGGCAGCGTCACCAGGTGCCGTCCATAGTTGTAGTACGCCGCACAGGCCCCTTCCGCGGACACCATCGTGGCCCCCAGCGGATTTTGCGAAGTGCATTCCCGGCCAAAGGCGGGGCAATCGTGCGGCTTCTTTAGACCTTTCAATATCTGTCCTGCAATGCAGATCGCCGGCTCTGGTGCGTGGATGGGGCCAAGCTCGAAAATGCGTTCGGCATCGTGGTCGCGGAACTCGTCTTTCAAGCGGTAGCCGCTCTTGGGGATGACGCCTATGCCGCGCCAGGCGCGATCGCAGACCTCGAATACCCGCCCGATCATCCGCTGAGCGTCCACATTCCCGTCCGGGCTTACGGCCCGACCGTACTGGTTCTCGACCTCCGCGCGCCCCTGCTCCAGCTGCCGGACCGCCATCAGGGTTCCTTCGAGCAGATCGAGCGGCTCAAAGCCCGTGATTACGATCGGCGTCCGGTAGCGGGGAGCGATGGGCTCGTACTCGCGATAGCCCATGACAGCGCACACGTGCCCGGGTCCCAGGAATGCCTGCACGCGATTGTCGGGCGACTCCAGGATTCCTGCGATCGCGGGTGGGACTAGAACGTGGGACACCAGCACGGAGAAGTTCCTGAAATCCTGGGCCCTGGCCTGCCACACCGCCATCGCGTTCGCCGGCGCTGTGGTCTCGAAGCCGATAGCGAAGAAGACGACCATCTTGGAAGGGTTGGCTGCGGCGATTCGGAGGCAGTCGAGCGGCGAGTAGACGATGCGCACGTCCGCGCCGCCGGCTTTCACTTGAAACAGATCGCCGTGCGACCCAGGAACGCGCAGCATATCGCCGAACGAGCAGAAGATGACGTCGGGCTGGCGCGCAATGGCGTGAGCGCGGTCGATCATCTCCAGCGGAGTGACGCAGACCGGGCAGCCGGGGCCATGCACCAGCTCCACTTCCTTCGGAAGAAGGTAGTCGATTCCGTACTTCACAATGGAGTGCGTCTGTCCGCCGCAGACCTCCATGATGGCCCACGGCCGCGTCACGGCCCGATAGATTTCGGCAGCGAGTTTGTCCGCCATCTTGCGATCGCGGTATTCGTCAACGTACTTCATGTTTCGGGCTCCGACGCGGCGATCTCTTCCAACTCGTCCATCTCGGCGAGGTACCGATACGTCCGGGCGGCTTCCTCGGCATCCACTTTGCTGATGGCGAAGCCGACATGCACCATGACGTACTCGCCGATCTGTGGATCGGCAATGTACTCCAGGCAGGCTTCCCGCGTGATACCGCCGTAATCGATCCGGCCCATCCGCATGCAGCTCTTTTCCCCTAGTTCGACGATCTTGCCGGGAATGGCGAGACACATGATGAATTCACCTCAACGCTGTCGGTTGCGAACGCCTACGAGCTAGAAGCCATACGAGATGCCCATCGCAACCTGGTGGCGGGCCTTCAGGTCGACGCCCGGCATGATGTGGTTCGCGATCTGCGCGATACCGAAGTCGACGTTGAACTTCGTGAGCGGGCCTTC
>DATJAK010000143.1:0-8044 GCA_035516375.1 Bryobacteraceae bacterium
CCGCTCCTCCAACGAAACGTAACTGAACATTCCGGACTGCTGCTGATCGTCTCCACGCATGGAACAATTCTCGCCCGAACTGTTCTCTGGGGGAAGACCTTTATGTCGAGGCGCCGGTCAGTTTTTCAACAAGTTCCTAGACTGCTAGACTGGCGGAATGCCGAAGAAAAAGGCAGGCGGTCGCAAAGTCCCGTCGAAAATGGAACCAAGCACACCGCAGACGGAGCGAACCCAGCAGCGCGAACGCCATCGCAAATCGGAGCTATGGTACCAGACGAATCTGTTCTGGGGTTGCGCAACTACCGCCAGCGCGGTCGTTCTCTCGGTTATCGCTGCCATGCTAAAGGATTTCCGCTGGCTCCTCGTAGTGGCATGGCCTTTTGCTGCGACTGCCGTATGGACCGTCACCAGCATAATCGCTTCAAAACGAATACGTGTCTTGACGAACTGCTTCGGATCAATTGTGATCGCCGGGGCGCTTTGGTGGCTGTACTTATATCTGAAGCCAAAGCCAACGGATCTTAGCGAAGAACAGAAAACGGAGTTCACTAAGATCCTTAAGACGGCTAGGTTTGTACCAGACTACACAATCATTGCTTGCCCCGACGCTGACGAGTCAGCCTGCATCTATGCAGCTAACTATATCAAGCTGTTTCAGCGAGCTGGGTGGAAAGTACAAGGTCCATTTCTTGAACGGGTCCGACTCGCTATTCCGGACGGTTCGATTTCGATAGTTGATTATGGTCCTCCTCTTGTCCATCCGGACAAACCAGACGAAGGTGTCTCGACAAAAATGACTCCATAGCATCAGATACTGATGACCGCCTTCCAAGTTATTGGCATCACACCAACAGAGAAGAATGACCCTGTGCTTTCAGTTAATAGAGTCAGAGTCTATTTCGGAGCGGTTCCGAAGAGTTAATATCCTTACGTCTCGGTAGAGATGCTAAGCAACTTCTCGAACTTTTAAAATCCTGGTGTCTTCTTCGGCCTTGGCTTTTCTTCTTCCACTCCAATCCGATTGCCATCACGCTTCCAGAAACGTCCCCGCCAGCGCCGCGTCCCAATCCGCTTCCGGCATCGCGTCCATCATTCCCGCCACCAGGACTCCGCCATCGGCTAGTGCCGGACCGGTTTTCGGCGCCGTGAGCTCCAATTGCAACCGCTCGATTTCCCGAGCCAGCCAGGGCGCCACCTCGGGTCCACGTAGCAAGTGACGAAGATCCACCGCGCCGTGCGGCCGCAGCCGCAGATACCAGCCCTTCTGCGGTCCGCCAGTCTCAACCACTGCGCCGTCGAGAGGCGCCCGAACACGGATCGTATGGCCGTTCTTCTTCATCTGCCAGGCCGTTCCGTCGCTCTGAATTTCCGTGCCTTCCGGTGGTACCTCGATGACATCGGGATCTCCGACCAGGTGCCCAGCCAGATCGTCAAGCCCCACCATCAACGTGCCATCGTCTTGTGGAGTTACCCATGTGTGCCCGCGATGGTAGAAGCGGTTATCCGGGTAGTGGAGACCCAACGTATTCGTTTCGTTTCGTGCCGGGAGCGCGGCGTAATTCCCGTACTCCCTGCAGTGGCGGCAATCGAACGCATTGGGGCAGAGACGGCTTGCCACTCTTCCGGCCAGTTCGTGACGGCAGCGGCGTTCCGTCTCGGGGAGTTTTGCGAATTCCTCCTTCCAGGCAATCCCGGCTGCGCGGCCCCCGCGCAGATCGCTTGCCGTACGGAGAGCCGCCGAAGCGAGTGTCCCCAGAATGGTCAACACCACGGTAAAGAACGCCGACAAGAAAATGATGTGAGCAAAGCTCCAGCGGAATCCATCAACGCCCGGAAACATCAGTTGCCTCCCGTTTCTCCTGCCCGAATAGAGGCAGGTACCGATACGACAGGGAAAACACGATCACCCCGTAGGCGATCAAGCCGCCAAAGGTCGCAACTTCCTGCCAGCTCGGTATGTAACTCAGGAACTCATCGAAAGCCAGCGTCGGTAACGCCAGTGTCTGAACCGTCATCACGAAACGGTTCAGCAGAATGCCGCAGCACGCGAGCGCCGCGCCCGTCAAAAGCCACCGGCGGTTTCGGGCCGTCCTCGGATAAATCAACAGGCCTGCCGGCACCAGCCCGAAAAGTACGATTTCGATGAACAGCAGCGCCGAGCCGAAGGGAGGATATGCGTAATGCTCCCAGGGCGCGAAGCCGACCGAGGGCGAGGTGACATTCAACCAAATCAGCGTGTCGATGGATTTCGCGGCTACATAGACCGCCAGCAGTATGCCCGAGATGAATCCCAACCGGCGCAGCAGTTCGCGCGGAACCTGCCGCCGGCCCGTCAGCTTTTCGACTGCGGCGGTCACCAGCATAAGGAAGCTCGGACCCACGGCGATAGCCGACAGGACGAACAGAAAAAAAGTGGAAGGCCACACCGAAAAGCCTTCCCGAAAGGCGAACGGGCGCCCGCGCAGCACACCGTAGAGACCGCCCAAAGATCCCTGGTGGAAGAAGGAGAGGAACGCACCCAAACCCGCCAGAACGGGCACCAGATGGTGCAATCGATATTCGAACACCGCAGCGGGCTGCCCCTTCCCCAACTGGCGGTTGCGCAGCAGCACCGGTATATATTCCAAGGTGAGCACCAGCAGATAACAGGAAATGCAGAACGTGACTTCCGTGAGCATCGAATGGGTATTGGGGTGCCAGAAGGTGAACCAGCCGCGCAAAGGCTGGCCAACATCCACCATCAGCACGGCCACCGCGCCGCTATAACAAATGAAGCCGAGTACCACCGCGGCGTTGAGAATCGGTTTGAGATCGGCGCGGCCGAGGATATAGACCAGAAATCCGGTGAAGAATGCGCCCGCGCCGAGCGCGATGACCGAGAGATCCAGGAAGATCCACAAGCCGAAGGCGAAGCGGTTGTCCATGTTGGTCTGATTCAACCCGTAATACAGGCATAGGCCGGCGGCATAGATTCCCAACACCAGCAGGGCCGCCCAAGGAGCTAACCAGAGCGCGAATCGAGCACTGGAGGTTCGCTCCGCGCCGCGTGCGATCCAGCGCCGGTCCGTAAGCACTGCGCTAGCCATGCTGCACCTCCTTGCGGCTTTGCGCGGTGTGAGGCTCAGCCAGCGCTCGCACCCAAGGCCGCTTGGACTTGTAGTAAATCTTGGGTTCGGTGCCCAGTCTCGCCAACAGTCGGAACGCTTCCGGCGAGCGTGCCGCCCGGGAGACCGAATCGTTCTCGTCCGCCAGGTTGCCGAACGTGATCGCGCCGGTGGGGCAGGCTTCGACGCAGGCGGGCGCATAATCATGCTGGTCGATGGTCCTCTTACCCGCGGCCGCAGCTTTTTCCTGCGCCGCGTGCAGGCGAGCGTGGCAGAGGTTGCACTTCTCCACCACGCCGCGCATACGCACGGCCACACCGGGGTTGAGACTCTTCTCCATGCCTTGCGGCCACACCGGATCCCACCAGTTGAAGTAGCGCGCATGATACGGGCAGGCGGTCATGCAATAGCGGCAGCCCAAACAACGCTGCGGCATCTGCATCACGATGCCGGTGGCCGGATCCAATTGGACCGCTTGCTGTGGGCACACCGTGACGCAGGGCGTCTCGTGCTCGCACTGCATGCACGTGACGGGGAGAAAGGCCTCGCGCCGGTCTTCACCCTCTGCGCCGTCGGAAACTTTGTGGACCAGCATCGGTGTGATCCCGGTCCGCGCGGTCGCCCGCTGCGCGGCGGGCGGTACGTTGTTCTCAGCCGCGCACGCTACCATGCATGCGCCGCACCCCGTGCAGCGGTCCACATCGATTACCATGCCGTAGCGGGCTTTCATATCGCGCTCCTTGGGGGCGTTTCGCGCAGGACTGATTCCTGATAGAGCTTTGTGGCCAGCGGCGGCAGAACTGGGGGCACCCAGGCGGTGGTCCACGTAGCGGCGCATGGCGCCGCCCCACTCGGCTGCGGCCATTCGCGCAACCGACAGCGTATGCCGCCGGCGCGCGGCGGATCGTCAACCCACACGGCTCCGTGGCAGAGCTCCTTTTTGAGCATTTCCGGCGAGTCCAAGGCCGATACCGCGGTGGATTGTTCGCGCTTCAGGCGGCCTGTGCGCGCGTGGAACAGTTGCCCGCAGCGCGCGTGGATCACTTGTTCCACAAGGGGCGCCGACGGATCGACCTGCGCCAGGAACTGAGCGGCGCTCCGCATTTCCGGGGGTGGCGGCGCGAGTGCCACGGCAATCGTATAGGTCTCGATCGAGGAAGCCGGAGCGGTGGGAATATCGGTCAGCTCCTCCAGAAACCCCGGCGCCGGCAACAGCCAGTCTGCGCGGCCCGGGCCGCCTTCCCACCCGGCAAACCGGAACACCTCGGCATCGATGTTTGGGTTGAAGTCGGCGGGCACACTCGAATCGATCAGCACCGCGCTAAATGAGCCCGTGAGGGAGTCGGCCGCGGCATAGCTTTCGGCACGTTTCCGCCTGCAGACGATCCCGCCGCGCGCTCCCACAGCACCGAGCACAACATTCAATGCGGCGACTGCGGAATTCGACTCGGCGCTGATCGCTAGAACGGGGCCGCGCGCCACCATGGTGCGCGCCAATTCCCGGATCGCTTCTATGCTGATGCAGCACCGAGCTGCAGATTCAGCCAGCGTGGCAGGTGGCATCGGCGTATCCTCCGGCGCCAGATGTTCCTCTCGCAATGCCCGCGCCAGGGCGGCCGCCAGCGCTGCCTCGCTCCCGGGCGCGATCCGCACCCAGCGCCACGCGCACGCCGCCGTTCGGGATTGCGCAGGCTCCACTTGAATCAGCCGCAGTTGGGGGTCGGCCATGCCCGCCGCCCGTTCGCTCCACAGCCGTGTGAACCGGCCGGGCGCGGACCAGCCGTCGAGCAGCGGCGCGCCGAAGCTCACGATAGTCCCCGTGTTTTCCAGGTCGTAGCCCAGCGTGGTTACCGGGACGCCGCTCCAGGTTTCATACGGCCCCAACGCCCGCTCTTCTGTGCAAAGCACCACTCCATAGCTGCCGTGCTGCTTGCAGAAACTCTGGAAGAGCGAGGAAGCCGCGCGTCCCGGATAGCCATCAATGATGGCGACTGAGCCGGCCGCGCAAGCCTTCTGAAAGGCCACCAGCGCTTCGGTCCAGGAGGAGGCCCGGCCGTGATACCGAACCTGCCGCAGGCGGCGCGGGTGCCAGTTAAGTTGGTGTGCGCCGAAACCTAGCGGACACAAAGCGCCTTGATTGACCGGATGATGGGGCATGCCGCTGATTCCTACGGGCCAGCCCACGGCCATCCGCACACGCATGCCGCAGCCATTCGGACATAGCGAGCAAAACGAGTTCTTTACTTCCACCGGCCCGTGAGCCGGTTGCGGAATCCACGGCCAATTCTGAGTCCAGATGGAAGTGTCGTCCAACAGTTTCCAGGGGACCGGCGTTAGCAGGAGACCCGCCGCGGCGCCGCCGCCCCATGTGAACAGATCTCGTCTCGTGAGTTTCATGGTGTCCCCTACTGATGACAACCGAGGCAACCGACCTCGATGGACCGTTTCCGATGGCAGTCTTCGCAATCGCTCATCTTCATGCCGTTAGGCGCGGCGGACCGCAACCGCAAGATCGACTGCCCTTCAATATCGCGACTGTAGCCGCTGATGCGGTTCACTTCATAGGTCCGAACTTCATCGGACTCGCCGTACGCGCCGTGGCACTCCGCGCACTTCAGCCCGGCGCGGCGCGTATGAATCGCATGCGAAAACCAGACGTTGGCGGGTTGTCGCGAGTACACCAGCCAGGCCGGCTCCTGCCCCTTCTTGATGTAGCTGTCTACGAGTCTGGCTTCCGGCCTACTGGTTCCGATCCGGTCGGCATGGCACGCGGTGCAAGTTTCGGTCTTGGGGATGCCGGCAAACTCGCCATCCTCGAGGAACGCATGGCAGTCTTTGCATTCGGTGACGCCGGATTTGTCCGCGTGGGTCTTGTGACGAAACTCCAAGGGCTGCGCCCGCTGCACATAAAGGACGTACGGAAACGCAAACCAGCCCACCGCCAGCGCGGTCAGGAATCCAAATCCGAAAGTCATCGAGCTGCGCGACATAATCACTCCTCCAGGGCCCAGTTGGTTTTGGAAAAGAACCGCTGGAACAGGCCCACCACATCCCGCCGCGGCAGCATCCGCGCTACGCCTCGCCGCGCGTAGCCGCCGTCGCAGGCCAGAGCCTGGGTTTCCTGGATCTCATGTGCCAGGCGCTCCCGTTCTTCAGCCTGCCAGGCCGCCGCTTGTCCGCCTCCCACAAGGTGCGCGCGCGTTCTTCCCGGAAGTTCCCATCCTTCGAACAACCAGCCCGTGCCATAGGGATCGGTGGTGAGCCTGGCCGGGTCGCCGCGCAGGTGGCTGTTGACTCTCTCGATCATCAGCGGATTGGGGAAGATTAGCGGCCACTCCACACCGTTGACGGTCAGTGCCACCGCGGGACGGTGCGTGCCGTGTGTAGTCACAAACGTTACTTGATCGACACTTCCCACCGTGTCGGCAAGAAAACCGTCGATGCCGATGTGACAGCGGCCCACTTCTTCGACCTCCAGCCACATGTGATTCGGCGCGTACAGCAGATCCTCCGGCGGCGGGGTCGACTGGTTCGGTCGAGCCAGCAGCAGATATGAATCGCAATAGCGGTAGCCGGTGCTGGTGCAAGGAGACCCCTGCATTTCGCTGAACGGTACCAACTTAACTACCGGCGAAGCACCGCAATATTGGAGGTGCACTTCCTCCAGATGCGGGCAGCGTTCTCTGTCGAGTTCATCTTTCGCAACCAGTTCGCACAGCCGGTAATCCTGTGTCGTGCAGCGCCCCCCGCCAGTGGCTCCCGGCCCATCCAGGATCAACTTGCGGACAGGGGCAGCGAGGCAATAGCGCCCGCGGCCTTCTTTGAGAAACGGGCACGACATAGTGCTACGTCCGTTTCTGGTTGTCTTGCGGAGCGGCAGCAGGCAGAGGTTTCACGGCCTCGCCGCCATCGGCCATGGTCAGCCCCAATCCTGGTACCGGCAGGCTGTACGGCGAATCCGCATGAATCATGGTGTGCAGCTCCGCGTCGATGCCGCTCAATTCGCGCGCTCGCCGCCGCCGCAGGATAAACTCCCAACCCACCGCGCCACCCACGAAAAGAAGCGCCAGCAACGTAACCACTCCTAGCGCCAGGTTCGTCATGTTGAGCCACAGGGTTTGGGGATTGTTCCAATCGATCCCGAACATCACTTAAATCCTCCTGAGCCGCTGGAGATACAACGGCCGATGTCGTAAGTTGCAGCTTGACAGCCGTAACCTTGATTCAATGAGTTACGCGTACGGGGAGCGCCACGGCGTCGGGATTTCGGATTGTGCCGCCGGATTTACCGACGCGCGGGACCATGATTTCACCGACCCTGCCCACATTAACGGCGTAGAACCGTGTGAGGCCAGGCAGAAGTCCGAGGGGTCGGCATCGACATAGGGATGGCGCTGACGATTTGTCCCCTGGGCAAACGATGCCGAAGGCCGAAACAGCTCCGCGACAACATTAGTCCCGCTGTGTCCGATCGACGGAAGTGACGGATAGCGGCTCAAACAATCGGTAGCGCTCTTTGCGCGATAACCGCCGCTGTTTACACCATCTCACGGACTTTGTCCGCCACGATCGTCTCGACGATCTTCCGCCGATCGGGTGTGCCCTTGGCGAGCGATTCGATGAAGTGGGCGGCCTGTTTGGCAGTTACTTTGGGCGGCATGGGCGGTTCATTGGGGTCGACCCATGCTTCGAGCAGCACCGGGCCGGGTGTCTCGAGTGCGCGATCAAAGATCGCGCCGTATTCACCCGGTTCTTCGATGGAAAAACCGACTGCGCCGCACGCCTGCGCGAAACTGCTAAAGTTGATCGGCGTCAGATCGCACGCATACTCCGGGTTGCCGAGAAATACCATCTGCTCCCGACGGATCTGGCCGAGACTGTTGTTCTTCATGATCAGAATCTTGATGGGCAGTTTATATCGCACAGCGGTCACAAACTCG
>DATJAK010000144.1:0-5590 GCA_035516375.1 Bryobacteraceae bacterium
TGTGGCACAAATGCGGGTCTATAAACTGTTGAGGGTCCTGAAAATGATTGTCGTTTGCCAGCAAAACGAGTTTGCTGGCTGGGCGATATAAGATGACCACAGGAAACAGGACGCCCAAGGGACAGCGATAGTTGTGCAGGACATCTACGCTTTCTTCTTGAAAGATCGAATTGAGCGCCATAAACGACAAGCGGGGCGGAAGATGATCAAACATGAAGTTCGCTATGGAAAAGTTGGGAACGAACCCCAAAAAAGAACGTAAGAAGCTTGCATTCAACGTCCGCTGTTTGGCCTTTCGGCACCCGGACAATGCCAAAGAGAAGTTTATCGAGCTGATGTTTGAGCTTGCGAACAACGGCCAGCGCGAAAACCGGATCTACACACTTGCCGTATGAAGTGCAATCGGTGGATGCGGAGCACGCCGATAAGTATAAGCTTGTATTCAGGAGGGTGCGCCGTAACATCGTTCCAGCCGAGGCGGAATATTTCTACGTCAGAGCCAGCGTCGCCCAACAGATTACCAACCATTTGTGGATTCCGGCCGGTATCCTGCTGATCAGGGTGAGAGCGTTTATGCTGTATGAACAGCGGAGGATTGAGGTTTCAGAAGAGTCGGACATCTTCGAAGAAATGTTTCAGTTCAGGGACTGGACGGCCGTGGATCGAGTGTTTCAACTTTAGCGACCTGTTGCCGCTGACTGCCGGAACACGACCACTTGGCCGAAAAACGCGCGTCGCTGACATTGGTTAACGATGTGCCAATGACGGCCAGTTTGGGCTGGCCAGCCATATCTGAGGTCCCAGAGCGTCGATGCGGCGGTAGCTGAGCCGAAATCCAAGGCGCAGAATACTGCGCGGAGCTGCCGAGTGACAAACCGCCAGCCAGTAATGCTCGGGCGCGACGATGTCGGTAGCCTACGGTGGGGAAATGGTTGTCGGAAAGGGACAATCAGAAGATGAACGACCGATCATCGCTGGTGGGCAACGGAACCGGCCAGCCGAACAGGCATAGGTGGTCGTAGGCCCACAGCTTGATCGCTGGTAGCCCGAGGCGGTTGACGTTGACGAATTCGCGAAGCCACGGCCACGTGGCATAGTACAGGCCCATCAGGTAGCGGCAGTGGGCCTGGTCCCAGGCCAGTTCCGTCCACGGGTATTGCGCGCAGCGGCTCGCCTGGTCGAGGTTGTGGTTGATCCCTGAATACTGGTAGCCGGCGTGCGTCTCAGCCACGGCATGGTGGCCGGCGCGACGCCCTAACGCCGAGCTCGCGAGCCGCGCCACAGTCGGCACTTTCCACCTCGCCGCAGCCGTCCGCCTCGCCGACGTTCCCGCATTCGGAGACCGCCCGCCGCCGCGTCCCGGTGCCGCTCGGGAGCAGCGCCGCGGAGATCGCGGGCGGCCAAGGCGCTATGCTGCTACGCTACTTGGGCCTTGACTTTTGCTTCGAGATTCTTATACTCCAATCAAACGATGAATCGAAGGCATGTATGGAACATCAAGACGTCGCGCGATTTTCCGGGGACTCGGCGGTCGGCGGCCAGCGGCACTTGGCGCACTCATTCCAGCGCTCCTCCATGCTGGTCGGTGCCGTGGTGGGCTTGGCCTTTGGCCTAATACGCTGCGTTCTCACCGTTACCGAGAACCTCCAGGGTCCGGCATCTGGTTTGGGTCCTATGCTCTTCCTATCGGTGTTAATGGGCGGCGTCAGCGTGCTGATTACGTTGTTCGGTGGCTTCGTTGGCTTCATCTTCGGAGCAACGGTGCAAACAGGCCGCGAGTGGTGGTGCGCCAACAAGAGATCTCGGCGTACACACGACAGGCAGTCATAACGTTCGAAGGACAGATGAGTTACGAACCACGGATTCTGCTCGTGGATGACGAACCCGCTCTGCGGCGAGTCTTCGAGGCCGTTTTATCGCAAGACGGCTATTCTGTGGCTGTAGCTGCGACTGGCAGGCACGCCATGCTACAGCTGCGTGAAGTGCTGTTCGATCTCATTGTTGTCGACCTAAGCCTGCCAGACGTGGACGGCTTGCAGTTGATACACCAGATCCAGTTGGAGTTTCCGACTACAAAAGTCCTGGCCCTGTCTGGATACATGGCACCCTTGCTGCAGGGCTTAGCCCTTGCCGCCGGCGCCCAAGCTGCGATTGCCAAGCCGTTGCTCGCCCACGAGTTGCGGTATGCCGTCTATCGTATTTTGGATCCTTCTTGTTCGTGGCGACCCCCGAGGTGAAGAACTCTCCAACGACGACAGTTTACTGAGAGACCAAACGGCCGTGATTGCTCCTCCGAAAATCAGTCTCTTACTGTACAAACCCGGTTCCGCCTGGTCTGGGCGAGGCTCGGCGCATTTTGGACAGCCGGGAGCCGTAACTCTCGGCGCGTTCCTGACGGGTTCGCTTTTCGGAACATCTCGCAGCAGGGTGTGCACAGCCTTGCTCACTCGGCGTGCGCCAGCGACGCCTCTCCGCCACGTTCCTGGGTTGGTCCGCATTTGCGGCCACACCTGTGTTCCGGGAACATCTGGGCGAACGACAGAGTCAGGTATTGTTTCCCGGCGGCCACCGTTCTACCAGAGCCTACCGCCTTGCAGGTCCCTACCCCAATGCCGGGCCATGATCGCACCGTTCGGCAGCCGCGTAAGCCGCGAATAGATGGGCCCGTCAGCGGTGAAGTGAACGTAGTTAAACGGCTCGATGGCCTCCAGCCGCTGGCGACAAGAATCGCATATGAGTAGATGCTCCTCGACGGCCCAGACACTGGTGCCCATCGTGTCCAGGGAATATTCCTCGAGCGATTTTTCAGGGATGTGTTCTTCCATTGCCTCCCGAGGCGCACCTACACAGCCAGCGGGCCCGGCTGTTCCGGATACATGAATCATATACTCATCATGCGCCCCAGATTGGGCAGGCCATCGCGACGATGCAACGGACGGGCGGCGTGACGATGGCCGAGATGATCGACGCCACTGGTTCGCTCCCGCATCCCCGTCGGGGCCTCGTAGCCGGCTAGATTACTTGCCGGATGCGCCGTTATCCATTCCCTAGGCGCATCCCAACTTCTCGCACGCTACGATGATTTGACGCGGCATGCACCGCGCTCCGGAACACGTTTGGGAACGCTACCAGATTCGCGCGCTACTCGGCGTGGAGGGAATTGGCGACGTCTTTCAATTGGGCCTGTTCTGGCGCACAACCAACGCGCCTCTCGCTAGGAACCCTGCCATCGCTTGACAAGCGCGCCCCTCACAACCCAAACGCATACAACACCCGATCTGCCGCTATCGCAATGCACTGATGTCCGTCAACCGTGAAGCTGACCGGATTCGCCGCAATCGCACCCCCGGTCTGAAAGTCCCACAAAGCCTTGCCCGTGCGCCCATCCAGCGCATAAAAATTGCCTTCGTCAGAACCCGAAAACACCAAGCCCCCGGCGGTGGACATCACCCCGGCCCAGGGCGGCGAGTGCAGCTTGAACTCCCAACGCATCTCCCCCGTCTCCGCCTGCAACGCGCGGATGGCACCCCAGGCATCATCCATCGGCAACTCATTTTCGCCGCCGCCCATGAACTCCGTTCCTGGCTTGTAGGGCGTATCGCGCTTGAAATACGTGGCGCCAATCTCGCGCGCCGCCACATAAAAGTATCCGGTCTGCGGGCTGAACGATGGACTGAACCACACGGTCGCCCCGTTGGCATTCGGCCAAACCAACGTGCCCTCTTTCGTTGGCTCGGCCTGGCTCGCAAGAATGGGCCGCCCCGTCGCGTCCAAGCCACGCGCCCAGGTCTGCTTGGCGTACGGCCTGCCAGCCAGGAATTCGCCCGTCACCCGGTCCAGCACGTAGTAAAATGCATTCCGGTTCGCCACCGCGACCAGTTTGCGCTTCACGCCGCGCACCTCGGAATCGAAAAGCACGGGCACGTGCGTCGCATCCCAATCGTGCGTGTCGTGCGGGGTGAACTGGAAATACCAGCGCAACTTTCCGCTATCGGCATCCAGGGCTACTAATGAGCAGGAATACAGATTATCGCCCTGCCGCGCATCGCCGTTCCAATCCGGCCCGGGATTGCCCACGCCCCAGTACACCAATTTCAGTTCCGGATCGTAAGCGCCGGTCACCCACGTCGGCGCGCCCCCCGTTTTCCAACTGTCGCCTGCCCAGGTGTCGTGCCCGGCCTGGCCGGGTCCGGGGATCGTCCAGAAACGCCACGCCTGCTTTCCCGTTTTCGCGTCGTAAGCATCGACGAATCCGCGAATGCCGGCTTCACCGCCGCTCACGCCCACGACCACCTTGCCGTCGATCGCCAGAGGCGCCATCGTCATACTGTAGCCCTGCTTGTAGTCCAGCACTTTGCTAGACCAGCGCTCGGCGCCGCTCTTCAAGTCCAGCGCGACGAGAAAACCGTCGAGCGTGGCAACATACAATTTGTCTTCCAGTACCGCCGGCCCCCGGCTGGTATGCCCGAACCCGATGCTGCGATAGTCCGGAGGCAACGCACGATTCCATGTCCAAAATGTGCGGCCTGTCCGGCCGTCCAGCGCCGCGGCGGAATTCGGGCCCGTAATGTAAGCAATTCCGTCGACCACAATCGGCGACACTTCAGCCCTTGGCTCCGGAAACTGATACGCCCATTTGACCTTAAGGCGTGCAACGTTCTGGGTGTTGATCTCTGCCAACGGCGAGTATCGGTGACCCGCCAGATTCCGCGAATAGGTCAGCCAGTTGCCCGGCTCCTTATCGGCACTGACGATGCGTGCAAATGGAACCTGCGCCCAAACCGAGGAGTACGTCAGCAGGAAGAGCGTCAGCAGTCTCATGGTTGCCCCCGTTGTGCCGCCAGGAACGCCACAAGATCCTCCATCTCGGCAGCCGAAAGGAGGCCCTCGTAGGATGGCATCGGCGTTTCGTTGCGAAGCTTCTTCAACTCGCGCAGTTCGCTCTTGCGCAGACTGTAAATGCGGCTTTGCATATCCTTTATCTGTATCGTGAACGAGTCTTCGTTCAGGCGGATGCCGCGCAGTGTTTCGCCCGCCTGTGTGACCGCCTCTACTAGAAGAAATCCGACCGGGATCGCTTTTGCGGGGCTCCGCAACGTCTCCCGCAGCCGTCCCGGCCCGCGTTTTGCTCCGATCTCCGTCAGGTCCGGACCCAACCCCACCCCTTCGCCAGCATGGATGTGACATCCGGCGCACCCGCTGAGGCGGTAAAGCGCTTCCCCGCGCGCCGCATCCCCCGGCAGCTTCTCTTGCTGGACATTCCCCAGACTCCGGACAAACGCCGCGAGGTTCGCGATGTCTTCTTTGCTGAAGAGCGATCCATCCGGCATCTCGGGCGGAATGCCGCCTTCAATCAGCGATTTCAGCGCCTCGTCATCAGCCGCGCGACTGAGTGTTGGGCGCCGCAAGTTCGGCCCGCGGCCCCCACCGCCATCGAATCCATGGCACAGCGCGCAGTGTTCCTCAAAGATGATCTTTCCCGCAGCCGCGTCGGCTGCCGGCGCCGCATTTGCTCCAGCCGCCGCCGAAAACAGCAGAATACTGCTTACACTCGTCAACACCAAGACCCGCATGTTTCCCCTTCAACCAA
>DATJAK010000145.1:0-2617 GCA_035516375.1 Bryobacteraceae bacterium
ACGTCGCTCGCGAAAGGCTCGAACCCTGCCTTGTAAGGATGCGTCTTGCTAGTCAGCGACATCGTCAACAGCGTTCGTCCGTGAAAGGCGTCTTCAAAACAGATCACGGCGGGACGGCGCGTATAAGCCCGGGCAATCTTCACCGCATTCTCCACCGCTTCGGCGCCGCTGTTCAGCAGAATTGTCTTCTTGGGAAAATCGCCAGGTGTGAGCGCGTTCAAGCGCTCCGCCAGTTTCACGTAACTCTCGTACGGAGTGACCATGAAGCAAGTGTGGAGAAAACGTTCTATTTGCCGGCGCAGAGCGGCTACCACATCCGGTGCGCAATGCCCCGCATTCAAGCAGCCGATGCCGCCGGCGAAATCGATGAAGCGGTTGCCGTCCACATCTTCGATTACCGCGCCTTCCGCACGCTCAACGAACACCGGCGTGATTTGCGAAACACCTCTCGGCACTGCATTGGCGCGCCGCTCGACCCACTCCTGGGAACGGGGACCTGGAATTGAAGTTCGTAAGCGGATTGCGGACATATCTAATACCACCCGATGGGTTGCTCGTTCAGATTAATGTGCACCTGTTTGGTCTCGAGGTACTCCTCGATCCCCCACGGCCCAAGCTCCCGGCCGAAGCCGGATTGCTTGTATCCGCCCCACGGCGCTTCCACATAAGTCGGCTGCATGTGATTCACCCAAACGATGCCCGCGCGCAGCGCCTTCACCACCCGAAACGCCTTGAAGATATCGCGCGACCACACCGCCGCGGCGAGACCGTACGGCGTATCATTGGCAATCCGAATCGCCTCGGCTTCGTTCTGGAACGGAATCACCGCGGCGACCGGTCCGAAGATTTCCTCCCGCGCGATTCTAGAGCTGTTGTCCACGTCGTAGAAGATGGTCGGCTCCACATAGTAGCCCTTGTCCCGGCCAGTGGGCCGGCCGCCTCCCGCCGCCAGCCGAGCTTCCTGCTTGCCTAATTCCTGATAAGATCGCACGCGATCGTACTGCTCCTTGCCGACCAGCGGACCCATCTTAGTGGTGCGGTCGAGCGGAGCCCCCAGTTGGATGCGCTTTGCTTTTTCTGCCATCGCCTCCACAAAGCGCGGGTAAATCGAGCCCTCTACCAGAATGCGGCTGCCCGCCGAGCAGACTTCACCCTGGTTGATGAACACGCCAAACAGCGCTCCGTCAATGGCCGCCTCGAAGTCCGCATCTGCGAAGAAAATGTTCGGCGACTTGCCGCCGAGCTCCAAGGTGACGCGTTTAATGGAGTCGGCTGCCGATTTCAAAATCAGCTTTCCCACGGTCGCGCTTCCTGTGAAGGCGACTTTGTTTACCTCTGGGTGGCATACCAAAGGCGCGCCGGCGGTTTCCCCGAAGCCGGTCACGATGTTCACTACGCCCGGAGGCAAGCCCACCTCCGCGAGCCACCGTGCCATTTCAAGGGCCGTAAGCGGCGTCTGCTCGGCTGGTTTCAACACGCAGGTGCAACCCGCGGCGAGCGCCGGAGCCAGTTTCCACGCCGCCATCAGCAGCGGATAATTCCACGGGATGATCTGGGCCGCAACGCCCACCGGCTCCTTCAGCGACAGGCTCAGCGCATTGTCGGGCACCGGGTTGACTTGACCCGTCACCTTGGTTGCGAGTCCGCCGTAATACTCGAAGCAGGTGGCCACATCGGCCATGTCGTACTCAGACTCGACTATGGGCTTCCCGCTATTGCGCGATTCCAGTTCGGCGAGCGCCGTCGACTCTTTGCGAATCCGCTCGGCAAGCCGCAGCAGAATCCGGCCCCGCTCCTGAGCCGTCGTCTGAGGCCACGCGCCCGACTCAAACGCTGCGCGCGCGGACTCAACGGCCCGGTTCACATCCTGTTCATCCGCATCGGGCACTTCCGCGATCACTGCTTCGGTCGACGGATCATATACCGGAAACCACGCGCCTCGACGAGCCTCCACTGCCTCGCCATTGATGTGCATCCGATAGCGATTCATGAGAGAACTCCTGGCTGCACACGCTCCCTCTTCCGTCCCGAATAATACCGGAACAGAAAAGCCGCCAGGCCCAAAAACAGTCCGCAGCCCAACACCATCTTCAATTCGAAAATCCAGATTGACTGGATCTGGTGCGAGGGTACAAACGCCACCAGGCCACCCAGCGTCGTGGTCACCAGCCCGCTAATTGCCGCGAACCAGATCCGCTTCTTCGCGAAATATCCCGGGCCGCCGCGAATCGCCACCGCGAGCAGCGTGGCATAGAGGTAAAGAAACGACAGCATCTGCAGAAGCACCGACAAATCCAGCAGCGTCGTGTACGCCTCTTTCACCGTCGCGCCGATGAAGCTCATGGATACGATGATTGAAGACAACAGCGCCAGGCCAGCCAGCGCCACGTGCGGCGTTGCATACCGGGGATGAATCTCGCCGAAAACGCGCGGCAGATAGCGGTCCAGGCCCGACACGAACAGGATGCGCGCCGAGCCGCTGATCCACGCCGACGTCGATCCGGCGATGGCAAACATCATCACCAGCGCCAGCGGCGGCAGCACCCACACCAGCCCCGTGTGCGCCGTCATCTTGTCCACTGCCTGCAGCACTCCCTGAATGACGGTCATATCCTTT
>DATJAK010000146.1:0-16089 GCA_035516375.1 Bryobacteraceae bacterium
CTACCAGATGTGTTCGCTGAACACCGGCTTCCGGCAGCGGGCACAAAAATCCGCGCCTTTCACATCTAATCGCTCCACACCGTAACTCGAGGCCATGACACAGCGCCAATCGGCGCAGTGGCGCAAGCCAAAGGTGTGTCCCAATTCATGGATCGCCTCTTTCACCAGGCGGCCGCGCAGCAGTTCTTCCCGGGCCGGCAAGCCGTAGAATTGCTCGTCCAGCCGCGCCAGCGAGACGGCCGCACAGTGCCCATCCAATTGAGCTTCCCCAAACACAAATGTCAGGACGGGAACAAACAGGTCGCACGCGGTAACCCCCAGTACCCTGGCGCTGCCGTCGGAAGAGTTCAGCAGGCGCTTCAGAATAGCGGTGGACCAATACTGCTGCCGCCCCTCATCCCAGGCATCGGCGATGTCGACCATTTCCGGACGGATCTGGCAGGGGCGGCGGAAAGTACGCGCCAGCGATGCCGCCAGGAACTCCAGCCGATCGAGCCCCGGCTCGATGCGCATTCCTCCGCACGTCCCGCCACGAAGCGGGATGACGTAGATCGGTTTCACCGCAAACCGTAGCGCCGCAGCTTGTTGTAGAGCGTGGTCCGGTCGATATCGAGAATCCGCGCGGCGCGTGACATATTGTGCTGTGTTTCGCGCAAGGTGCGCTCGATATGCGCCCGTTCCACATCATCCAAAGTCCTTCCGGCCGCCGGCGCTTGCGCCTCAAACGGGAACGAAAAGTCAGTCGCCTGGATTTTCGGACCGCGGCCCACCACCAGCGCGCGCTCCACGGCATTTTCCAGCTCGCGGACGTTGCCCGGCCAATCGTGGCGCATCAGCAGTTCGAGCGCCTCCACGGAAATCTCCGGCACCGGACGGCTGGTGGCCAGGCAAAACTTGTTCAGAAAGTGTCCAACCAAAAGCGGAATATCCTCGGCGCGGTCGCGCAGCGGCGGCAAGTCGATCGAGAAAACGTGCAGCCGGTAGTAGAGATCTGGCCGGAAACTGCCGGCTTTTACGAGGGCCTCGAGGTTCTTGTTGGTAGCTGCCACGCAGCGGAAATCCACCTTGATCGGTTGGTTCCCTCCCACCCGCACGATCTCGTGCTCCTGCAGCACCCGCAGCAGGTCGGTTTGTGTCTTCAGGCTGATGTCGCTGATTTCATCCAGGAACACCGTGCCGCCGTCGGCCACTTCAAACTTGCCCTTCTTGCGGTACTGCGCGCCCGTGAATGCGCCCTTTTCGTGTCCGAACAACTCACTTTCGAGCAGTGTTTCGGTGAGCGCGCCGCAGTGGATGGTCACCATCGGCATATAGCGCCGCGGACTGGCCGCATGGATCGCGCGCGCCACCACTTCTTTGCCCGTGCCGCTTTCGCCCGTCAGGAGCACGGTGGCTTCCGTGGATGCCACCATCGCGATCAGTTCCTGAACCTTCATCATCGCCGGGCTTTTTCCGATCAGTTCGTTACCGGGCGTAGCCGCCTGCAAATCCTCGCGCAGCCGCACCACCTCGCGCCGTGTGCGTTGATGCTCGAGCGCGTTGGCTACCAGGTGCGATAGCTCATCCGGATCCACGGGCTTGGTGATGTAGTCGTAAGCGCCGCGCTTGAGAGCTTGCACCGCGGTTTCCACCGAAGCGTAGCCGGTCATGACGACGACGGCCAAATCCGGATCCGCCTCTTTCAAGCGTGCCTGCAGTTCCATGCCGTCCATTCCGGGCATCTTGATATCGATGAGCGCGATATCGAATTCCTCATGCTGGATGGCCTCCAGCGCCTCGCGCGCGCTCCCCACGGGCTGTGCCGTATACCCTTCGCTGGTAAACCACTTGCCCAGGGAATCGCGTACTACCAATTCATCGTCGACGATCAGAATTCTGGCCTTGGTCTTAATCGCCGTTGGAGTCTCGACAACCGTTGCCATTGGTGCCTCCCGGTCCTTCCCGTTACGTGCGTGCGTGTCCACTGTCGTTTCTCCCCCCTACCGCGGCCAGTGCCGCGGCCACAGGCAGCGTGATCGTAAACTCAGTCCCTTCGCGCGGCGTCGAGCGCACGGAAATCTCCCCCGCGTGCTGTTCCACAATGCTGCGCGCCACCGCCAGCCCGAGCCCTGTCCGGTTCTGGTCCTCTTTGGTGGTGAAGAAGGGATCAAAAATGCGCGGCAGAACGTCCTCTGGGATGCCGCTTCCCGTATCTTTTACCCGCACCACGATCTGGTCGGACGCGGGTTCGAATAACGCCGAGATTTCTAAAACGCCACCCTTGGGCATGGCTTCCGATGCGTTGACCAACAGCACCAGGATGGCTTGCTGGATCTGGTTGGCATCGCATTCGACCGGCGGCAGGCCCGGCGCGAGATCCTCTCGCAGCTCGATATTCTGCAGCTCCAGCTTGTGTTTTACCAGAGCTACGGCGCGCCCGAGCACGGTAGCCAGATCGTTGGGCTCCCGATGGCTGGGCGCCTGCCGGCTGAACGTCAACAGGCTTTTCACCAGATCGCCGCAGCGCTTGCTCTCGCGTTCAATGGTGCGCAGCTGTTCCGCCATCTCATCACGCGCGGGGATGTCGTGTTTGATCAACTCACGCAACACCAGCCGCGCATAGGTGAGGATGCCAAACAGGGGATTATTGATCTCGTGCGCCACCGTGGCCGCCAGCTTGCCCATTGAGGCCATTTTTTCCGAGCTGAGCAGCGTCTTGTGGATCCGTTCTAACTCCGCCGTCTTGCGGCGCACTTGTTCTTCAATGCGCGCCTGTTCCCCTTCCACTTCTTCCGTCATTTTGTTGAACGAGGCTGCCAGGTCGCCCAGCTCGTCATCGGAGTGGATCGGCAGGCGGTAAGAGAAGTCGCCGTCCGCGACACGGTGCGTTCCGCGAATGAGAGCCTTCACCGGCCGGTACACCACAATCCAGATGAACAGCACTGCCATCAGAGACCCGACGATCATGGTGAGTATCAGAACCCCCGCCAGGGTGCCCTGGTGCTGCGCGATTTGCGCATCCACTGCCGCGAGCGACAAGTTGGCATCCACCACGCCCAGCACTCTCTGGCTGGCACGATGCACGTGGCAGGCGGCGTTCGAGCAAGCCGGAGAATTCTCGATCGGGCGGATCACGCCCAGGATGCGATTGCCCTGCTTGTCGGTGAAAATCCGGCCGCGGTCAGAACGGTTGAGTTTGACCAGCGGTTGCGACTGCGCGTGGCACCCGTAGCACGCCTCGGCGCTCTTATCCACCACTGTGTCGCGTTCGGCGAAGTCGGTCGAAACCGTGATGCGGCCTTCTTTGTTAAAAATGCGGATGCGCCGGATGCCGGGTTCCGAGCCTACTTCCTGGATGACGTTATACAGGGCCTCGCGATCGTTGCGCAGCATCAGGTAATGCGTGCTGCGCAGAATCAGGTCGGTGATTCGTTCCGCCGCTTGCAGCACCAGATCCTGCGATTGGCGGCGCTCCATGCGCAGGTTGAGGTATCCGAACAAGGCAAAAAACAGGGCTGTACTCGCCACCACGCAGATGGCGAGCTTGGCGGCCAATCCCACGCGGATTGCCTTATGCAGCTTCATCCCACCTCGATCGGTTCCTCCTCGGCTTGCCGCGCTTGGGCGAGCGCCGGCTGGTGCGCCTGCTCAAAAACGGGGAAATACTGCGCAATCAGCCGGAAGGTGGCAAACCCCGCCGCCACAATCGCCAGCGTGATCGAAATCTCGCTCCAGCGCGGCACGTAGTGCGTTCCCGAGTTGGCCTCCAGAGCCGTGATTCCCACATTCAACCGATTGGCGATGAACCCGAACACCACCATGACTGCCGCGGCGTACAAGGCACCGGGATTCAGCCGGACGCGCCGTTGGAAGAGCAGCACGCAGGGTGTCGCCAGCAGCGCCACCTCAAGCAGAAACAGCCACGTCTCCGTACGATTCCGCGTGAGCAGCCCAAGCACGTGGCGATGGCTGAGATCCAGAAATCGCACCCACAGATAAACCGAGAGCAGCACCGCCAGCACCCGCCCCATGCTGGCCAGAAGCGGCAGCTCCAACGCGCGGCCAAAGGCGCGGCTGCTATGCCACGATTCGAAGATGGTCATCGCCAGCCCAACCGCGATCGCTGAAATGTAGAACAACAGCGGCAGAATCGGCGTGTACCACAGGGGGTACATCTTCTCGGGAACGATCAGATACAGCGTGCCGAGCGAGCTCTGGTGCAACGTCGAAAGCAGCACGCCCGCGATCATCAGCGGGACTGAGATGTTGTGCAGCCAGCCCAATGGCTTGTGCCAACCGAACTTTTCGAGCACCATCGGCAGAAATTCCAGAAACAGCACGGTGGTGTAGAGCATGACGCACCACGCCACCTCGAACAGCGCCGAGTGCGGGTTCCACATCACCAGCGGATGCCAGAGGCGGTCCGGGCGACCCAGATCAAACAACAGCGCGACAACCACCAGCGTGTATCCCAGGAACGCCGTGAGGATAGCCGGCCGCAGAACCGGCTTATAGCGCTCGATGCTGAAGATGTGGACGATTGCTACCAGCGTGAAGCCGCCGGCGGCGAGACCGACGCCACACAGAATATCGAACGCCACCCAGAGACCCCACGGAAAGCGATCGCTTAAATTCGTGACCCCGCCCAAGCCATACATGACGCGTCGGTATGTGGCGTACAACGCAGTCAGCATGATGGCCGCGAAGATCGCGCGCCAAACGGTGATTTTCGGCAGGCGTCGGGTCATTTCCGTCTACCCTCCGCTTTGGTCCGTTTCCCCTCCGCTTTGGCAACCTCTGCGCGGCGGTTCGTAATCCACCAGATTCCGCCCAACAGAACCGAGCCCGTCGATACCACATCCGGCACCAATTCGAGCGCGCGCCAGGTGAGGGCCGGCAGGGCCTCGTGCGGGACGTTCGTGCGCAGACCAATTTGTTCAAAGGGCACGGCCGAAAGGTACAAGACCGAAGTGCCGCCCACTTCTTCCAGACCGTAAATCTTGTGGAAATAGTCGCCCGGTTTGTCCGCGATGCGTTGGTGTGCTTCGGCGATCAAAGCGTCGCGATCGCCGCACTTGGTGGCCCCGGTCGGGCAGGCGGCGGCACACGCTGTGGGCTCACCGCGGCTTTGCCGCTCGAAACACATATCGCATTTCCGCATGTGCGGCAGGCGCTCATTCCACTCGTAGGTTGGCACCTGGAACGCACACGCTTGCACGCAATAGCGGCACCCGAAGCACTTCTCCGGGTCATAGACTACCGGTCCGAGCGCGGTTTTTTGCAACGCACCCACCGGACACACTGAAGCGCAGGCCGGCTCTATGCAGTGCATACAAAGACGCCGGCTGTATCGATCGCCGTGCGTCTCAATCGCCGTGAGCTTGTGGGCAGAAATAAGCTCCTCGGCGGCGATCTTCTCGTTATACGGCAGCCCCCACCGTTCCGCACAGGCCCCCTCGCAGGACCGGCAGCCGATGCAGAGCGTGCTGTCGTAGAGAATCGCTTTGGACATATTAGGACCCTCAACTCTGTTTTATCAGAATACTGTCTAAAAGTGCAGCAAAAAGTTACAACTCTATTCCGTGAGGAAGAATTCGGCGCTAACTTTTTTCCAGTTGGCATCCGGCAGACCGGCCAACAGGTCGCCCGTGGGACGCCCGCCATCCGGCGCAACGGCACCCGCAAGACTTGGCTGCAGCGCGTACAGGCGTTCCACTGATTCGCGCATCCACTCTCGAATCAGACGTTTAGGTACCAGGTTCCGGGTTGTGTTCTCCTCATCCGGTACATTGATCGTCAGAAGCCAGCCTTTCCCGTATGGGTCCCGCCCCAGCAGCGCCGGGTTGGCAACGATCTCCGCGTTGACTTCCATGATTTCGCCTTCGGTCGGCGACACCATTTCGACTCTCTCGCCATCTCGATAGAAACTAAGGACTTTTTGACCCTGCCGGACCCATTGGCCAGGCTTCGGCAGCTCAATCCGTTCAATCTTGCCCACCAGCGCAGCAGCGAACTCGTCGGCGCCAATCCGCATGAGGCCTTTCCGCTCCCGCGTCAGCCAAGTGTGTCCGGGGTGATAGGAGAGAGCCTCGGGAACCACGAAACCATCCACGATTTCACCGCCCAGATGGGCCGGCGCCGCGGCGTGAGCGACGACTGGAACCGTCGCCATCGCCTTATTGCGGTTCAGAACGTAGTCCAAAACGATGAAAACCAGAAACGTGACCAAAACCAATATGACTGTCATAACCATCCATCCTTTCCGCATTGGATAAGGGCATTCCGAATACCAGAAAGCAGTGAAAATTACCTCTTTATCTGTTGTAGTTTCATGCAGTTGAAGGGCGTTGGTTTTAGCAACAACGCGCTGTTGTTGATGATTTCAACGGCCGCTGTTGCGAATTTCCATGAACCCTTTGCCTGCGTTCGGCTTAGGACGGTGTTGATGAACTCAACGGGGGTGTTGTGGAGTGCAGCGGTTCAGACGAGAGGGTTGGTCCATCGCAGCCCGGGGAATCTGGTGAAATCCCGATCGGTCGTGTGGAGAACCCCACCGTACTCAATCGTCAGGGCCGCCAATTGAGCGTCGGTAATCAACGGTCCACGTGTCTGTCCCTCGATCATCATCTGGCGGAGGAGTGGCCAATGGTTGTCGCCAGGCGATAGCGGTTTCACGTTTGGCTGATCCAACCACTGCCCCACAACATTCACGGCCTGGCCGATCGCGAAGCGTTCACCGGGAAGTCTGGGGTTGGTCACCACCCGCAGAAAAGCTGCTGCAGTTTGCCACGGAATGCCGACCGCTTCCTCGCCGGAAAGAACCTGTTCGAGCCAGCCTCGCGCTACGGTGTGGTGTGTGGAAGTCGTGTCGTAGGCGTACAGAAGGATGTTGGCATCCAGAACGATCATCGTTCGATGGGAGCCTCAATCGCATCCAACAACTCGGCAACGTTGTCGTAGCTCAACCCAGGCGGCAGCCCCATGGGCCGCGGAGTAACTTGGAACGGCTTGCGATTGGACTGTTTTGGTGTGATTAGTCCGACGCGAAGATAGTGATTCACTGCCACCTTAAACGAGACTCCGGAACGGCGCATCTCCTTTTGCAGGAGACTCACTACGTCGTCATCCAGTGTCAAAGTGGTTCTGGTCGACTTCACATCTTGATGTTACCAGTTGTGACATCTTGATGTCAAAAACAAAAAAGGGAAACGCCGGCTTCTCGCCCGCGATACCCTGTCTGGTGGAGTTCACCGAATGACCACACAAGACTATGCTCACCACACGCAGATCGTTACGCCGTTTCACCGAGTCCTGCTCCCGCTGCTGCTGTTGACGCTGATCGGCGCCGCGGTCAACCTTTATTTATCGTGGGGCGATCACGAGCGCGTCTACAGCGCCTCGCTCATCCTGGTGCTGGTAATCTGCACGGCGCTTTCGGCCCTGCTGGCCCGGATGTCTGCCACCAAAGCCCAGGACCGGGCGATTCGGGTCGAAGAGAACCTGCGGCATTTCGTGCTGACCGGCAAACTTCTCGATCCACGGCTGGAGATCCGACAGGTGATCGGACTGCGGTTTGCCTCTGATGCCGAATTCGTGGCGCTGGCGAAAAAAGCTGCCGACGAAAAGCTTTCCGAAGACGCCATCAAGCGGGCTGTGCAGCAATGGCGGCCGGATACCTACCGCGTGTGAGCGGGCTCGGCGATTTGCCGGCGGTGCATCACTACAAAATAGGACGCGCCTAGTAGGAACAAGGCAATCGAGAGCCACTGGGACGTATCGAGCGGGCCGCCCCACAGGTTGCCCTGCTCGTGGTATCGGAAGAACTCTACAATGAACCGGGCGGTGGAATATAGCATCAGATACAAACTAATGATAGACCCGGTCGAATGCGGTTTCTGAAAGCGCCAGTAGAGCACGCCGAAGATCACAAATTCCGCGAACGATTCGTAAAGCTGTGTGGGATGCAGCGGAATCCCCAACGGCACACCGACCAATTGATTGGATGCCGGATTGGTAAAGGTCACCGCCCACGGCAGATGCGTAGGTACACCCCAGCAGCAACCGGCGGAAAAGCAGCCCAGCCGGCCGATGCCGTGGCCCAAGGCAATCGCGGGAGCGAACACGTCCGCAGTTGTCAACGCCGGAAGTTGCGTCTTGCGCATATACCATGCCGCCACAGCCAGCGCACCCAGCAGCCCGCCGTAGAAAACTCCGCCCGCCTGCAAGGTGGTGAAGGAAAAGATCTCGCCGGGATGGGCGACGTAGTAAGGAATGTCCACCAGAATCATCATCACTTTCGCGCCGGCGATCGCCGCCAGTGCGCAGTAGATTCCTAAATTGGTTACGGCGTCGGGATTGAGTTTGGCTTGCTTGCCCAAGCGGATGGCCATCCACAGGCCCGCCAGAAAGGCAATGGCTACCAGGAACCCGTACGTGTGAAGAAACGAAAGATGGAAGATTTCAGGGTACATTTGCTGCCTGCCGCTTGGGCCGCACCAACTCTAGGAGCAGCAATCCGCTCCCAATCACGACGGCCGAGTCCGCGACGTTAAAAGTGGGCCAGTGGTAGTCGCCAACGTAAACATCCAAGAAATCCGTGACCCGCCCCCACACGATCCGATCGAACAGATTGCCCACCGCTCCGCCGAGGATCAAGGAAAAGCCCGCTAGAGAGAGCCGGTCGAGCCGCTCCGGCCTCCACAGAATGCCGGCCACCACGATCGCCGCGACCAATGCGAATAGCGGCAGCACGAAGCTTCGCCATTCCGACGAGCTGTCGCTGAACAGGGAAAAAGCGATGCCACGATTCTGCGCGTGAACGATATCGAAAAAGCCGGGAATCACTCGCAGGGTATCGAGGAACGAGACGTGCGTTTCGATCAGCCACTTGGTCAGACGGTCGACGGCAAATACCGCCGCGGCGGCACCGTAGGCTTTTAAGCGGAGATCAGACATGTGGGAAACAGCGTTGCACGCCGGGCGCTGGCAAACCGCGCCACTGATTTCATGGTACCAGCGGGAAGGTCAGTTCAGGCGCTGAGTGGGGTCAGGCCTTCGGCCTGCCGCCGGGCTTCCGCCCGGCGCGCCGCCTGGAAAGGCGGCGGCGGCCCGGAAGGGCCGGCCCCACACACTTAGTTCGGGCACTGACGGTTCATCAGGGCCGTCATGATCTTGTTGACGACTTCTTCGCGAATCACCTCGTCGCGCGCATCCAGGGGCGAGACTTGGATGTGTACCAGCTCGTGGACAATGGTGCATTCCATGTCCAGCTTGAGATCGGAGCCGTGCAGGTTGTAGTCGCGCGGGTCGAGCACACTGATCATGCCGGTTTTGGCTTCCGGATCCCATTCCGCGGCGCCCCAGGAATTGTGGTCGATCTCCGACTGGCGCACGATGCGAACCGTGAGGTTCCACTCTTCCAGACCCAACCGCTTCTGCCAAGTTCTCATCTGATGCTCCAGCCGGGTTTCGAGCGGACTCATGGCGGAGCAACTGAAAGCGACCAGCAGTAAGGCGGCGACAACTCGCATCACGAGTGAATTGTACATCGCGACACGAGTCGTAATGGAAGACTAGGACGTCACGGTACCGGACTTGGTACCAGAAATAGTACTATTCTCCGCCGCCACTTCGGCCGTGAGCTTGTCGAAGAAACGCTTGATGATCATCTTGGACGTGGTATCGAGCAGCCGCTGGCCGACCGCCGCGATGGTGCCACCTATCTCGACGGAACCTTCGTACTGGACATTGGTACCACCATCGGCCGGAACCAGCGAGAGCAGGCCATCGCCCTTCATGAACCCGATTTTTCCCGTGCCTTCGACGATCAGCCGGAAGCTGCTGGTGGGACTCTTGTCCGCGATCGAAACGGTCCCGTCGAAAAGACCGGAGACGCTGGCCAGCACCATCTTCATCTTCATGCGGTACTGCGCGTCACCGATTTGCTCCAGCGAATCGCAGCCGGGCATGCTTTTTCCCAGCACTGCGGGGTCTTGCAGCAGCGCGTAGGCACGTTCCTGAGAGACCGGCAGTATGTGCGATCCGGCAATTCTCACGTGGCCCTCGTGAGTGCTACGGAGACGGCCCGCCGGGCGTGAACCCGGGCCAGGTGGCGGCGGTAATCGGCGGAAGCGTACAGGTCGGAGTTGGCTTCTTCGCCGTCGCCCAGGGTGGCGGTGGCTTTCGCCAGGTCCGCGCCGCTTTCGAGCAGGCGTTCCGTTTCGAGGGCGCGGAAGGCATGCGGGCCCAACCCGGTAACCCCGATACGGGCCATGGAAATACCCTTGCCGCTCTTCTTGATGCGTGCGGCCACTCCCACGATGGCAAAGCCGGAAGCGGGATGCTCCAGTTTTTCGTAGCGGTAACCTTCGCTCCCGTCTTCACACGGCACCAAAACTTCGACGACAATCTCTCCCGGTTCGAGCGGCGTGGTAAACGGATCGAGGAAGAATTCGGACGCGGGCACGGTGCGGTCGGATTTGGCGGACGCGATCCGGATCTGAGCCTCCAGCGCCAGTAGCGCAGCGGGATAATCGGCGGCCGGGTCGGCATGCGCCACGCTTCCACCGATGGTGCCGCGGTTGCGAACCTGGACATCGCCGATGTTGCTGGCGGTCTCAGCCAGCAGGGGGCAACGCCCTCGAATGACCGGAGAAATCTCCAAGTCGTGGTGCGTTGCGGTGGCGCCGATGTGGATGATGGAGCCTTGCTCGCCGATGTGGTTCAGGCCGGGGACCCGCCCGAGATCGACCACGTGCTCAGGCGCAGCCAGGCGCAGCTTCATCAGGGGGATCAGGCTCATGCCGCCGGCCAGGATCTTGCGGTCGCCATCGGCGATCAGAGCGAAAGCCTCCTTCAGAGTCTCCGGGGCTGAATATTCAAACTCCTGCGGAATCATCAGCGTTCTCCTGCCTCGACCAGCTTCCAGATCTTTTGCGGGGTAAGGGGCATATCGATGTGCCGCACTCCCAGGTGGGAGAGCGCATCTACCACCGAATTCACCACCGCGGGCGAGCAACCGATGGTGCCCGCTTCGCCTACGCCTTTGACTCCCAGGGGATTAACCGGAGACGGCGTCTCAGTATGCGTTGCTTCGATCCACGGCATCATGTGGGCGCGTGGGAGCGCGTAATCGGTCAACTCGCCGGTAAGGAGCTGGCCGTTATCGTCGTAGACGGCTTCTTCCCACAGCGCCTGGCCCAGGCCTTGTGCGACGCCGCCATGAACCTGGCCCGCGACTATCAGGGGATTGATGATCTTGCCGCAATCATCCACGGCCACATAGCGGCGGATATCGACCTTTCCGGTTTCGCGGTCCACTTCCGTAATCACCACGTGCGCACCGAACGGGAAGGTGAAATTGGGAGGCTCCCAGAAATGGGTGGCTACCAAACCCGGTTGGGTATCGGGCGGTAGCTTCATCGGCATGTATGCGGCCTTTGCGACCTCGCGCAGGGTAACCGATTTCCCGGATTTCTCATCGATGCACTCGCCGCCCACGAGTGTGACTTGCTGGGCGTCGAGCAACGTGGCGCCGAACTTCTTGATTTTGTTTTTTAGTTCCTGGAGGGCGTAGTAAAGCGCGGTGCCGCCAATGGCTGTGCCGCGGCTGCCAAACGTACCAATGCCGTACTGCACGATGGCGGTGTCGCCGTGCAGGACCACTACGTCGTCGATGCTCACCCCTAGTTCGTCGGCGGTGATTTGTGCGAACGTCGTCTCTTCGCCTTGACCGTGCGGCGAGGCGCCGGTCATTACGGTTACCTGGCCGCTGGGCTCGATCTTCACGGTGGCGCTTTCCCAGCCGCCGGTAGGTGTTGCCGGCGTGGGCCCGAAGGCGCAGATTTCGCCGTAAGCAGACATCCCGATGCCGATCAACTTGCCCTTGGTCCGCCCCTGCTTCTGCTCGCGCCGCAGCTTTTCGTAATCCGCAGCATCGAGCGCGTGCCGCAGCGTCGCGGCATAATCGCCGCTGTCGTAGGCCAGCCCGGTTGGGGTAGCAAATGGAAATTCATCCGGGGCCGGAAAGTTCTTGAGGCGCAGCTCGGCGGGATCCATCTTCAGCTCGGCGGCCAGGATATCGACCATGCGTTCGATGCCGTGCGTGGCCTCGGGCCGTCCGGCGCCGCGGTAGGCGTCGGTGGGAACGCAATTGGTAAAAGCCCCAATGACATCCGCCGAGATGCTTTTGAACTTGTACAGGCCAGGCATCATCAGTACGGAAAGCGTCGGGATGGCGGGTGTGAGCAGTTGCAGGTAGGCGCCCAGGTCCTGGATGATCTTCAGCTTCAGGCCGAGCATGGTGCCATCCCGCTTGGCGGCCAACTCGTAGTAGTCGACGTGGCCGCGGCCGTGGATGGTGCAAGTGAAATTCTCCCGCCGCGATTCGATCCACTTCACCGGCTTGTTGATGCGCTGGCTGACGAACGTCATCAGCATGTCTTCGGCGTAAATGTCGATCTTGGAGCCGAAGCCGCCGCCCACCTCGGGAGCGATCACGCGCAACCGGTTTTCGGGGATGCCAAAGATGTTGGCGAGCAAGCTGCGCAGCAGGTGAGGCGCTTGAGAGGAGGAGTAGAGGGTCAGTGACTTGTCCGCGGCGCGCCAGTCGGCTACGACACCGCGCGTCTCCATGCAGGTGGGGATCAGGCGCTGGCTGGTGATGCGCTGCTTGACGATGACGTCAGCTTCTTTAAAGGCCTTCTCGACATCGCCGCCTTCCTGGTGGTAAGTGAAGGCGGTATTGTCGGGCCATTGCGGATGGACGGCCGGGGCGCCGGGGGCCAGCGCTTTCTCGGGATCGGCTATGGCCGGAAGTTCTTCGTACTCGACCTGGACGGCATCGGCGGCATCGGCCGCGATGTAACGGTCGGAAGCTACCACGACAGCGATGGGATGGCCAACGTAGTACACGCGGTCCTGCGCCAGAATATGGTGATACGGCTGGCGCAGCCCGGGCAATTGAGCCACGCAGGGAACCGAGGCGATCTCTTTCACGTCGGCGCCGGTGAAGACGGCCACCACTCCGGGCCTTTCGAGCGCTGCTTTGGTGTCAACGCTCTTGATCCGCGCGGCGGCGTGGGGACTACGCACAATGCAGGCATGGTGCATGCCGGGCATCTTGACATCGTCGACGTAGGTGGCCGTGCCGGTGATGAGCCGGGGATCTTCGCGCCGGCGGATTTTCTTGCCGACCAGAGTCTCGGGCTTGATGGTAGTGGTGGCCATGGGCTACGCTCCCGTCTTTCCGGCCGCCGCCTTTACGGCGTTCACGATATGTTGATAGCCGGTACAGCGGCAAAGGTTGCCGTGCAGGCCGTGGCGAATCTCGGCCTCGGTGGGGCTGGGATTGTCCGCGAGGATCTGCTTGGCAGTCATAATCATGCCGGGCGTACAGAACCCGCACTGTAGCCCGTGTTCGTTCCAGAAAGCCTCCTGGACCGGATCAAGATTACCGTTGGCAGCGAGCCCTTCGATGGTCAACACCTGGCGGCCCTGGGCTTGAACCGCAAACATGGTGCAAGATTTCACAGCCTTGCCGTCGAGCATGACCGTGCATGCCCCGCAAGTGGAGGTTTCGCAGCCGATGTGCGGACCGGTGAGACCAACCACCTCGCGCAGATAGTGGATCAGAAGGAGCCGCGGCTCGACTTCAGAAGTAGTGGGTTTTCCGTTGATCGTGAGTGAGATTTTCTGTTTCATGGAAGCCGGACGGTCTATGAAGTTACCAGGAAAATGCCGGAAAAGCAAAGGGAAGACCGGAGTAAGTCCCGCCGGGTCACGAGCTTTCCTGGACCGCCAAAAGTATCCCCCGATACCAGTCGGCTGGCTCGAACAAAAGTCACTGCATCGATTGACAAATCGAGGTGCTATAATCCCGACCTGATACCCGCTCGGGGTGAGCGGGCCGAACCGCATTCCATTGCCAAAAGGAAGGAATCCCCAACGATGAAAGCCCTCCAACTCAGTGCCTTATTGGTGGCCGTTCTTTGCCCTGCACTTTCCGCTCAACCGAGATGCAGCAATGCCAGTTTGAACGGGACCATATTTTTCATGATCTCCGGATCGATCAAGAATGGCACATCGACTGTTTCGTACGCGGAGCAGGGCGCGGTAATCGCGGATGGAAACGGAAACTTCACTTCGGGCCAGACGACGACGAGCACGGCGGGAACGGTGATCTCGATCGCGGTTTCCGGAACCTACAGCGTGAACGGGAACTGCTCCGGAACCGGGACGCTGACGACGGCCAACCAAGCGGTGACGTTTTCCTTCCAGGTGGTCAATGGCGGCGGCCTCACGCTGGCGTCGGTGACTTCCAATTTGAACAACGAACTGGGGCAGCTGCGCTTATACCGGGCCGCCAACGCTACGGGGAGTCAATGCGGAAATGGATCCGCTTCCGGCGCGTACGGATTGCTGTTATCGGGCGGGACGTACTCGGGCGGGGTCAGAAGCGCCTACGAAACGGAAACCCAGATTAGTTTCGACGGCAGCGGAAATGTTACGGCATTCACAGGCGAAGTGACGTCCAGCAGCCAAACTGGCCAGACGGGCTTGAGCGGCACGGGCACGTATACCATCGGCAGCAACTGTGCGGGTACGGCCGTGATCACCCTCACTAACGGCGTGCAGCTCAACTACAATATCGCCCGCATCGAGGGAGGAACCATACTGTTCCTGGAGACAGACGCCAGCACGACGGTAGCCGGCACGGCCCAGCCGCAAGAGCTTTTAGCCGTCCTGCCTCAGTTCGTGTTCGGCGCTGGAACCTGGTATTCGGCACTTTATTTCTCGAACCCGACTGCGGGCACGGTCTCGTTCCCCGTAACGTTCATTTCCGACACTTCGACATCCCTGACGGTGCCGGGAGTGGGAACTTCTAAACAGGTCACTCTCGCGCCGAACAGCACGACCATCATCGAAGCTCAGAATACCGGGAATTTCGAGTCGGGGTGGGCACAGTTTGCGCTGCCCGCCGGCGTCACCGGTTACGGCGTTTTTCGGCAGACCGTTGCCGGCCGTGCAAACCAGGAAGCGCTGGTGGGATTCAAAGGCGCCAATACGACGGCAAGCAGTATCATTTTTGATGACACGAACAACTACATCACGACGGTGGCGCTCCTGAATCCCAGCAATGTGCCGACGACCGTCACTATTACCGCTTACGACAATGCCGGGAATCTTCTGGGCACCGCCATGCAGGCGCTACCCGCCGGCAGCAAGACCCCCATCCAACTGGATCAGCTTCCCAATTTGAGTGGGATCGTCGGCAAACGGGGATCGGCGCTTTTCACGGTTCCGAACGGGAGCGTGTCTGTGCTCGGGCTCCGGTTTGCCCCAGGAGGGGCGTTCACTTCGGTTCCGACCACAGCGGTGCAGTGACGCCGGCAAAGCACTAACCGCTCAGATCGCGCTGCAACCAGGCGTTGGCGAATTCTCGTCGGTGCGCATCCCGCCGAAGTAGCGGCGTGATTCCCGAGCGTTCGGCGGGAGTCATCGCCTGCTCCGCCCGAAGAAAGTACTACCGCTTGGCGGACTTTACCTTCCGAATTCGCATGTCTAAGGCGGAGGCGGAAGGAGATGGCCAATTGGAGAGCGGCGGTGATGGTTGCGATCTTCGCGGCCGGCGCCTGGGCCGGTGTCGAGGGCCGCTCCAAAGAATATAAGGTCCTGGTGTGCACCACGATGCATCACGATTTTGTGGTCCAGCGAGCCGATTTCATTGCTGCCAACATGTTCGCCGAGATCGGCGTGCAGATCGATTGGCACAGTAATCGCTCCTGTCCACCGGGTGCGATCCGCATTATTTACACCGACTGCGGCAGCCGCAAATTTCCGCCCGATGCGCTCGCGTATGCGCTGCCTTACGAAACCACGCACATCGAAGTTTTCAATGACCGGTTGCGGGCGCACCCCGCCGAGCGGCTGCCGATTCTGCTGGCGCACGTGCTGGTGCACGAAATTACTCACGTCCTCCAGGGGGTCCCGCGGCATTCGCCGAGCGGCATCATGAGGGCGCGCTGGAGCACGACCGAATACAACGAAATGATTTTCAAACCTCTGCGCTTCACCGATGCCGATGTTGATTTGATCCGGCGGGGGCTGGAG
>DATJAK010000147.1:0-6751 GCA_035516375.1 Bryobacteraceae bacterium
CCGCGCTTCTCACTTCCGCGATTTTCGAATGCTGGAACACCCCGGCACGCTCACGGAAATCCGGCAGAGCATCCAGCCGCCGCCGGACACCCAGCCGCAAACACACCAGTTCCACCTGCCTGCCCGCTTCGCCGCCATGAAAATACATGCGCCGGTGCGCTTCCGTGAACCGTTCGGCCAGATCCGCGGGACGCAACCCCGCCAGCGCCGCGGGATCGATTTCAACCGGAATCTCGAAAGCCTGCCCGGCGAAACGCATATCGGCGATCAGTGAGAAATCGAGTTTCCCATCCAATCCAAGCTCGCGAAACTCGGATTCAGCGCTGGCTTGAAAACGAGCGAATTCCTCCCGTATGAGCGAGGGCGCGCCTTCGTCCAAATTCGTCCGGCAAGTGGTTCCAGCAACTTTCAGGAAATCCGCCGACAACAATCCGAGCGCCGAGACCACGCCGGGATTCGGCGGCACGATGATTTCCGGGATTCCCAGCTCCTCGGCGATTTCACACGCCACCAGCGGGCCAGCTCCACCAAACGGAAGCAGCGCATAAGCGCGCGGATCTTTCCCGCGCTCGGTGGAAACCAGCTGAATCGCGCGAACGATGTTGGCCACCGTCAGCCGGATGGCCGCGTTTGCCGCCCCCACCGCGTCCGTCGAAAGCTTGCGCGCGATGTCCGCGAACGCCGCGTGTGCGCGATCGGCATAAAGCGGCATAGCGCCACCCAAGAATGCATCGGCCCGGATCGTTCCCCGCACCACATGAGCATCCGTCACGGTCGGATCGGTGCCTCCGCGCCCGTAGCAAGCCGGCCCCGGTTCCGCGCCCGCGCTGCGCGGCCCCACGCGCAGCATCCCGCCTTCATCCATCCAGATCAGGCTCCCGCCACCGGCGCCGATCGATACGATATCCAGCACGGGCGTCCGGATCGGTAATCCATCCACCTCGGTCTCGGGCGCCAGCGCAGGCTTCCCGTCCGTCACGAGGCTGACGTCCGTGGATGTCCCGCCCATATCGAACGTGATCAGATTCTCGTAGCCCGATCGCCCCGCCTGACGAATCGCGCCCACAACCCCCGCCGCTGGACCACTGAATAATGCGGTGATCGAATTGCGCCGCATCGCCACTGCCGGCAAACGGCCGCCGTTCGATTGCATCACGCTGAAGTGGCCTCGGAACCCCGCCTTCGCTAGCGTCGCTTCGAAACGGTCAAGGTATCCGTCTATCACTGGCTGCACATACGCCGACAAGACTGTAGTCGACGCGCGCTCGAACTCCCGAAATTCGCGCGTGATCTCGTGCGAGCAGGCTATGCGCAACGACGGCAGCGCCGCCCCAATCCGTTGCTTCAAGCGCTGCTCGTGTAAGGGCGAGGCATAGGCCGACAATAGACAAATCGCCACCGCCTGGTATCGCCCGGCTTCGAGCGCCGGAATCAGGTTGCGCTCGACATCCGTCTCATCCAGGCTCCGCACCACCTGGCCCGACGCCGAGAGGCGCTCGTCCACTTCAAAGCAATCCCGCCGCTCCACCGGCGGAACCGGCTTCGAATAGCGCAGATCGTAAATATTACGCCGGTCGTGCCGCTGCAGAAACAGAATGTCCCGGAAGCCCTTGGTAGTGACAAACGCCAAGCGAGCCCCTTTGCGTTCCAGAATCGCGTTAGTCGCCACCGTAGATCCGTGCACCAGATCGGTGACCGACCCCGGCGCAATCCCGGCCGCAAGCAACGCGGAGAAGGCACCTGCGTCCGGCGCTGCGGGCGTGCTCGGTACCTTTGCGATCTGAACCCGGCCGCCGTCGAAAGCCACCAGGTCCGTGAATGTTCCCCCAACCTCGATTCCGGCTCGCACTCTATGAACAACCTCTCGGCAGGCACATTGGTAATCAGTTTAGCCGTACCAGAGATCGGGTGTTGCGATACCGGGCCGCTAAACTTCGTATTCTGATATTTCAGTGCACTGAAGGAGGGTCAATGATTTTTCGATGGGCCTTGACAACCGCGGCGATCGCTACCGCCGCTCTGTACGCTCAGCCGAGAGGAGGCTGGCAAACCTATGGCGGCGACAAGGCCTTCACCAGGTACTCTCCGCTCGACCAAATCAATCGCGAAAACGTCAAAAATCTCCACGTCGTCTGGCAGCGGCCCGCCGTCGATCCGCAAATCATGGACAAGTTCCCGGATCTCACGCCGTCCAATTATTTCCGCGGCACTCCTATCGTCATCGACGGCGTGCTCTACGCGCCGGACGGCGTGGGCTTGGTCGAAGCCTTCGACGCCGCCACCGGCCGCACCAAGTGGGTGCAGCAACCGGTCGAGCCGACGCTCAGGGAAGCCGCCGGGCAAAGCACGCGCGGCGTCGCTTACTGGCGCAAGCAATCCGACCAGCGCATTATTTCCATCCGCCGCGACTATCTCTACGCCATCGACGCCAAGACCGGCAAGCCTTTCCGCGACTTCGGCGAGAACGGCCGGGTCTGGCTGGATCGCCATACTCCCGACCAGGCCGGCTACTTCGGGTATCCCGGCCCCTTCGTCGTCAACGACGTGATCGTTGTGGGCGGCAACGGCGGCGGCAAAACCGGCGAGGGCTACGGCGACGACGGGTTCGAGTCGCATTCCACGCCTGAAGACATTCGCGGCTACGACATCCACACCGGTCAGCTTCTCTGGACCTTCCATGTGCTCCCCCACAAAGGCGAGCCCGGTTACGAAACCTGGGGCAAAGGCTCGGCCGAGTATATGGGCAACATGGCCGCGTGGGCCTCCATGACCGCCGACGAGCAGCTCGGCTACGTCTACATCCCGCTCAGCGCCCCCACTGTTTCCTACTACGGCGGGCACCGCCCCGGCAAAAATCTCTATTCCGATTCCCTGATCTGCCTGAACGTCAAGACCGGAAAACTGGTTTGGTACTTCCAGATGGTGCACCACGATCTTTGGGATTACGATTCCGCCACCCCTCCGGTGCTCGCCGACATCACCGTAGATGGCAGACGCATCAAGGCCGTCATCGCATCCAACAAGACCGGGTTCCTGTACGTCTTCGATCGCGTCACCGGCAAACCGGTGTGGCCCATCGAGGAGCGCCCCGTGCCGCAGTCCACCACGCCGGGCGAGGAAACCTGGCCCACTCAGCCTTTCCCCACCAAGCCGCCGGCCTTCGATCGTCAAGGTTTCACCGCTGACGATCTGATCGATTTCACGCCCGAGTTGCACCAGAAAGCGCTGGAGTTCGCCAGCCACTACGTGCTCGGCCCGCTGTTTACACCGCCATCCTTGATGACGCAGGACAAGAAGGGCACGCTGGCGATGCCGAGCGCTTGGGGCTCCGGTAACTGGAACACCGGCGCATTCGATCCCGAGACCGGTATCTACTACGCCGTTTCGATGACGCAGCCCACCGCCTACGGCCTGAAAAAAACAACCGATCCCAAAGCCACCATGGCGTACTGGGTCCCATTCGGCGCCGATGAGCGACCGGCGCGCGCCCGCACTCGGCCGCGGCGCGAACTTCTGCCTGGCGAGGAGGAAGAAAACGATGCTGATGAAAACGCTGGTTTGAAAATCGACGGCCTTCCGCTGATGAAACCTCCCTATGGCCGCATCACGGCTCTCGACCTCAACAAAGGTACGAAACTTTGGACCGTCGCCAACGGCGATGGCCCGCGCAATCATCCGCTGCTGAAAGATCTGAATCTGCCGCCGCTAGGAAACATCGGCCGGCCGGTCGCGCTGGTCACCAAGACGCTCCTGTTCCTGGGCGACGCAAGCAACGCGCTCTACGGTCGCGCCGGCATCGCCGGGCCGGCTAAGTTTCGCGCCTACGACAAAGCCACCGGCCGGTTGATCTCGCAAATTGACCTGCCCGTCGGCACCACCGGCGGACCTATGACCTACATGGCCGATGGCCAACAGCTCATCATCGTGCCGATCGGAGGCAAAGGCTACGGCGCCGGCTGGCTCGCCTTGGGAGTTTCAGCCGGAAGTGAAGTGACTTCCGCGCCTCCTTCATCGGTCGCCGCGACCGCCTCCGCGGCGACCTTCAATCTCGCGCAGGCCCAGCGCGGCCAGACCGTCTTTCGCGAAAAGTGCGCGAGTTGCCACGGCGAGAATTTGGAGGGCGGCGAGCATGCTCCCGCTCTGACGGGAAGCGCCTTCTGGTCGCAATGGGACCAGCAAACCACGCGCGCCTTGTATGGCCGCATCATCAGCACCATGCCGCCGGACAGCCCAGGCTCTCTAGCGGAAAGCGACACCATTAGCCTGGTCGCCTATATCCTGCAAGCGAACGGGTTGCCGGGCGGAGGAGCTGCGATTCAAAGCGCGAACCAGCTAAACACCCTGAAGCTGGTGCGTCCGAAGTAGGCCAGCCACACCGGCGAAGCACAACAGCAGAATGGGCCGGCTACCATGGCGGCAGCTCAGGATAATTCGCGGCAATGTAATCCCGCTCTTCGCGATTCAGATCGTTCACCACTTTCCACTCGTTATTGATGACCATGGTCGGTTGCTGACTTGCGCCAAACGCGGGCCAGTGTGGGATGCCGGAATGATTGGGGTTTCCACTCCGCGCGAAGGCAACCCAGGCGCCGCTGATCTTGTCTGCCAAGGGCTGAATCTCCGCGCCGGTTCCAGCCATTTCAGGCATGTGCCAGACGTTTTGGAACACAAAGGGAAGTTCAAGACAGTGCGGCGATAAGAACAATCCATCTCGGACCGGGCTTCTCCAGTTGATCATGTACAGGTACGCAGGTCCCTTCCCCAGAGCGGCTTTGCGCTCCGCTTGCAGGTGTGCCTTGACCGGGCAGGCGAAAATCGTGAAGTACAACTCAGCGGGTGTTGCATGCGGGCGGCTTTTCCTGAATAGCGCGATAACTTTCTCCGAATCCGGACCGAGCCGCTTTCGCAAGTTGGCATGCATTTCCTGCTCGCTAATCGTCACCAGATCGGGGACGTCATAGGTCCCTTCAGTATCCGTGGTTCCGACCATCATCGGCACATCGGCTGACACTTCCGGAGCCGTGGGCTCGAAGGGATGGCGCGGGAGCGCAACACCATCCACTACTGGACCAAGGCGAACCTCTTTCATGGCGGCCAGTAATCTATCGGTGGGTAGCGTCTTGAGCTCATCTGCCTGACTAAGCTTCATCCCGAGCGCAGCGAAAAACTTATCCGTGTTCTGCTGCGCCTCCTCGGCGGTTAACTCTTTCAACGTCGAGCCGCTTTCAATGATGGCCCGATGGAATAAACCTTTCGCTGCCGGCATCGCCATGAGCGTGGTAACTTTGCCGCCGCCGCCGGACTGGCCGAAGATGGTGACGTTTCCCGGATCGCCTCCGAAATGTGCAGCGTTGTCCCGCACCCATTCGAGCGCGGCGACGAGGTCCAGTTGCCCATTGTTCCCGGAAGCCGCGTATTTCTTGCCTGCATTCCCCAAGAAGAGATAACCGAAGATGTTCAGGCGATGATTGACGCAGACCACCACCACGTCACCCGTGCGGGCGAGATTGGTTCCATCCGCGCATAGCGTAGTGCCTGAGCTGTAGTTGTACCCTCCGCCGTGAATCCAGAACATAACGGGACGCTTTTTCCCATCGTTTAGGCCCGGCGTGAACACGTTTAGAGCCAGGCAGTCCTCCCCCAGCAAAGGATTCGCACGCAAGCCGGCGCCGATCGGGCTGGCGGGAACCGGAATCTGTATCGCGCTGTGCCCGTTTTGGTAGGCGTCCCGTACCCCATTCCAACTTTGAGGTTTTCGGGGAGGCATGAAACGATTCTGCCCGCTGGTGCTGGCTCCATAAGGAATGCCCCGAAAGATCTGGACGCCTTCCCGAGCGATGCCTCGAACTTTTCCCGAGGTCGTATCGGCGACGGGAGTGCCGATGACCGGGGAAATCGTGGCAGCGGACGTTCGGCCTGGCGCGAACAAACCACCTGCCAGCGATGACGCAAGCAAAGCACGCCGGTTCATTTCAATCCGCTGTTTCATGGGAGCTCCTTTCAGCTTTCTCAACATTGTAGTAATGATGCAATCGCCTTGTCCTGCCAGAACGCTCGCGGAAGCCCCGCAATTGACATGCAACTCCGAATTGTTACATGCTTACTTAAACATTACGAAAAATCTACAAGGTTGGAAATCCAAACGGCATATGCTCCACTCGCGGCGTGATCACGTTCATCCTGAGACCAACGTCGAAGGCAAATCTTATCTATCTTTCCTTTTGTTAGCGGCGCTGATCTTGTTGTCCATTCCCTTTATGTCCGCCCAACAACTGCCGTACGCGGACTTGATCTTGCGCGGAGGCAAAGTCGTCACCGTCGACTCTCAGGACCGCGTCGCGGAAGCCGTGGCAGTGGCCGGGAATCGCATCGTGGCGATCGGCACGAACCAGGAAATCTCGCGCTTGGCCGGTCCGCAAACCATGATCATCGAATTGCATGGCCGCCCGCTGCTGCCCGGATTCATAGACGCGCATTCCCATGTTCAAGGCCTCGCCGAGAGCGAGCACGCCATGGTTCCAATTCAAGCTCCTCCGCTGAAAGACGGGGCCGCCATTATCGCTAAGCTCAAAGAGCGCGCCGCGCAGGTGCCACCGGGCACATGGATCGTGGGCCAGGGCACCTACAACCAGGTGATGCCGACTCGCGAGGAGCTGGACCGAAACCTTCCCAACCATCCCGTGGTGCTGCGATGGAGCGCGCATGACTGGCTTTTGAACCACAAGGCCGATGAAGTTGCGGGCCTGAGTGC
>DATJAK010000148.1:0-37888 GCA_035516375.1 Bryobacteraceae bacterium
CGACCACTTCTGGGCCGGCTACAACTTCGGCGAAAGCTTCTATCTGGCCGAAAACGTTCTGCGGTGGACCATGGTCGCGGTGGGCGATCCGTTGTACGCACCGGCCATGTTCCGAACGGGTACGGCGAGTTCCGGTGCACAATGAATCGCTGCCTTCCGTGGGGCAGACCGTCGTCTTTCGCGGTCTGCCACGGCGTGCGAAGCGCGCCTTTGCGCCGCTGTGCGGTGCCGGCAGACGACAGAAACCGATCGTCTGCCCCACAGAGTTAAACTGCATGCCCCCGAAAGTACTCGATCAGTATCTCCGCAATCCGCCCGCACGCCCTCCCATCCCCATACGGATTGTGCACCCGCGTCATACGGCGGTACTCGTCGCCGTCGTCCAGAAGGCGCGTGGTCTCTCCCACGATCTGCTCCTCGTCGGTTCCCACCAGTTTCACGGTGCCTGCTTCCACAGCTTCCGGCCGCTCCGTTTTTTCACGCAGGACCAACACGGGCTTTCCGAGCGAAGGCGCCTCTTCCTGAATGCCGCCTGAGTCCGTAAGGATCAGGAACGAGCGACGTAACAAGTCGACAAACGGCACGTAGGGCAATGGCTCGATGAGGTGAATGTTCGGATGGCCGCCGAGCAGCTGGTGCGCCGGCTCGAGCACATTGGGATTCCGGTGGACCGGGTAAACGATCTGGACGTCCGGCCGTGTGGCGATACGCGCCAGCGCCTGCATCTCGCGCACGAAACCGTTACCGAAGTTCTCGCGGCGGTGGCTCGTCATCACGATCAGGCGGCGCGACCCATCGAGCCAGGGCCAGCCGGTTGTGGTGAGCTCACCGGATTCCATTGCGTCCCGCACGTACAGAACCGCATCAATGCCGGTGTTGCCGGTCACGTAAACCCGGTCCTTGGGGACGCCTTCCCCGATCAGGTTGGCGGACGAGCGCGCGGTCGGCGCAAAGTGCAAGTCCGCGATTCGACTGGTGAGCACCCGATTCATCTCTTCGGGAAACGGCTGGCTCACGTCCCCCGTCCGCAATCCCGCCTCCACGTGCCCCACTGGAATTCGCCGGTAAAAACCCGCCACAGCGCCGGCCAGCGTCGTGGTGGTGTCGCCCTGCACCAGAATCAGGTCGGGCGACTCCCTCTCAAGCACCGGATCCAGTGCCTCCAGAACGCGGGCAGTCAGCCCGGCAAGGGTTTGCCGGGAGCGCATGATGTCGAGATCGTGGTCGGGAGTTATGCCGAACGCTTCCAGCACTTGGTCGAGCATTTGCCGGTGCTGCGCCGTAACGCAAACCCTGACCGCAAACTCAGGCCGGGTGCGCAGTGCTCGAACGAGAGGACAGAGCTTGATCGCCTCAGGGCGTGTGCCAAAGACCAGGAGAACGCGCGCCGTGCTCACGCCACCACGGTATCATCCGGAAGTCGTTCGCGCTTTTCGCCCAGCAGATCGGTGTAGAACCGGAAAACGGCGTCCAGGTTTTCTGTTCCCGGCGGCGCCGGCGGCCGGGCGACACGAGGTTGCCGTAGCAAGCTTTCTACGGTTCGGCACAGGGCTCCCAGGTCGGATTTGGGCACCAGGTGCACGCCGCCGGGCCGCATGCCGTTGTCACTCGCAATGACTGGCGTGCCCAGGTGCAGAGCCTCGCGGACAGAAATGGAATCACCGTCGTACCAGGTGGTGCGCAGAAACAGCGTGCCTGCCCGGATTCCCTCCAACGCCAGCTCATGGTCTATGTCGCCGCACAGCAGCAGGTCGTCGCGATACGATTTGCCGTTGATGAGTTGGCGAATCGCCGCGTCCTGGCTGCCGCCTCCGATAATTGCTAAGCCCATCCGCGGAAATTGCAGCCGTAGGTTTCCAAGCGCTTCGATCTGGAGCGGCAAATCGTACTCCGGCTCCAGGCCGGAAACGGTCACCAGCATCGGATCGTGCTCGCGGTAGAACGCTGCGATCGGTTCCGGAAGCCCGTCCGTTCCGGCGGCGGCTTCGACGGAGTGGGGCGGAATCAATCGAATCCGCTCGGACTCCACGCCAAACCGTTGAAACATTTGGACCAGTTCCTGATTTACCGCGATGATGCCATCCATCCGCCGGAGTGCCACGCCGCGCAGGTTGGCAGGTTTCGCGCGCCGGCCGGCTTCAGAATCGGGATATCCGCCGGAATGGAAGGTAAAGACCGTCTTCTTCCGAGGCAAGCCGGAACATGCAAGCAGTAACGCCACATGCCGCCGCGAAAGGTTCCCGCCCACATGCAAATGGATCAGATCATATTTCAGTTCGAGCAGCAGCCGGAGCACACCGAACGCCGACTTAGGGTAGTAAATGCCATCCGCATCGTCCCGCCGGAAGCGCGTCAAATTGATGACAGGGCATCCGATCCCTCTTGCCAGCAAGTACTTCCGAATGGCTACGAGGTTGGTCTGCACGCCCCCGTGCGGCGGCGGGTACGGCCCCATTTGCAAGACATTCATTGACCGCGGTATCAGAAATGCTTCCGAATGACCGGAAAATCCGGCCAATTTCAAGGCAGCACTTGTCATATTCCAGCACATTTTCTGGAAATACGCATGGGATAATATGAACAACCGTGGAACCTTCCGCCATCTCCCAGCAACCCGCTCGCGTAGCGGTATTGGGCTTGGGATACGTGGGCTGCGTGACGGCTGCCTGCCTGGCCCGCCTGGGCCACCGGGTGCTGGGAATCGATCGAGACGAATTTAAAGTGAACACGGTCCTGGCGGGAACCGCGCCGTTTTACGAGCCAGGCCTCCAAGAATTAGTAAGAGAAACCGTAGCGCGGAACTTGCTCTCGGCATCGACCAACGTTGCCGAGGGTCTCGCCGAGGCCGATGTCGTGCTCGTTTGTGTCGGCACACCCTCCGCCAGGAACGGCAATCTCGGCTTGGAACAGCTGCGCCGCGTGGTGGACGAGTTGGCCGATTTGCTCGCGGAGCGTTCCCGGCCGCTGACCATCGCCATCCGCAGCACGGTTTATCCGGGAACCTGTGAAGAACTCGTGATGGCCCGTTTGTCCGCTTGCCGCAACGTCTCGGTTGTTTCAAATCCCGAGTTTTTACGCGAAGGCACTGCGGTGAAGGATTTCATGGCGCCTTCGCTGCTGGTGGTGGGCGGTACGGACGAGGAAGCTATGAAGCGCGTCGCCGCCCTGTATGCCGCACTCCCAGTTGAGCCGTGCCAGGTCTCTCTGCGCACCGCGGAACTGATCAAATATGCGTGCAACGCGTATCACGCGGTCAAGATCACATTCGCGAATGAGATCGGCACGCTTGCCGCTCAGTTGGGCATCGATGGCTCCGAAGTTATGGAGACGCTCTGCCGCGACACTCAGTTGAACGTCTCACCCGCGTACCTGAAACCGGGATTCGCCTTTGGCGGATCGTGTCTGCCTAAGGATCTGCGGGCGCTGGTGTATCGCGCGGCGCGTCTGGATCTGAAACTTCCGCTGCTCGAAGCGGTGCTTCCGAGTAACGAGCGCCATCTCGAGCGCGCATTTCACACTCTGATGGAGTTGCCGGCGCACCGCCTTGGATTTTTCGGCCTGGCCTTTAAGGAAAACACCGACGATTTACGCGAAAGCCCAGTTGTCACTCTGCTCGAGCAACTGATCGGAAAGGGCCGCAACGTGCGCGTTTTCGATCCCCGGATTCTCCCCGACCGCATCTACGGAAGCAATCAGCAGTATCTGCTGGCAGCCATTCCGCACATCCGTAAGCTGTTTGATCCGAGCCTGGAAGCCATGCTGGCATGGGCCGATCACCTGGTGATCGCGCAGAAGCCTTCACCAGAATGCGCACAGTCGATTGCATCCTCCGGCCTGCCCGTCCTGGATTTGATCCAGGCGATCCCGGCTCCCGTGCCGGCGGTAGAACCAACTGGCGCGTAGCACCTGGCGCGTAGCACCTGCTGCGTCCGCTCCACAAGAACTGCTACACTATTTTCTCAAGTAACATTTTTGTAATCGCGATTCGACCGAACGGGTGACTTTTGCGCCTGGCGCTGCTCCAGATCAACCCCACAGCAGGGGATGTAGACGGCAACTCTTCGCTGATTATTCGCGCCGCGCGTGCTGCCCAGGAGCAAGGTGCGGATCTGGCAGTCACACCCGAATTGGCCCTGATGGGGTATCTCCCTCGCGACCTCCTGATGAGCAGCGGGTTTGTTCGCCGCGGCTGCCAGGCGCTTGCGAAACTGGCGGCCGAACTGCATAACGGCCCCCCGCTCCTGGTAGGTGTCGCCACTCCCAATCCCTCCGACCTCGGCCGTCCTTTGTTCAATAGCGCCGTGTTGTTGAGAGACGGCGCCGTGGGCCCTGCCTTCCACAAGACGCTGCTGCCCACTTACGACGTCTTCGATGAAGACCGCTACTTTGAACCGGCTAACGCCACCCAATTGCTCGAGCTCAACGGATGTAAGTTAGGCGTGAGCGTCTGCGAAGATGTTTGGAACGATCGCGACTTCTGGCAGCGCCGCCGCTACCACCACGACCCCATCGAGGTATTGGCCGAGGCCGGCGCCGAAGCCATCATCAATCTTTCAGCCTCACCCTTTCAAGCCGGCAAGCAGTTGTTCCGCGAACAGATGTTGGGTCACATGGCGCATAAGTATCGTTTGCCCATTGCCTACGTGAATCAGGTCGGCGGGAATGACGATCTGATTTTTGACGGCAGAAGTTGCGCGTTCGATGCAGAAGGGCGCCTGTGCGCGCGCGCCAGGGGTTTTGCGCAGGATGTCTTGATGGTGGATCTCGCCGGGGGCGTTTGTGAAATAGCCGCCGACGATTTCGAACTCGAGAGTGAGATCTGGAACGCTTTGGTTCTCGGTGTTCGCGATTATGTCGCGAAGACACGCTTCCGGCAGGTGCTGCTGGGGCTTTCCGGTGGGATCGATTCCGCACTCACAGCCGCGCTTGCTGCCGAAGCCGTCGGGCCCGAAAACGTGCTGGGCGTCATGATGCCCTCCTGCTATTCGAGCACGGGCAGCGTGGACGATTCGGTCGAGCTGGCACGCAACCTCGGTATCCGCACCCTCAGCCTGCCCATCGCCGGCATCATGAAAACGTATGACGGGGTCCTCTCCGAAGCCTTCCAGGGATTCCAGCCGGATGTCACCGAAGAGAATATCCAATCCCGGATACGCGGCAATTTGTTAATGGCCTTGTCGAATAAGTACGGCGCGCTGTTACTCACCACGGGCAACAAGTCCGAAATGTCGGTGGGATACTGCACGCTGTATGGCGACATGAACGGTGGCCTGGCGGTGATCGCCGACTTGCCGAAGATGATGGTCTACCGCGTGTCGCGCTGGCGAAACCGCCGGCGGCCGGATATCCCCGCCGAGATTCTTACCAAAGCGCCTTCGGCCGAGCTGCGGCCAGGGCAGACCGATCAAGACAGCCTCCCCCCTTACGATGCTTTAGACCAGATACTGGAGTTGCATATCGAGCAATGCCAGTCGGCAGACGAGATTATCGCGCGCGGCTTTGCGGAAGAAACGGTGCACCGGGTTTTGCGAATGGTGCGAATCGCCGAGTTCAAACGCAAACAGGCCGCTCCTGGTCTGAAAGTCACATCGCGCGCGTTCGGCACTGGCTGGCGAATGCCAATCGTACGGCAGGAATAGGACCGCATGAAACTTTCGATCATCGGGTTGGGAAAACTGGGCGCGCCCATGGCGGCGGTGATGGCTCACAAAGGACACAGCGTCCTGGGAGTGGATATCGTTCCCACTTACGTGGCTGCGATTCAGCAGGGCCGGGCGCCCGTCGAAGAGCCGGGGCTTGCGGAAATGATCCAGGCGAACCGCTCGCGGCTCTCCGCAACTACGGATTGCGAAGAGGCGGTCCTGGCTACGGACGCCACCTTTATCATCGTGCCTACGCCTTCCGGGTCCGATGGCATGTTTTCGCTGCGCTACGTCCTCAGCGTCGCGGAGAAGATCGGTTCGGCGCTCCGGCGCAAGAATGGTTGGCATCTGGTCGTGCTCTCCAGCACCGTCATGCCAGGTTCTACGGGCGGGCAACTTCTGCCGCTGCTCGAGGAGCTTTCCGGAAAGCGCTGCGGCGAGGATTTCGGTCTTTGCTACAACCCCGAGTTTATTGCCTTGGGCAGCGTGATTCGCGACATGTTGAATCCGGACATGATTCTGATCGGCGAATCCGACACACGTTCGGGTGATCTGCTGGAGAGCCTTTATCAACGGGTGTGTGAGAGCAATCCACGGATTCAACGCATGAATTACGTCAATGCCGAGCTGACCAAACTTTCCGTCAACACGTTTGTGACCACCAAAATCTCCTACGCCAACATGCTGGCCCAGGTTTGCGAGACCTTGCCGGGCGCGGACGTGGACGTGGTCACATCGGCAATCGGCTGTGACACCCGCATTGGGCAGAAGTATCTGAAAGGCGCCATGGGGTATGGCGGGCCGTGTTTCCCGCGTGACAATGTCGCATTTTCTGCTTTGGCGCGGGCCAATGGCGTTCCCGCGCTTTTGGCTGAGGCGACCGACCAGATGAACCGCCGCCAGGTCCCCCGCTTGACGGATTGGATTCTTTCGCGGCTGCCGTCAGGCGGGACTGTGGGGATCCTCGGCCTCGCCTATAAACCGGACACGGACGTAATCGAGGAATCTCAGGGATTGGGGTTGACGAAGTGTTTGCTCGCGGCTCAGGCGGCCGTGGTGGTTTTCGATCCGGCAGCCATGGCGAATGCTCGGCAGCAATTGTCCGGCAACGTAAACTTCGCCCCCACTGCCAGCGAGTGCGCGCGCGCCGCGGACATCCTGGTCATCACCACCCCATGGCGCCAGTTTGCAAATCTCTCCGCCACGGATTTGAAACCGGGTTTGCGGAAGCCTTTCGTGTTGGACTGCTGGCGCATTCTCGATCCAGCGAAGTTCGGGAATATGGCGGACCTCCACACCATCGGATCCGGCCCAGGTATCGATCGCGAGAGCGAGATGGTCGCGCGAGCTACCATGACCCAGGCCGACGGACGCTAGCTGTCTCCGAAAGGGCCGGATCGAAGCTCCTTCGACGAGTAAAATAGGTGTACCGGGCACAGGCTGCCGTTCCCGCCGAGTGCGCATCGTCGGGCCCTTAGCTCAGCGGTTAGAGCAGCGGACTCATAATCCGTTGGTCGAAGGTTCAAATCCTTCAGGGCCCACCAAATTCAACTGGTTGGCGCCACCTCCCGACGCCACATGGCGAGTCTTCAGCAGATATCTAGCGCCTGAAGCTGGAGGTCGCTCAGCATGTGCCGATCCACGGGCAGCCTGGGCCCAACGATCAGTTCGCACGGATGGCCGGCCGCCACCCGGATTAAGTAGTTGCGGGCGTGGTATCCGGTTCCCAGACCTCCAAGGTCTGCGCTTGCCAACATGAGAATGATCCGCGCTCTTACCCACTTCGGTAGTGAGGAGTTTCTTGTAAACAAAAGGCAACTGTAGCGTGCTTACCACCGGCGGCCTGCGCGCGCCGGCCCGCCAGGTGGATGTTTCGTACAATGAAGTAGAAATCCATCAACTCATGTCCCAACCAACCACTTGGAGAGCCCTCGGCTTCCGGAAGCAACGCTCCTGGGCCGTGCCCGCCGTCAGGATGGCGAATCTCGGATGATTTCTTTCGCACTCTGCGCGCTGGCGTTCGCGGTCACCTTCTGGGCGGGCAGGCGCTCGCTGGGCAAAGGCTTGGTCGCGCTCCTGTTTTTCGGGTATCTCTACGGTATCATCCGGGCCAACCTGCTCTCATCAGTCACCTACTTTGTTTTCGATCTGGGCGTAATCGGCCTCTACCTGTCGCAATTTGCCTTCCCCTCGTCTGGCAAGGTCACGGAGGCTGCCGGGACTGTGAAGTTCTGGGTTCTCTTACTGATTCTGTGGCCGCTGATAGTCGTTTTCATGCCGTATCAGCCTTTGCTGGTTTCTCTGGTGGGCCTGCGGGACACAACCTTCTTCATTCCGATGCTCATACTGGGCACCCGTTTGCGCGAGAAAGATCTGACCGAGCTCGGCTATGGAATGATCGGTCTGAACCTGATCGCGGTTTCGTTTGCAGCGGCCGAGTATTTTCTTGGCTTACCCCGGTTCTATCCTCGCAATGCTGTAACTCAGATCATTTATGCAAGCTTTAGCGCGGGAGATTTCTATCGGATTCCGGCGACTTTTATCAACGCCCATGCCTACGGTGGCACCATGGCGGACTCGTTGCCTTTTCTGCTGGCTCTCTGGAATAGATCGCAGAAACGAATCGTCCGTTGGCTGACCATACTGTGCATGGCGGTCGCGCTTCTGGGCGTGCTGATGTCCGCGGCGCGATTGTGTTTCTTGATGGCTGCGGTGGTAATCGTCGCGGCGCTCTTTACCATCCGCATGAGCATCGGCCGGCGGATCATTTTCCTGCTGATTATCGCAGGAATGGGCGTTGTCACGATGGGCAATGAGCGCTTGCAGCGTTTCAAGGCGTTAGGCGATACCGATTTTGTCACCAACCGAGTTGCTGGCAGCGTCAATCGTGGTTTTTGGGAGATTCTGGCCGAGCATCCCATGGGCAACGGCTTGGGCGGTGGCGGAACCAGCATCCCGGCCTTCCTCGAGGGTGGAATCCGAAACCCGATCGCAATTGAGAACGAGTATGCGCGGATCCTGGCCGAGCAAGGAATTGTCGGTCTGGTGTCCTGGCTTGGTTTCATCGTGTGGTTTCTCACGCGCGCTCCTGTTGCCTTTCGAAAGGGTTCGTGGGATACGGGCCGGAGAACAGGGTGGTGCCTTTCCGCGTTCTCTGTGTGCACCGCCTGGATCGGCATCGGTTTGTTCAGTTCCATACCCGGGACCGTCATGATGCTCCTGCTGATGGGTTGGACTGCCGTGCCGGTAGCGGCCGAACTCCGCACTTTGCGCGGCCAGCGGCCCGTTCCTGCCTTCGGATACGGAAACGCGTCGGCTCCCTCCATGACTTAGTCCGGTTTTGGCCGATCCGCAGCAGTGCCGATCGACGTGACTACGCGCCAATTGCTGAGCGCTGCCGTACTATGTTCCGCGCTGCTTGGTACTACTCTCCAACCTCCGCCCCATCAGTGCTCCTTTGCGGAATCAGTGAATTGTACTGGCTTCCGTGGCGTAGAAGGTCCCAGTACGATTGCGGCGAAACAATGATAGTCACATCCGATTTGCGTGCCGAATACCAGAGCGCGCCGCTATGTACTGTTTATCCCTGAGTGAGTTGGTGATCCGTGTTGACTTTCAAGAGATTAGCCGGCCGGGACTAACCAATAAGGTTAGGCATATTGAATGATTGACCCACTTACCCCTCCATGCTAATTTTCGCCATGGAGGATTTGACATGCGTAAGTTTTTCAACGTTATGCTGGGCGCCGCGCTGCTTTCGACGGCCGCGTTCGCTCAATCTGACGCAACCGACGTTTACCCCGGCCATAACCACCCGTCCGATGCTTTCATGGTGCGTTATGCCGCGAACCTCGGCGCTGGCCAGTCGGTCATCAATTTGACCAACGCTGGTTCCAACGGCGGGTACGAACCCTATGGCAACATCTGCGCGAACGTGTACGTGTTCGCGGAAGATCAACAGCTCATCGCTTGCTGCTCTTGCGAGCTGACCCCGAACCACCTGCAGACCCTTTCAGTCCAGAGTGATCTGATCAGCAACACGCTGACTCCTGGCGTGCCGATCGGCGTCACGATTGGCCTGTTGGCGACCGAAAAGCCTTCCGGCGGCACCTGCGACGCTGCCCATCCGGGTGGTGGTACGAACATGAACGGCTATGGCGAGTGGGATATCGACACCGCCCCTGGCCTCCGCGCTTGGGGAACCACCCTGCATGCTGCTCCGGGTGGTGGTTTTGCTCTGACCGAGACCGAGTTCTCTCAGGCCGGTTTGGATCACAGCGAACTGTACCGTATGACCAGCCTCTGCAACTTCATCGAAGCAGATGGCAGCGGCTACGGTATCTGCGGTTCCTGCAGAGTTGGAGCCCAGGGCGCTGCGAAGAACTAACTTCAGTAGCTAACAGTTAGTCTAACCTTACTCGGGTAATCGGATGATCCTCCGGTTACCCGAGTAATTCTTTTTTGCCGCATATCTGAACCTTCCTCACCTTGCAACTCTCCAACTAACTACGATCTTAGCAGGCTGATGAAAAGCCCAAGAACCGCTTGGTAACGCGCGCGGCTCTGAAACGCGGCATCGAGTTCACAGGCAGTTATGCCCGGCCGATCACATCGGTGATGACCGAGCCGCGACGGTTAGTACCTAGGTCGTCAAACTCGTGTCGCCGCTGGCAGAATATTTTTTAGGTAAGTGGGTTTCAAGCAATGTTGACAGCCACTTGGCTGCACTCCGAAAATAACATCAACTTCCCACTTACTAAGTCGCGCCCGCTCTTCTCCGCGACCGGTCAACGCGTCAGCGCGGGATTTCCTCTGCCACCTCGGCGCTCGAATTCGAGCTGCGGTGACGCTCGTCAACCAGCCGAGACGCTGTTCCTTTTCGTTTCTCGGCGCCCCGGCGCCTCGGCCGTGAATTTCCTCTTTGGTTCCGGCTCCACCGGGTTAGGGAGCGCAGGTTTGGTGGGCTTTTTCAGCAGCCTGCCAGCTTAGCCAGCAGCAACAGGGACATTCCTGGCGGGTCGGAGATCGTAACGGGACCATGCTAACCCCTGCTGCCGTGGCTTCAGTAAAGCCCTCCGAAAGTTCAAGATTCACTCAATAAAGAAGGCCAACAAATACTAGAGCAAAGCCCATTTCCGTACTGTTATTACAGGGCATCTGCGTCCGTTTCTTGTTGATGTTCAAGGACATCGGCGGCAATTAGCCAGTAAGGCTAGGCGCATTGAATAATTGACCCACTAACACCAGCAATGCTAATTTTCGCCATGGAGGATTTGACATGCGTAAGTTTTTTAACATCATGCTGGGCGCCGCGCTGCTCTCGACGGCTGCGTTCGCTCAATCTGACGCCACTGACGTTTACCCTGGCCATAACCACCCGTCCGATGCTTTCCAGGTGCGTTATGCCGCGAACCTCGGCGCTGGCCAGTCGGTCATCAATTTGACCAACGCTGGTTCCAACGGCGGGTACGAACCCTCGGGCAACATCTGCGCGAACGTGTATGTGTTCGCGGAAGATCAACAGCTCATCGCTTGCTGCGCTTGCGAGCTGACCCCGAACCACCTGCAGACCCTTTCGGTCCAGAGTGATCTGATCAGCAACACGCTGACTCCTGGCGTGCCGATCGGCGTCACGGTTGCCCTGTTGGCGACCGAAGTGCCTTACAACAGTACCTGCGACGCTGCCCATCCGGGTGGTGGTACGAACATGAACGGCTATGGCGAGTGGGATATCGACACCGCTCCTGGCCTTCGCGCTTGGGGAACCACCCTGCATGCTGCTCCGAATGGTGGTTTTGCCGTGACCGAGACCGAGTTCTCTCAGGCCGGTTTGGATCACACTGAACTGTACCGTATGACCAGCCTCTGCAACTTCATCGAAGCAGATGGCAGCGGCTACGGTATCTGCGGTTCCTGCAGAGTCGGAGCCCAGGGCGCTGCGAAGAACTAACTTCGTAGCTAACAGTTAGTCTAACCTTACTCGGGTAATCGGACTAATACTCCGGTCACCCGAGTAACTTTTTTTGGGGCCTATCTTATTCTTCTTCTCCCTGCCTTATACGACTCCGGCAAAGACAATACATCCGAATCATCCTCTAGCGGAGTGACCCGATGGTTGCGATAGCACTCCCGATTCGTGCGCTCTACGCGTTGTGATCGTTGCCACGTGGGGTCGGGCCTCCGCCCGCCGCCGGGCTTTCCGGTAACGGACCCGTTCCGGGCTGCCCGGCCGGTCACGCGGAAGCGCGGCCGCAGCCCGGAAGGGCTGGCACGCCTTGATGCGACCGAAGCGAGACGTTATCTCATGAGCGGCACCTTCTACGCGTTTGGGCAGTTCCCGCGCTCCCGCTCCAGTGGCGGAACTGCCTTAAGAATTCCACAACTTGACTTCCGCCCTGGAACTTGATAAACAAAAGCGAGATTTGGTGGTCTGGGTCGAGGTAATCGCGCCGCAATGCTTCGCCCAATCCTGGAGGGATCAAGAGTGACGTCTCGGTTCTGCGTGTTGGTTGCGGGACTTGGCTTGCTTGCCACGGCTGGGCCGGTTTGGGCGCATCATTCTTTCGAGGCCGAGTACGACGCCAAGAAGTCCGTGGAAGTAAAAGGGACCGTCACCAAGATGGAATGGATGAATCCCCACGCCCGCTTCTACGTCGACGTCAAAGACGAAAGCGGCAAGGTGACCAACTGGAACTTTGAACTCGGCAGCCCGAACGTCCTGAAACGCCAGGGCTGGTCGAGGGATTCGTTGAAGGTCGGGGACGTGGTCACGGTGGAAGCTTATCTCGCCAAGGACGGCTCGAACCTCGCGAACGCCCGCAGGGTTACACTGGCGGATGGCCGCAAGGTGTTTAACGGATCTGCTGGGGAGGGGTCTCCTCAACAATAGAAGAGTTCGATTCGGATCAACATTCCGAATCCGGAGACATACCACATGAAAGCTAAGTTGGGTCTTACCATTGCGGTTCTGGGTTTGGCAGTGATCCCGGTTCTCGCACACCATTCGTTTTCCGCGGAGTTCGACCCGAAGAAACCGGTCACGCTGAAGGGCACGGTGACCAAGATCGACTGGATGAACCCCCATATCTGGGTGTATCTCGACGCCAAGAACGAAGCCGGCATCGTGGAGCACTGGCAATGCGAGGGAAGCCCGCCCAATACGCTCACCCGTCAAGGTTGGAGCAAGAATGCCCTGAAGGCTGGCGACGATGTCACCATCGAAGGCTTCCGCTCCAAGGATGGGACGAACACCTGCAATTCCCGCTCGGTGACGCTCCCCGATGGACGCAAGGTGTTCTCCGGCTCGCCCGATGATGGCGGCCCTGGCGCCAAGAAACAAGAGTCACAGTAAAGGATCGACCATGCAAATCCGTTGGAATGGCCGCATCGTGACGGCAGCGGCCGGGTTAGCGGTAGTGTCGCTGCTGGCGGCAGCCGCGTGGGCTCAGGGGCGCGGCGAGCGCGTCCCGAAACCGCCCGACGGCCCCGCCCCTACCCTGAACGGCAAGCCGGACTTCAGCGGGCTGTGGCAGCGGCCCTATGTCCCCGATATGAGTGTGACCTCGCCGGACGGCAAGACCCAGGTAGCCGACGCTTCGTTGCCCGACGACCCAAAGCTGAAGGGCCACAAACTCCTGCCGTTTACGGATTGGGGCAAGAAGCTGTGGGAGGCGTACGATCCCGCGAATGGCGACTACACCGGCGGTTGCTTGCCTTTCGGTCTCATGCGATCCATGAACTCACCCGACCCCATCCAGATCATGCAGAGCAACTCGTATCTCTCGTTGCTGTATGAGCAGAACACTTGGTTCAAAGTGATTCCGATCGATGGGCGCAAGCACCGTGACATTGTGGCTACCTGGTTCGGCGACTCGGTTGGCCGCTGGGACGGCGACACATTAGTGGTCGACAGCGTCAACTTCAATGGCAAAACGCGGCTCGATACGATCGGCCACCCGCACAGCGACCAGGTTCACTACATCGAACGGTTCCGGCGAACCGACCTCGGCCACATCGCCTACGAAGTGACCGTCGACGACCCGAAAACCTTTACGCATCCGTGGAAGAACACCCGCGTCTTCACGTTGCGGCCGGACTGGGAAATCATGGAGTACTCCTGCGAAGAGAACAACAAAGATTTCCTGGAAGGTCACATCAAGGGCGGAATCAACCCGACGCAACAGTAGCCGCCAAAGAACCGCGACCGTGAGGGAGCGGGGGGCTCTACGCCAACGCCTTCCACAGTAGCCATGCCACGCCGGCGGCCCACCCCGCCGCGGCTTGATATTCCTGATTCCGTAGATACAGCCGCCATCGAAACCCGCCCGCCTTCCCGCGCGGAACTGGCGTGAGGCGCGGCCAAAGCTGCGGAACTGCGGAAAAATAAGATTCGTAATCCGGGAACAGCTTCCTGAGGTGCTGCTCTTCGATCTGGATCACAGGCAGATACACCACCAGGAAAACCAGCGCGAACAGGATTCCCAGCCCCAGGCTGCGCGACCCGATCGCCAAGCCCGCGGCCACCAGGAGAGTGCCGATATAGAGGGGATTGCGAGTGTATGCGTATGGCCCGCGGACGGCCAGTTCCTCGTTCTTCGCCAGGCAGCCGGCGGCCCATGCGCGCAGCGCCAAGCCGGCGAGAGAGATCGGCAGCCCCATGGCCAGCCACTGCACCGTGGGCCGCGAGAACCAGGCAAACGCCCCCACCATCACAAAGCCGCAGGGGACGCGCAACCTGGCGACGATATCCGCGTAGCGCTTCGGAAACGCCGGCATCAGGTGAGGCAATCTGCGGCGCGGCGGCGTTCGCCCAACACAGTGCGGAGCGCTTCGAAAACTTCGCCGGGGGAAATGGCAGCCATGCTCTCCGCGACCGAGGTGCTGCGCTCGTACGTAGTCATGGCGCCGGGGCTGCGCAGGATGCGCATGGAGTCCCCATAAGGGCCATTCCGGGCCGGGTCGGTTGGGCCGAAGATCGCCACGCCCGGTTTTCCCAAAGCGGCGGCCAGGTGCAGCGGCCCACTATCCACGCCCACCGCCGCAGCCGCGCGGCGCGTCGCATGGATCAGGCCCGGGATGCCGGAGCCATGCGGCAGCGCTTCCGGAACCTCGGCCAACTCGGGCAGGGCCGAGGGGGGGCCGTCAAGGACCAGGGGAATCCCGCATTCCCGGCGAACCAGCGCCGCTAAGGCCCGGTAGTGTTCGATGGGCCACTGCTTGCCCTTCCAACCGGCCAAGGGGGACGCCAGGACGAATTCCGGGGGCAAGTCGCCTTCCGGCCGCCCCGCCGGCAGTGGGAAGGCACGGACGGCGCTGGCAGCGCCCGCAGAGGCCGCCAAATCCAGGTGCCGGTCTACGATATGGGTCGAACGGCTCTCCGTCTTGTCCGAGTAAAACAGCGCGGCCGTGCGTTCGCGAAGCTGGCTTTGGTGGTAGCCGAAAAGGCGCCCTGGACGAGCTGCCGACGCCACCAGCGCCGACTTGATCAGCCCCTGGAAATCCACTGCAAAATCATAGTGATGCGCGCGCAGGCCCCGCCAATTCTCCAGCCACCCCGCGGGCCCGTCGCGCCGAAACAGCAGCAACTCGTCCAGAAACGGGTTGTCTTCGAGCAGTGGCGCCCACCTGGGCTCGACCGCCCAAGTCAGGCGGCAGCCCGGGAAGCTGTGTTTGAGAGAGGCTACCGCGGGCAACGTGTGGATGATGTCGCCCATGGCGCCCAGCCGGACCACCAGGATACGGCCGTTAGCGGGTTTGGCTGCGCTGAACATCGCCGATCAGTTGGTCGGTATGCGCCCCGTCGGTGGTCTCCAATCGCACCACGTCCGCGGGCTGGCACTGGTCGATAAGTCGATTAAGATCTTCATGATCCGCAGTTAAGACGTAGTCTACCACGCGCAGCCCAGCCACCAGTTCGGCCCGCGCCGCCAAGGATAGAATCTCGCACGCCTTGGCCTCGACGATGACGGCCACGGGGTGTCCACCGGAGCGTTTGCGAATCTCCTCCAACTCGCGGACATGCTCCACGCGAAGGACGTCGAAGTAGCCGGTTACCAGCGTAACGGGGCGGGGCAGGCGATCTGGCGTCACGATCTTGCTTCGTGAGTCCACGCGGGCGCGGATTCCTCCCACAACTGCAGAGCGGCAGCCGTAACGCTGTCGGTAGTGACCCGCGTCATGCAACGGTGGTCAATGGGGCATTCGCGCCGCAAGCAGGGGCTACACTCGGCGTGCGCGCGGACCACACTTGCCAGCGGGCCGGTGGGACCCGTGGTGGTATCGTCGGTTGCCCCAAACACCGCCACGGTTGGGACACCGAGGGCGGACGCGACGTGCATGGCGCCTGAGTCATTCGTCAGAAATAGGCGGCAGGCCGCTGCCAGTTCGATAAACTGGCCCAAACTGGTTTCGCCCGCCAGGTTCCTCACGGAGACACCGGCTTTCTCGATGTGGTCGGCCACCTGCTGGCAGAGAGCCCGCTCGCTAGCCGATCCGAACACCACGGCGGATCGTGACAGCCGGGCCGCGCTCTCGGCGAAGCGCTCCGGCAACCAGCGTTTGGCGTTCCCGTACGCCGCGCCAGGACTGATGCCGATAATCGATCCGCCGATCCCCAACGCCGCCAGGTGGCGCAAGCCGCTCTCACGAGCCGCCTCGATGCCATCCAGACGGATCGCGGTGGTGGGCGGGTGGTGCTCCAGCAATCCAGCCCGCCGCAGCAGTTCCAGATAATAGAAGCGCTCATGGCGCGGGATATCGCCTGGCTCCGGAACAGCGATGGATTGGGTAAGCAGCCACCCCCGTCCGTCGCGGCCATAGCCAATGCGCTCGGGAATTCCGGCAATCCAGGCCATTACCGCGGCGTCGAACGCGTTTTGCAGCAGAATGGCGCATTCGAAACGCTCGGCTCGCAGCGTCTTCGCAAACGCGATTCTTGCCGCCAGGCTGTGTGGCGCATCGTAAACGATCACTTGATCGATGGCCTGTTCCCGCGCGTACAGATCTGCCACCCACGGCCGGGCAACTACGGCCAAATGTGCATGTGGAAAGATTTCACCGATGGTGCGGATGGCGGGGAGGGACATGACCGCGTCGCCCAGCCAGTTGGTGGCGCGGACCATGATTCGCGAGACGGAAGACGGATTCAGACCCACCGCTTCCGAGCATAGCAGCCACGCTTGGCCGCCGGGAGCAGGAAGGCTATTTCTTCAAGTAGACGCCCAGCATCCCGCGTGCTTCCCACTCAGCTGCGGAGCGCCAGGGGACGCCCCCGTCCTGCGGTTTGAAAAAACAGATATTGTCGTCACCGTAGCGAGCGCGCAGCGCCGTGAGCCATTCTGCATCGCTCAAATCGGTCATGGTTTCCGGCGGATATCGCAAATTGCCCAACCACTTCATACCAGTCCCTTTTCTAGCTTATTCGACAGGCCGGGCCATGTGCTTTCCGCATGCCGCGGCCAACATCGATAACTCTTCCGTTTTCAATGGCATGGCAGCCTTTGCGGGGCCGGGCACGCCCTCGTAACCGGGCCTTCCGTTTATACAGTTCGACAGAACCGCGGAAACAGATTAGAAGCGGCGCGACGTTGCGTAGACGCTCTGAGGACCCCAGCACAGACACCACCCCCCGGAGCTTCCCGGGAAGCAAACCGAATCGCCGCGGCTACTGGGCCGCAACGTGCCTTCAGTCTCTATCTAATTGGATGCGTAGCACAGTTCTGGAGGTACCGGAGGCGGTCTAACGGCGGTTTGGTTGACTGCAAGCGCGCGCGCGGGATCAGATGCCGGCGAATTGCTTCAAAGTCGCCTGAATCTCGGATTCCAGGGCCTCGGTATCCTTGTTTTGTGGAATCGTGCGCAACGTTTCGACGGCCGTCCGGCACATCAGGATGAACCGGTCCTGGCGATCCATCCCCATGGGGCTGAACAGATCGGCTTCCTGATACATAAGCTTCGCCATGCCGAACAGGAACGTTTCGCGTGGAATACGAACCTCGGCGGTTTGGAATGCCGCCTGTGCTTTACCTGGGTCGCCGGGGGTGCCCACCGCTTCCGACACGGCCCGCACCACTCCCCGCTGCAACATCGCCGTCAGCAGCGAATCGCGGTCGGCATCGGTGAGCCAGGTGCCGTTGGCCAATTTCGCAAGGGCTTCGGGAGGCGCGGCCGATCCGGGCGGGAAGCCAAACGCCAGCAGTACCTGGGCATTCTGATCGCTCTGTGCCATGTTGTAGGTGGCCTGGGCGAACTCGAGCGCCGTGGTCGCCGCCAAACTCCGCAGATTGCTGGCCTGCTTGCGAAATGGCAGGGCATTGGCCGGGTTTGCGTGGCTGCCGGCTTCATACGCCTCGGCCATCGCCGTGTAGCCTTGCGTCATGCCCGCCGAGACAACGGCTTGCCACGTACGCGCGGGCGCCGCAAACTCGCTATCCGTCTGGCCGAGATCAATCAGGGTGGCGTCGGTTTTCACCAGATCGCCGGTCCGATAGCTTTCCCTCGCTACGGCCCAGAAGAAAGCCGGGCTTCCCGGCTTGATCTCCGGAGGCCCGCTCGAACATCCCGTGGTGATTCCAAAGGCTGTTAGCGCTAGCAGACCCAATGCGGTTTTCATAGCTACCTCCACTTGCCCGGGATGCCCGTGCCGATGGCATCCAATAGAACTATAAGGCTCTAATATCCGTTATGCAAGGGGTAGGACAGACGATCGATTCTTGTCGTCTGTCTGGTTCTGTCCTCGGTCACGCTCGCAGGCCACTGAAAAGCGATGGCCTGCGGGGCCTTAATTCTTCTTCTCGTCCGCCCGCGCACCCGACAGAATCCCGAACATGCTGTTAGCTTTGGGTAGGACAGACGATCGATTTTTGTCGTCTGTCTGCTTCTGTCCTCAGTCACGCTCGCAGGCCACTGAAAAGCGATGGCCTGCGGGGCCTTACTTCTTCTTCTCGTCCGCCCGTGCCCCCGACAGAATCCCGAACATCCCGTAGTTGCCTTCCGTGCAGGCGTACTCGTAGATCGGGTCCGTGCGCTTGGTCATCGAGATCTCGACGGTCCACGGCTTGGTGTAGACGGTCGGGTCGTTCACCGTGGCGCGGTAGATAATCGTATCCGCATCCGTGCGCGTGAAGCGCTCCGTCACGTGGAGATTCTGGTCGGTCATTCCCGTGAGGTAGCTGACACCGAAGCGGCTTTGGTCGTTGAACTTGAAATTGTCCGTCTCCACCACCAGCGTGTCGCCCTCCCAATGTCCTCGCGAGTTGCCTTTCCACTGGTGCATGTTCGCCGCCAGGTGCGGGCTGCCGTCTAACGGGATGATGCGAACGTCGTGGTTCATCTCGGCCAGAATGGCCACGTAGCCGGGGCTCTGCACGATCTGATAGTTGTTGTTGTATGGCTCGGGAAGCATCGGCGGACCCGCCGCGCCGAACAGAATGCAACGCTCGGTCAGGTATCGGTCTTCGGGCCCATCAGCGGGGTGCAGGGCCTGCTGTTGGCGAAAAGCGTCCGCTCGCTTCTGCGCTTCGGGCGTCATCGCCGGGATGCGCCCATCCGGTGGATCGACCACCAGCGAAGTGCGGCGGCTCTTCACCACGCGCGTGCCGCGGTCGAACCAGGCATTGTTGTAAGCGCGGCGGGCCAGGTCGGAATCGCCGGTTCCCTCCAGGCGGTCCACGTCGTTCTGCTGGATGCGCTGCTTTTCGAATGCCGCGGCTTCGTCTTCCGTGAAGAATTCCTTGTTGCCCAGTTCGGCGGGCCGTTGGAACGGTGTCAGCGTCGCGTTGGTCCAGATGCCTTGGAGATCCGGCTGGCCGTCCGGAGTTTTCGCCACACGCTGCGCTCGCGCAGGCGCGACCAGCGCTGCGCCGATTACGGCCACGAGGGCCAGCGGTCTGACAGACATGGAATCAGCTCCTTCCTACCGCGCGCTGCAAGGTTCCGGATGCCATCCCGAGGCATCCGCGATTTTTTTGAAGTGCGAGGTGGTGACGAACGGGATCGCCAGGTACACCGGGTCTTCCACCACCGTGGTCACCATGAACCAATTATCGCCGTTCGGCTCGTCGAAGCGGTCGTAATACTCTTTGAGCACGGTCTTGTCGCTGTAGGGAACGCCGTTCTTGCGCAGGTATCCCGCGCGGAGCTGCGTGGTGACCACTTCGAGCGACCGCGATTTCGCGCCTAGCCGCGGAGCCGGAACGAATAGAACCGGCGGATTGGTCACCGGCAGAGGCCCTTCCCACCTGGCCGCCGAGTATCCCTGCCACGTGGGGGCGGCTCCGCGCGGCGCCTCTCCGGTGAAATGGAGAAGACGCATCTGCTGCCCGGCATCCGTTTCGATGCGCAGCGTGTTGTCGTCCTGCCAGGTGATATGCAGACGCCCTGGCACGCGCATGATGGCCGCAGCGCCGTAAGCTTTGCATTGCAAACCGGCGGCTTCGTCCTTGGCCGGGTCCCACGCATCGATCACCTTGCGCGCTTCGGCATTGGTGGGAACGCTGGCGGCGTCTCCCTTGAGCGGCGTTACCATGCGCCAGCGCCAGTCTTCCGTAACTACCGAAACCCAGTAACCGGTGAGATCAATCGACGCTCCCACCTTGGCATTGGCCGGCTTGGGGGCCGCAGGCGATGGCGGAAACTGCGCACACGCGAGTCCGGCGAACAGGAGAGCCCAGAGGAATTTCATCGCGAGCTACCTCCTTGCTTCAGGCTCTTGTAAATCGCCTCGACAAACTGATCGGCCTTTACGAAGCTGTTGCTCGAAACATATTCGGTGTCGTAATCGCGGCTCGGCCTCGCGGCCTTCACCTGTTCGAGCGACATGCCCTTGTTCACCATGTCCCGCGCGCGGTCGCGGATGATCACGACCATATCGCGAAACTCCACCACGTCGGCGTCGTCGCAGATGCGCCCGTGGCCGGGAATCACGTAGGTGCCGCCCTCCTGCGTATGGGCCGGCACGGTCATTTGCAGGATGTGGTTGAGCGCGGCGATCTCGCCTTGCACGCTGCCGCCTCTCTCGATATCGAGGAACGGATACGAGTCAGGCGTAAAGATGTCACCCGTGCTGATCACATCCGCGCCGCGGAACAGAACCACGCTGTCGCCATCGGTGTGGGCGTTTGGCTCGTGATAGACAATTACGGCCTCGCCGTTGAAGTGCAGATTCTTCGTGGCCGTCGCATATTCGTCGATCGGCAATCCCGCTTCGGGAAACGCCGGTTGGCCGGGCACTTTTGCCGTGAGCCGGTTGAGCACGTTCTCGTGGCCGATGATTTTCAGTGGTTGCGCCGGATCGTCGGTGAACATCTTGGCAATCGCTACGTTGCCCCCGACGTGATCGGGATGCATGTGGGTATTGATGATGTAGCGCACGCGTCCGGGCGAGAGTTTGTGAATCTCGGCGAGTAGTTTCGGTGTGGCGGGTGTAAGCCCGGTATCCACCAGCAACACTCCCTCGGAGCCCACTTGCACCGTAACGTTACCGCCGGCGCCTGCCAGTAAGTAGATGTTATGCTGCACCGGCTCCACGTGGATGCGCACATCGTCGGCGCTTTGCTGTGCCAGTGCGGTGGCCGCGAAAGCCAGACAGAGGAGGCTGCGGAGAAGGACTCCCGCCGGCCGGAGGCTTGTGTCTGGAGCTTGGACCTTCCCGACAGACGACGCAAAACGATTGCAAAGGCACCGCTCCCTTTGGTCGCGGCTCAGTATGCGTTCCGTTTCCGAGCCGCGACCGCAGGGAGCGGTGGTTTGTCCAGCCCCGGCCTGTGTTCCAAAAACTAAGAATGCGCTCGTCATTTTCATTTTCACCGGGCCGGCGGGCGTGGGGGCGCGGGGTCGAGGCAAACCTGCCCTTCCGCCCCGCACGTGCAGTAGCGCTCGCATCGCGCCGGGGTCTTATCCGGCTTGCCCATCTTCTGCCGATATTCGGGATACAACGTGTCCGCGCCGCCGCGCACGGCATCGTAGGGCAATCCGTACCAATCCGCCACTTCATGCAGGAACGGATTCGTTCCCGGCAGGTGATTGGGCACATCGTCCGGCCGACGATTGGGCACCTCCGCCGCCGTCTCGCAGACATCGCGAATCATGGTTTGCGCCGGATCGAGCACCCACGTCTGCGTCCGCACCAGCGGTTCAGTCAGAAAAACCGGATCGGTGACCACGGTAGCGACGGTCAGATAGTTTCCGTGGCGCACCCAGTGCTCCGCGAAGGTGGCCTTGTCGCTGCGCGGCAGCCCGTTGCGCTTCAGATAGCTTTCCTTCAGATGCGTGGTATAGACGTTCAGCATGTTGTCTTGCCACGTGGCCGTGGAAAAGCCCTGCCAGGTATGGGGCGCGTATTCGGAGGGGTGCGCGCGGCCATCGAGCCAGATGGTCCGCTCCATTTCCTGAAACCACATGCGCGTGTGGATCGCGACGACCCGCTGCGTCGCAGGATCGATGATGTTATCGACCCGCATATTCGCCAGGCCCCGCATCGAGTAATCGGCGCTGTGCGGCCGGCACTCATATTCGGGCACAACCGAGATGCGGTCCGCATCGTAGCTGTCCGCGCGCAGGCGGGCGGCGTCGTTGATCGGGATGCCGGTGTAGTCTCCCAGCTCCGGACCGGGAATCCGGTCCGGCAGATCTTCGTGGTAGAGCGGAGACCAACTGCCGGCAAAATCGATCTGCGCGCGGGCGGTCGCAAGGGCCACTAACCCGAATGCCACGGCGCGATATAGGCTCATCGACATGGGTGGCGTCACCTCCAGTGCGAGACCATTACCGCCCCCTTTGGTAGCGGCTCAGTAAGAGCTCGGTAAGACAGAGCAGCCATTCTGGTAAAGCTTAATGCAGATTCCTACACCTGTCTATCAGAGTCTTTACCTCAGGCTCTGGTACACGGCCTCGACGAACTTGTCGGTGGTCCATGCGCCCGTGTTCGAGCCCCAGCGCGGATCGTAGTCGCGCGTGGGCTTGGCGGCCTTCACTTGCTCGACAGTCATGCCCTTCTTCTTCAGATCGAGGATGCGGTCGCGGATGATCGTGACCATGTCCCGGTAGTAGGCGACATCGGCCGCGTCGGCGAGCCTTCCGTGACCCGGCACGATGTAGGTGCCGGCCTCTTCATTGCGCGCCGGAATCACCAGGCCGAGGATCTGGTTGAGCGCGTCGATTTCGCCCTGAATGCTGCCGCCGCGAGCCAGATCGAGGAACGGGTAGCCGGTCGTCACGAACAGGTCGCCGGTACTGATCACGTCCGAGCGGCGGAAGAACACCATGCTGTCGCCATCCGTGTGTGCCGCCTGCGGGTGCAGGATGCGGATGCCTTCATCGTTGAAGAAGAGATCTTTCTTCGCGCCGTGATAGGTATCGGTGGGTAACATGCCGAACGGCGCCTGCGGTTGACCGCCGATGCGGCCCGTCAGCCGGTCCAGAACATTCTGGTGGGCGATCACCTTGGCGCCCTCGCGCGAGTCGTCCGTGAGCCGTGCCACGTCGCCGCCGGCGATGGTTTGTCCCTTCTTTCCGATCGCCTCGTTGCCGCCTATGTGGTCGGCGTGCATATGGCTGTCGATGATGTAGGCGATCGGCCGATCCGACAGCTTCTTAACCTCGGCGATCACCTTTTCCGCCGCGGCTGCCAGGCCGGCATCGACTAAGAAGACCCCGTCATTGCCCACGTCAATCGTAATGTTGCCCCCTGCTCCCGAGAGCATGTAGATATTGCCGCGCACCTTCTGCACGTGAATCGGCGCGCCGGAAGAAGCGGGCGCCGGCGGCGGCGCCTCGGCCGTAGCGGCATATGTGGGCTTGTACTCGGGGTACGCCGTCTCCGCGCCACCGCGAGCGGCCAATTCAGGCACGCCGTACTTGTGGGCGAACTCGGCCAGAAACGGATTGGTCCCCGGCAGATGGTGCGGGACCTGGCCGGCGGGCCGGTCGATCTCTTCCGCGACTTCGCACGGATACGGCTCGATCGCCTGGTTGGGACTGAGCTGCCAGTTCGTCGTTCGGATGAACGGCTCGGTCAGATAGATCGGATCCGTGACAATGCTGGCGAGTGTCAGTGTGTTTCCAAATCGCATCCAGTGTTCCGTGAGCACGGCCCGATCGCTGCGCGGCACGCCATTCCGCCGCAGGTAACTCTCTTTGAGATGGGTGGTGGTGACGGTAAGTATGTCGCCTTCCCACTTGCCGGTAGAGAAGCCCTGCCAGGTGTGCGGCGCATCCTCGGGAGGATGCGTCCGGCCATCCATCCAGATGGTTCGCTCCTGCGCCTGCCACTGCACATGTGTGTGCCAGGCGATCACCTGCTGCGTGGCGGGATCGACGTCTTTCCAGATGCGCAGGTCGGCCGGACCACGCGTCCCATAGTCGGCCGGATGGGGCCGGCACTGCCACTCCGGCAGCGTCAGTAGCGATGCGTCCCAGCTATCGGCCCGCAGCCGCGCCGCGTCGTTGATGGGAAGTCCGAGGTAGTCGCCGAGATCGGGGCCAGGGATGCGTTCCGGCTGGTCTTCGTGATACAGCGCACCCCACTCGCCCGAGAGATCCACCTGGGCGACGGCGGGCATTGCCAGTAACGCAGCAGCCACAAGTATCGACGAAGGGCGCATAGGAGGGTTATATATCAGGGGCGGGAGTATTGCAATGTGGGGCAGACCATCGTTGTTTGTGGTTTGCCCGGCAGACGACACAAAACGATCGTCTGCCCTACAAGGGCCGCCTGACTAATTCGCCGACCCCGCCTTGCCCCACAGCTTCTTGCTCGCCAGCGCCGCGCCTTCGGCCAGCGTGCGCATCTTCGCCCAGCAGATCGGCGGGTGCACTTTACCGAAGCCGGCGAAGGTGCCATAGCCGCAATCCGATCCTGCCATCACCCGCTCGCGGCCGATGGTTTCCGCGTAGCGAAGAATCCGCTGCGCCACCACCTCCGGGTGCTCGATGTAATTGTTGGTCGAACTGATCACGCCGGGGATCAGCACTTTGTCCGCGGGCAATTTCTGCGTCTTCCAAAGCTCCCACTCGTGTTCGTGGCGCGGGTTCGCGGCTTCCAGCAGTATGGCCTGGGGCTTAGCCTTGAGCACCACCGAGACGATCTTGGCCAAAGGAATATCGCGCGTATGCGGCCCTTCGTAATTTCCCCAGCAGACGTGGAAGCGCACGCGGTCGGCCGGCACATTGGCGAGCGCATGATTCATGGCCTCCACCTGAAGCGCCGCGTTGCGCACGAATTCGTCGTCATCGGCATTGCGAAAACGGATGTGACGGCCCATGGCCAGGTCGGGGCAATCGATCTGCAAGACCAGCCCCGATTTCACGATGGTCTCGTACTCCTCGCGCATCGCTTCGGCGAGCGCCTGGAGATACGCTTCGTGCGAAGGGTAGTATTCGTTCGGCTGGAAGACGGCGATGGTTCCGGGCGATGCCGCCGTCATGAAACCTTCCTCCACCTTGGCCCGCGTCAGCGCGTCCTTCAGCCGGGCGATGTCCGCCTGTAGCGGCGCAAGATTCTGCACTTTGATCGGCCCCTTGCAGATGGGCCGTTTATATTTCGGGGTGTCGCCAGCCGCCGCGATCTTGTCGCGGTATTCGGGATAATCGTCCAGATCCTGCGGCGTGGCGCGCGGCACCTCGCCCAGTTCGAAGCCGGTCAGCCGGTGCCGCATGTACGTGGCATAGCCGATCTTGGCCATCTCGCCGTCGTTCACAATATCCAGGCCCGCCTGGACCTGGTGGTTCACCGCATCGCCGACTCCCCGCCGCATCGTCTCTTCGAACGTGGTGCCATCGTACGCCTCGCCCTTGTCCTGCTTGAACAGAAAATCGACCACATCCTGCGGCCGCGGCAGGCTGCCGACGTGTGTCGTGAGGATGCGTTCGGTGCTCAGTCTCATGTTTGGGTCCCCTGTTGAAGAATTGCCATCAAGGCAAGTCTTTGAGAATATCACGGCGCTTGATATCGGAACTCCGCTCCCTCTGGTCGCGGCTTGGTAACACTGAACACCGTTTACCGAGCCGCGACCGCCAGGGAGCGGAGCTTTTTGCCGAATTAGAAGTGGAACCGATACCGCACCTGCGCGTAGATCTGGCGCGGGTCTGCGTAGTGCGTTCCACCGAACGTCTCGCTGTTATCGAGCAAGAATCTCCGGTTGGAGAGATTGAGCGCCGTAACTGCGAGTGTCAGTCGATCGGTGATGCTCCGGCTGACAGAAAGATCGAACGTAACGTGCGGCTCCAGGTGCGCCGACACGATGCTCGATCCATCCGTGAACCCGGAACCATAGTACAGGTTCCCGCCCGCGGCCACGCGGTAGGGCAGGCTGAAATTGAAACCAGTGTGGAAGGTGTGCCGCTGGTCGTGATCGAGCAGAAAATAGCCGCTGGCGGGAGGCGAAAAATCGGTTAAGCCGCCGCTGATCGCGCCCGCGCCTTCTGCGTGTGCGTACGCATAGGCCAGGTAAACTTCACCGCGGTGCCAAAGCCGCGGCGATCGAACGGTGAATTCCCAGCCATAAAGCCGCGCGTGATCCACGGTCAGCGGGAAAAACACGTTGGAGTCTCCGATGGAGTTGTGATCGAAGTAATTCTGCGCGCGCTGGTGGTAGTCGTTCACTTCAATGGCCCAACCGCGCAGGGGAATGGTGACGCCGAATTGATGCTCTTCGTCGCGTTCGCCGCGCAGCGGAATAAAACCGAGCCCCTGCGTTACGGCGAAATCGAGTAGCGGGCCGGTCACCGTGGAAAGCGGCGGCGCTTGATAATACCGGCCCCAGAAGCCGTGGAGAACCCACTTCAAGTAGGGAATCGTGATCGATCCGCCCAGGCGCGGATCGGCCGCATTCTCCGAAATCGCCCCGCTGAAGTGAGTGAGCCGCACGCCCGCCACCAACGTGAGCCACGAAAACGCCTTGTATTGATCCTCGAAGAAAGCGGCTTCCAGGTTGCCGTTCGTTCTTTGGCTCTGCGCGAGCGGGGGGCCTGAGCCATCATTCGCGATCAAGTTGACGAACTCGTTGTCCCACTGGCCGAATTGATAGATCCCCGCAGTGGCGTTGTGCCGGGTGGTCACCGCGCTGACAGCGGCCTGCACTCCGGCATATTGCGATCCCCGCTGCTGGGTGGTGCTGATGGGATAGTCGTTCGGATCGCCGTCATAATCGGCGCGATTGTAATGATAGAAGGGCGAAACGGTGAGCAGCAGGCCGGGCTGAAACGTGTGCACCCAGGAAAAGGTCACCAGTCCGTCACGCTCGCGCTCGATGTCGCGGATTCCAGCCGCCTCGGCATCCGGATCATTCGGGATTTGATAATCGTCGCTGCGGAACGAAGTCGTCAACCGGAATTGGTTGTTGGCGTCGCGGTTGTAGACGAAATCGGCCAATCCGCCTAAGCCCCAGGCGCGGTCGTGCAGCACGTCCGGGCCCGGCGTTTGCAGTCCGTAGTCACTACGGTTTCCATTCAAGCTGGCAAAGTATGCGAACTTTTCGGTGTGACTTCCGAAGCTCACCTGATCGTTGGTTTGACCGAACGTGCCGAAGGTGGTAGAAAGTTCGCCTTCGTCATTGCGTTCGAAACCGGTGCGCGGCACCACGTTGAAGACGCCGTAGGTGCGGTCGCCATAGGCCGCCGAATAACCGCCGCGCTGCGCCTCCAGGTAGTCTACGTCTTTCGGATCGATCTGCGGACCGACATTGCTGGCGATGTTGGTGTTCGGTATCGGCACGCCGTCAATGGCCCAGGTCACCTGGTGGCCGCCCCGCACGTGAAGCTGGTCGTGAGTCACCCACGCTCCCGGAACGTAGTCGGTGATCACGTTTAGACTGTTGCTGAGATCGGCGCCCGGAGTCATTTGAATTTCCGCGCGGCTCACAACCGTCGTGGGAGTTACCTGCTCGGGATTCACCGCCAGCGCTTCCTCCGAAACATTGACCGCCTGCTGGAGGGGGCCGATCGCCAGCTGGAAATGCAGCACCGGCGCGCTTCCGGAAACGACCACGGTTTCCTCGGCCACGGGCGCGAACCCTTCGTGCGTGACGGTTACGCGATAGGACCCAACCGGCACGGACGTTGCTTCAAAGACACCGTCCGCTTGCGTCGAAACTGTTTGCGAATAATCAGAACTGGTCGACCGCAGCACCACTTGCGCGCCGGCGATGGGCCGGTGCGCGGGGTCGTGTACCACACCGCGGAGCGAGCCGAATACCACCGCCCACACCGCCGAAGGCAGGAAAATCGCAACGAAAAATACCAATAACTTCATACAAGAGCTCCTCAGGCAACCCCACGACACATCAACCCTAAGCCTGAGCCGCGGCTCGGAAGCGGGGCTATGACCCGAGCGGGCCGTGACCGGCGGCAAAGGGCGCGTTAACGACTTAGCAGGCTGCTGAAAAAGCCCAAGAACCGCTTGCTAACGCGCGCGGCTCGGAAACGCGGCATCGAGTTCACAGGCAGTTACCGAGCCGCGACCGTTAGGGAGCGCAGGCTTGGCGCTTTTCAGCAGACGGGGAGGAGCGGCGGCGGCCGCTCGTACAGGCTCGGACTGGCGGTCGATCGAGTTTGCGGCGCGCAAGCAAATTGCAGACGAATGCCCGCGACGAAGATCGGCTGCGTCGCCTGTCGAACTGCTAGCCCGGTAGCTTGTGGCCGCGCCGCTAGTGAGGCTTGCCCACACGCGGGCGAACATTCGGCGGGCGCTTCGAATTGAGTTCCACCAGTATGGTCTTTATGGCAGCAGCAGTGCGCACCCGCTTTCCGAGTGCAGCACAAGGTGGCTTCCGGGGAGAATGCGAGCAGCGGAGTCAGAGGCGCGGCTGTGAACAGGAGGACGAGTGCCCAACCCAAGGCGTCGCGCCAAAGATTTCCGATTTTGGTTGCTCGACTCACTAAAGACGACTGCCCAGTATATCCTAATGTCACGGTGGGGCGGCCCGGCCCCACGCTGGCAACCACCACGACGCGTACAGCGCACGAATCGCGAGGACTATCGCAATCAGCTGGAGCTAGTCCTTGAGTGAGACGGTGTGTGTGCTTCTTGCCAGGAGGGGGCAGCGGGCGCTGCCAAACAGTAGGCGCCAAGAGCCGGTGTGTCCCGGGGGTTTAATCCCATGGCCGCGTCCGGCCGCCGCGAGAGCAGGCCGCTCTGAGGTGAGGCCTGCCCTGTCAAATCTTTGACGCTAGCCGGAGTAAACTACCAGCCGCGCAGGGTCGACTGGAACATCCCCTTGGTCTCCCACTTGTCATCTTTCGTGGCGAACTTCGAAAAAACCCGATCCCACTTGGCGTTATCCGCGCACTCACGGCATTTGCCGCAACGGCACCGCTCGTATGGCTGTAGCGGGGGGAGTGGAGCTTGGAAAGCCGGTTCGGTCCAGCGAGCGTTGACGTTCGATTTCATGTTCGATTCCTCCGAAGTTGTTTTATTTGCAACCGTGATGTGATTATGAAAGGAACCCGAATGGGATTAAAGTTCCGTTAGTACTGGAGAAAGTACCAGCAGCACTATTTCTTCGGAGGAACACTCTAGGGTGCTAGGAGAGTATCAGGCGTATCTCGCCCACTCCGCCCTGGACGTCCAGGTGAATGGTGGTCTTCGCTGTCGAATAGGCATCATTGAAATACCGGTTGCCTTCCCGCCGAAACCCAGTGGCGTGAATTTCACCGAGGCCGCCTTGGACATCCGCGGACACGCCAACATTAGAAGGAAGCCGCACGGTTGCCTCGCCCACGCCGCCGCGGATGCGCACGTCGTAGCTCTTTTGCGGCCCGCCGCGCAAGTCCAGATCCAGTTTTCCAACGCCCATCTCGACATCTACATCGCGCAGCGACAAATCGCCTAAATTCAACCTGGCCTCACCCGCGCCGAAGTGCAGTCTCAGTTCCAGCGGGACCTCGCGGTTCAAATCCAGGTCCCACTCGTATTCGGTATGTCCCAGGTTGGTGCGTGACGATTCCGGCTGCCGGATGGAGAGATTGCCGTGCCCGGCGGCGCTCGAGTACCGAATTTCCGGCCTCCACGAGGGGACGTTGTACGTGAAATCCGCCCGCAGCAATTTGCCGGTGTTGCTTCCAATTCGCAAATTGCCGGCGCCCATTTCGAGGTCTACGCGGACCCGCTCCGCATCGTCACGGTCGATGGACTGAGTCTCGTGACGCACCGGCCCCGGCGGTTCGATCCGGCACCCGCTCAGATACACGATACCGGCGAGCAGAACCCCAATTCGTTTCATTTGTGCGCTCCACTGGAGGGGTACGTTACGGCAGGCAGGATTGTTCCGCGATCCCGTGATCTTGCGGGCATTCGCAGTAAACGATGATAGGAATCAGAAATTGAGAGCTGTTTTCAACGCTACGGTTAATTGCGACTCCACTGCGTGCACCCAATCTGCCGCAGCCTTGGCATCGGATTTTTGCGGAAACGTTTTCCACAGCTCGAACGGCGAATCGGCCGTCGCCAAGCCATTGACCTTCGACGCCGTCAAGGCGATCGCTTTGGCATGGTGCGGCGCCTGCCGCAGGCTTTCGGCAAACTTCTCCGCGCTTTCGAGTTTTGGATCAATTACCAGAACATCTACGTGTAGGTCGAAATCCCGGATCAATTTCTTCGCGTCCGACACTTTCTTGGCTGGCAGGGCATCGAGGCCCGCCGCGCCAAGCGTTAGCCCCAGCCAGCACATGAAGCCCAGATCGCTGGCGACTATAAGCACAACTTTCTTTTCAGTCACCGGGACCTCCTCTCTTTAAACGATTCCCTCTGTACCGCAATTAATTGACCACTGTGACGATGTGGTTTCAGTAGGTTAGTCAGGAATTAAGAACTTTGTGTCGTAAGATTTACACTCTCCAAGGTTAGTTTGTGAAAAAACTACCAGGTTTGCCGACTGGGTGACTTGACACGGCCTATGCCAACTGACCCAATATTCTGTTACATTTACGGAACCGCACCGAAAAGTGGGACCTTCGCGTGCGTAGAGAGCGACCCGGCCGCATGCGGACGAATCCTTCTGGCACCGAGGACGGACATTGGAACCGGTGGTATCCCGAACGCCGGTCGGCCCGCCGTTACCCGATCGAGATCGCCGTCGTGTATCGCCTGCTCCGCAAAGGTAGGGTGCTGACACGCGGCTTCGGTCTCACTCGCAATCTCTCCAGCGCCGGTCTGCTGATGGAATCCAACAGCAGCCTTTCGGTCGGGTCCGAGGTCGAGGTGTTTCTGGCCTGGCCCGCCCGCCTGGGCGGTCATGTCAATTTGAACCTGTGGATCCAGGGCCGGGCCGTGCGAACGGGTGACAACTGCACGGCCATCGCGATTGAGCGTTCTGACTTTCGCACCCGCGCCTCGGCCGACGGTTGCGTCGTATTCGGCAACTAGCCCCACGTGGGGCCGGACCTTCCGGCCCGCGGCCCCGCTTTCGCCCGGCCCCCACTGGAAACCAAATCACTCCGATCCCAATTACGGCACCTTCTCCTCCACGCTCCGGACCTTATCCTCCATCTTCTGTTCCCGGTCGATCCGCGTCCCGAAACGCATATTCGTCGAGATCCGCGGAACCCCCTGGGCGTGCAGCGCTTCGTGGCAGCGCTTAACCGCCGCGAAGACATCATCCCATTCCCCTTCGATGTTTGTCCCGTAAGCGTGCAGCCGAGTTTTGAGTCCCGCTTCTTTGAGAATGCGCTCGCAAAGAGCGATCTCCGCGGAGACGGAAACTCCAATGCCCAGCGGAATCACGCAAAGATCGGCGATGACGTTCATCCTCATTTGGTCTTTCGGGGTTGGAATCGCCAGCAATAGAATGCGCCAATGGCGAGCACCACCAGCCCCCACCAGATGGCCGCGTGCAGCCCGGCCAGCACCGGCGCTTGCGAGGGCGGCGAGAAGTACTCATACACTCCCGCGCTCAGGATCAGGATTCCGTAAGCCACCAGCAGCAGGCCGATCAAGAACCAAATCGAAACCATTCCAGGTTTGTGCATAGGGCTACCAGAAAATCAGGTTGAGAATCACGAATACTACCGCGATCACCGCCGCCCAGAAGATCGGCCGCTGGGTCAGCTTCAGTTCACGCTCCGAGGGCAGCTCCGTACAGCCATACACCAGCCCCGTCAGCTCCTTTGCGGGTTTCGGCCGGGTGGCCAGGCTCACCACCACTGTCACCGTCACACAGATGATCCACGACCACAAGGCGCGGTACATATTCTCCGCCATATCCTTGGCGTGCGAGGAAAGCGCGATCACCCCTAACGCCGAAGGATCGATCTTCACCCAGGCCCACATCCCCACCGAAGAGCACGTTCCGGCGAGCAGTCCCCAAAAACCTCCCGCGGCCGTCGCCCGTTTCCACAACATGCCCAGAACCACGGTGCCGAAAAGCGGCGCGATGAAGAAGCTGAAAAGCGCCTGGACGTAATCCATAATGCTGAGGAATTGCATCACCAGGTACGCCGTGCCTATGCTGATGAGCACCCCGACCAGCGTGCACCAGCGGCCCACGCTCAGGTAGTGGGAATCGGCGGCCCGCTTGCGGATGAATGCGCCGTAGATGTCGTACGTCCAGACCGTCGCGAATGCGCTCACGTTGCCCGCCATGCCCGACATGAAGCCTGCCATCAGCGCCGTAATCCCCAGCCCCAGCAGGCCCGGACCGCAATAACGCGCCAGCATCAGCGGCAGCACTTCGTTGTAGCTATGCGCGCCGGTAGCGGCCGCCACAGACTCGCCAACCAGCTTTTCCGGCAGCACCGCGATTCCCAGTAGTCCCGGCAGGATCACGATGAAGGGCACCATCATCTTGAAGCCGGCTCCGATGATCGGCGCCATCTTGGCGGCGTGTAGATTGCGCGCCGAGAGCACGCGCTGCACCACCAGAAAATCGGTCGTCCAGTAGCCGAACGAAATCACAAATCCCAGGCCGACCACGATCCCCGTCCAATGAATCCCCATCGGATTGTCCTGAAAAGAGCCCAGCGTTCGCCAGAGATGAACGTAATCGCCGTGACCCACGTTGGCCGCGATCCGCTGCACCATTCCGTTCCAACCGCCGGCCTCCACCAGTCCCAGGATCGGGATCAGCAGCGCGCCCAGCCAGATCAGAACGAATTGCAGAACTTCATTGAAAATGGCCGAGAGCAGCCCGCCCAGAAACACGTAAACGGCCACCGTGAGCGACGAGATCCAGATGCTGAAATGAATATCCCAGCCGAGCACCACCTTCATCACCAGTGCCATGGAGTACATGTTGATGCCGCTCATCAGCACCGTCATGGCGGCGAAGCTAATGGCCGAAAGACCGCGCGCGCCTTCGCCGTAGCGCAGCCGCAGGTAACCGGGAACGGAATGAGTCTTGGAGATGTAATAGAACGGCATCATCACGATGCCCAGGAACAGCATGGCGGGGATGGCACCCACCCAATACCAATGCGTGGCCAGGATTCCATACTGGTACGCTGCCGACGCCCAGCCCATCAACTCCAACGCGCCCAGATTGGCCGCGACAAAGCTGAGGCCGGCGATCCACGCCGTCATATCGCGCCCCGCCAGGAAGAAATCCTCGCCGGTGTTGGCGAACCGCTTCAAGTAGAAGCCGATTCCGATCACCATCGCAAAGTAGAGGGCCACGATGACGACGTCGATCCCTCCTAAGCGCACCAACCGTTCCGGCGCAGCCGCCAGCCAAAGCGCGATCAAATTGGTACCCGGCACGGTTCCAAGATAACTCATAGCGCCCCATAGCAAGGCAAGGCCGTCTCCCGCAGGAACGCCTCCGGCCCGTTCCGGGCTCTGAAGTCAGGCCTCCCCCTGTTGAGGGAGATGAGCACCTCAAAAAGCCTTGATGCCGGCCACCAACGTGCCTCCTTCCATTAACACCGGTCATCAGGCATAGCGCCGGTCCAGTTTCCACAAACTGCCGTTTGCCGGCCGCGTTACCTCGTGCCAGAAGAAAGCCGTTAGGGTATTGGCAGTTCCAGCAACTGGGTTAGGCACGGTCCGGAGTTGGAAGCCCGCGATCAGGCGCGGACCATCCGAGCCTTCACGCTCCCGTCGAATCCATCCAACGAACCATCTGCCGGAAGCCCCGTAGCCGATGTACCTGCACCGCCCGTCTTTACTCGCATCCCCGCCCGCCGCTCTCCGCCGTGCTGCCAATCGTTCCGGCCGCGCCAATGCAATTACCCAACTCTGCCGTTACGAAACCACCAACCCAGCCGCAGGACGGCGTGGCACCCGCCCGGTCGGATTTGCTAAACAGCTTTTGCTTATCCGGTTGTTTCAGCAAAACCCGACTGGTAGTGTATGGGAATGCCGAGGCCGCCGTTCCCGAAAACCTTCACGGGGCTGCCGGCAGCCGGTTTCAAGCAGGTGTCCCGCCCCCAACCCTTGCCGGGCCAGTTACGGAAAGGCGCGAAATCGGCCGTGCCCTTGGCAGATCGCGCGATCGGGAACCTGCAGCCATGGCTGATAGGGACCTATCGCGGCGTGAGTCGCGAGCAACTCCAGGTCTATCTCGATGAGTTCGTCTTTCGCCACAACCGCCGCCGGCTACCAATGGCTGCGTTGCAAACCTTGCTCGGTCTCGGGGCCGGTCGCAAGCCTACGCACTATAAGCAGATACGTGGTGCCACCGATCTCTCCGGGCCTAACCACAACCGATTGGGGCCTGCTGAAACAACCGGATAAGCAAATGCTGGCTAGTGTAGTCTCAATTGCGAAGCTCACACCCTACGCCATGCAGCACTGAAGACAACGCAAAATTTCACGCCCGGCAGCTACTCGAACGTTATGGGGATTTCAGCGGGTTGATCTGGCGGGCGATGGCGTCAGGATCTAACCGGTTTTCCCGGCCCTCAAAATCCAGGACCTTGGTCAAAGTAGTCTTGCCGGCGCCATTCGGTCCGGCGATAACAGTCAAGACCGGCACATTCTAGGCAGCGCTTGCCGAAAGTTCGCGCACGATCTCGTAGTTGTGGCCGCGTGGTGCCCCTGCGATGAATCGGATCTCGAAGCGACGTCCGTCCGGCTGCTGCATGATTTCGATACCAGTCCCGTGGTCCCGATAGAAAACGGAGACTCCGCGGGCCAATGCTTCGTCGCGGGCACGATCCCATGGCTGCTGGCGCGCAGTTCGGTTTCCGTCCGATATCCGCATTCAGCACGCCATTTTGTACGGGGCTCGATGGGGACCAATTCCGCTGCGATCGTCGTATTTCGAATCGGCAGTTCCACGTTGGAGCACCTGCGGCACCGAAAACGCCGCACGCAGAGTTGCCCGGAATTGGCGTGCAGCCTCATAAATGGAGTGGCTCCCCGGCATGGATTCGAACCACGATAAGGACAACCCATGCAGAATGTGTAAGTTGCAGAGTTTTCAATGGTCTAAAATGCCGCATTGGACCAGAAAAACCGGCACTCGTACACAACTCGTACACGGCCGGAAATCGTAGCCGTTGCCCCGTCACTGGCTCCCGGATGAGCGGGTGCGGCGGTGGGTTGTGGGGATCGGCTCACCCGGCGAAATCACCTTGGCGGTCAGGTTCTTCTGGGGAAAATGTTTTCTGTTCAGTGTGGCGATAAAGGAGGCACGCCCTTGCTCCGCGCAGGCACAGAATACGTTGTCCCCCGGATCTGGGGAAAGACTGTCCTCGCTCCGAACGCTCACGAACTCTGCCTCCTCCCTCAGCAGGTTAATTATTTCGCCCACCAGATGTCGTCGAACGCCAAGCTTCCCGAGGACGCCTTTGTATTCCGAGAGAATCTCTTCGGTGACCAGCCAGGTAAACGTGCCCGCTTCTACCCAGTCGCGCAGAAGTGAAGCGCTCGGGTTCTGCATCACCGGCCAGGATTTGAATCCCGATACTCCGGCGACAAGTACCGACGTGTCGATTACACCTCTAGGCTGTTTTATTCGACGGCCCAATCGTGATCTCCGGCAACGCCTTTTTCCCAATTCGGAAGCCTCGAATTGCGTCCGCAATTTGGGCTTCCGTTACACCGGACAAGTCCTTCGCCGCCGTTTCCAAGGTACGCGTGAACTCGCGCTTCCAGCCTGGCCGTTTTCTTCCTCTTGGCAAGTCCTGGTACACTGCTGCCGTCGGAAGTTGTTCTTTGAGTTCGTTCGCCAGATCTCGGACGGGAATTCGAACCTCGATTGGCTCTCGGCCTTTTGCAGGGCGAGATCGCAGCGAAAGATACTGAGCCTTGGACACACGCTCGTCACTGAGACTTGACAAGGCCCGCGCAAAGAGCGTCAGCACCTCCGTTGAGGTACCAAGGGATTCCTTCAGGTATAGGGCGATCTTCGCCTCTAGCAGAAGGCGATTGTCGAACCAATAGATGCTGTCGCGGCGACTTGGCCGCAAGACCTTGAACTGGACAAGGTTTTGAAGATCTTTCGGAGCGACGCCCAGAACCGCGCTCGCCTGCTTCAGTTTCAGCTCGACAGCTTCCATAGATCAATACCATCTATATTTTAGACGGCTAAGCACGGCCTGTCAACCAGTCACCCGCCCTGACCACGTTGAGGCGGTCAATGACCATCGTAAAACCACTACGGATCGAGCTGCCCAGCACAACGGCTCAGCCGCCCAGGCCATCAGCAGCGTAATCAGCCGGGACGGGACTAGCAACGCAGTTCGGCCGAGCGACAAAGCCGTCGACATCGGTTTGCTGCGATCGGAAAAAATCGAGTACAGAAAACCGTTTCGCGGCCCAGCTGCCATTGCTTGGCAAGATCCGCAATCCTGTATTGTGGTCTGGCAGCTCTAACTTCCGGACATGATCGTGAAAATGAAAGAATTCCGAGCATCCTGGCGGCCGCCCGGCCGGACATTGTGCAAAAGTGCGTCGTCATAATCCAAAGCCGAGACCTTGGTCCGGAGCGATTTCTTCATCCTGTGCCTTCTTGCTCTTTTTTCCCGGCGTTATGCTCTGTTCGGGTGTTGTTTGTTTGACAGACTTCTCCGGCTTCGCTGGTGATCCCGGAGCTTTCGAGTCGGGGACCTGTTGTTGCACATCGCCCGGAATCAAGGTGCCCATGAGCCCGGAAAGCGGTCCGAACGCCTTTGAAATTCCGACGCTATGCGAAGGAGACGACCTTTGCGGCGCGACAGGTTGCTGCGCCATTGAGGAACTACGACAGAAGCCCAAACCCGAGGTTCGCAAACCTCGTTACCACTACGACGAAAACGAGCCACTGACTCTGCGCTAACCCAGCACCCGAGTAAACACTACATGAGCAAAACCAAAATCGAAATTATCCAGCCGGAGAGTCGTACTGCCCAGGCCATCCGCCGCGTCATCTTCACCATGGGCGGCAAAGGAGGTGTGGGCAAGACCGGGATCGTACTTGCCCTGACGGACTGGTTCCGTTCGAACGGTATCCCGATCACCCTCCTTGACCTCGACACCGAGAACAAGGCTCGTGGCAGCCTGCAGCACTACTTCGCCGAAGCGCGGAAGGTCGACATCCAAACCCACGAGGGGCTGGATGCGTTGATCGATAGTATCGACGACGGCGCCGAGATCGTCCTCGCCGATATGGGGGCCGGTTCTGGCCAAGTAACGTACCAGTGGTTCGATGCGATGCACGAGGATCTGGCGGAGACGGGCGTAGTGTTCACCGCGATTGGCGTGGTCACGCCTGACCCGGCGAGCGTGGAGAGCGTCCTCAGTTGGGCGAACCGGTTGCAGGACCGGGTGCAGTACGTCGTTGTGGAGAACTCGATCACGCAACCGGCAGACTTCCACTACTGGAGGAACGCGGAACAAGCGCAACGGTTCCGTGACGCGTTCCATCCGGCCATCATTCCTGCCGAACATCGATCGGCGAAGATCGAAAACCCCGCCCGTCAACATGGAGTCACCTTGGGCCAGATTGCCGGCAAGAAGACAGACCTCCCCGAATTTCACAGAACCATACCCAGCGCGCGTGCCCAGGGCTACCTTCGCCGTTTGTGCGATTCCTTCGATTCCATCAAGGAGTTCTTCCTGCCGTGAGCAAATCAAATGAGGTGGTTCGCCGAGAAACTCGTGTAGATGCCATCGCGAAACTACTTCCCAAGGATGATCGCGAGCATTTCTACCGGCTCATGGCCCACTTGCACGACGTACAACCGGACGACGAGATTCTGCAGATTGTGGAAGCCATGGGATTCCTCGGGCTACTCATCGGGAAAGCACCCGCGGAAGTCGCGGCCGAACGCGAAAAGCTGGAGAAGCTCCTGCTCCAGCAAGCGCCGGGAGCCATGGCGGCGGAACGCAAGGAACT
>DATJAK010000149.1:0-138318 GCA_035516375.1 Bryobacteraceae bacterium
TACAGGCGGAAGGCCGGCGGTTGAAGAAAGAAAAAGAGCAACGGCAAGAGGTGACGAAGTAGCTATGAAGGTGGGCGTCGCGGGGCAAGGCGCTTTCGGGGTGAAACATCTCGAAGCGATGCAGAACATTTCGGGTATTGAAGTGATCACGCTGGCGGGCGGTAATCCCGCCTCCACCGAGGAAGTGGCGAAGCGGTTTAAGATTCCTCACTGGACCTCGAATTTTTCGGAGAGCGTGAAGCAGCCGGGCCTGGAAGCGATGATCCTGGCGTCGCCAACGCAGGTTCACGCAGCGCAGGGCGTCGAGTGCATGCGCGCGGGGAAACATGTGCACATTGAAATCCCCATCGCCGATTCGCTGGCCGACTCCGAGACGCTGGTGAAGGTGGCCAAGGAAACCGGCGTCGTCTGCATGGGCGGCCACACCCGCCGCTTCAACCCGAGCCACCAGTGGGTGCACAAGCGGATCCAGAAGGGCGAACTCAAGATCCAGCAGATGAATGTGCAGACCTACTTCTTCCGCCGGACCAACATGAACGCCGCCGGCAAGCCGCGCAGTTGGACGGACCATCTTCTGTGGCACCACGCCTGCCACACCGTGGACCTGTTCCAGTACCAGACCGGCGAGTTGATCTCGGAATGCTATGGCGTGCAGGGACCCAAGCATCCCGAGCTGAAGATCGCGATGGATGTAGGGATCATCATGAAAGTCCCTTCGGGCGCGATCTGCACGCTGTCGCTCTCGTTCAACAACAAGGGCCCGATCGGCACGTTCTTCCGCTACATCTGCGACAACGGCACCTACCGGGCCCATTACGACGACCTGGTAGACGGCGAAGACAACAAGATCGACGTGTCGAAGGTGGATGTCTCGATGAACGGCATCGAACTCCAGGACCGCGAATTCTTCGCCGCGATCAAGGAAAAGCGCGAGCCGAATGCCAGCGTCCAGCAATGTTTCACAGCAATGCAAGTGCTCGACCGGCTGGAGAAGATGCTGGAAGGCAAGCAGCGGGCCGCGGGGTAGGGGTCGCACCCACAGCTGCCGCCAACAGCCGCGGGCTCGGACCCCGAGAACCTGGCGGTGCTGGTTCCCGCGTCTCACACACGGGACGCCTGCGGAGAGATCGAACTGGCGCTTAATTAGCGGCGGCGTAAGAATCCATTGGCCGGATCTCGACGAGGACATTAGCGTGAAAAGCCTGCTGGCAGGGCGCAGGTCTAGTGAGTCTCCAGAGACCCTTCGGCAGTGGCTCGCCAATCGCGGCACGCATTAAGCCCGCCGGGGCGCAGAGGCGTATCGCTCATACCGGCACCAGCGGCGGTTCCTGCTGTTTGGCAGCGTTCCGGTAGCGCAGCAAGCTCGCAACTTTGGCAAGGACCTGGCTGGCGGATAAAGGCTTGCTGAGATAATCGTTCATTCCCACCGCCAGGCAGGCTTCGCGATCGCCCGCCATCGCGTTGGCGGTGAGCGCGATGATCGGTACGGACTTCGATTCCGGCATCCCGCGGATTTGCCGCGCCGCCTCCAAACCATCCATTACCGGCATCTGCACATCCATCAAGACGAGATCCCAGGGTTCGCGCCGGAATGCCGAGACGGCTTGCTGCCCGTCGCTGACGACGTGCACCTGGTGACCCGCCTTGGTCAAAATGCGATGAGCCAGGCGGGCGTTGATTTCATTGTCTTCGGCCAATAAGATCTTGGCCAGGAGGGATTGCGGATCGGCCGCATCCGGCTCCGACTGGCGCTGCGCGCACCGGTCATCGGCGGCCGCTCCGAAGACGGCCGTGAACACGAATGTGGCACCGGCCGCGGGCGCGCTCTGGCAGGTGACATCACCGCCCATCATGCGCGCCAGCTCGCGTGATATGGTCAGGCCGAGACCGGTTCCGCCATAACGGCGCGTAGTGGAACTATCCGCCTGCCGGAAACTTTCGAACAGGTAGGGCTGCTGCTGCGGAGCGATCCCGATTCCCGTATCCTTCACCACGGCCGCCATGCGCACATGGTCTGGTCCGTCTGCCTTGCCGGCCAAATTGAGGCGAACGCTGCCCGCGGCCGTGAACTTGATGGCATTGCTCAGCAGGTTCAGGAGCACCTGGCGAAAGCGCACCGGGTCGCCCGTAACGGTTTGGGGCGTGCCTGGCTCGACCGTCCAGGTGAATTCGATTCCCTTCTCCGCAGCCGCACCCATCAGCAGGACTGCTACATCCTGCACCGCTTCGCTCAGGCAGAATGGCACGCGCTCCAAACCCAGCTTGCCGGCTTCAATCTTGGAAATATCGAGGATGTCGTTGATGATCGTCAGCAGCGAGGTGGTGCCTCGATGGATGGCCGTGGCGTATTCTTGCTGCTCGTCGTCGAGATTCGTTGTCAACAGCAGCTCCGACATGCCCAGGATGCCATTCATGGGCGTGCGAATCTCGTGGCTCATATTGGCCAGGAAGCGGCTTTTCAACTGGGTGGCTTCGCGCGCATACGCGAGCGCCTGGGCCAACTTCTCGTTCGACTCTTGCAGCCGTCCGTGCGCTTCGAATCGTTCCGTAACGTCGCGGGCATTCATCACGATCTCCGACCCGCTGCCCAACCGGTTGGCCACCGTTTCGAGAATGCGCCACGATCCATCGCGGTGACGCAAGCGGGCGATCAGAACTTCGGGCGCCCCCGAAGCCAACTCTCCCAGCGAGAGCTCCACGGTGTCCGCATCATCGGGGTGGACGTAGCGGCTAATCGACTGGCCTACCATTTCGGCCGGCGTATACCCTAAGACCTTCTCGACCGATGGGCTCAGATAGACGAACTTGCCGCTAGTCTCGATGATGGCGATCATGTCGAGCGCGTTTTCAATCAACGAGCGGAACCTCAGCTCGCTCTGGCTCAGGGCTTCCTGGGCCGCTTTGGTGGAGGAAATATCCTCCGCGAGGGAGAGAAACCGGACCGCGGGCGAGTTGGAATCGGCACGCAGCACAATGACGTTCAAGCGCACCCAGATCACCCGGCCGTCCTTACGGATGTAGCGTTTTTCGAAAATGGTGGCTCCGGCGCGGCGGTTCAGCATGTCCATTTTCCACTGGACGCTTACGGTTCGGTCCTCGGGATGGGTAAGGGACGCGAAATCCACCTGCTTCAGTTCCTCGAGCGTATAGCCGAGCAGGTTGCAAAACGCAGAGTTGGCGGTAAGCCAGCGGCCCCGTTCATCGGTGATGGCGGCGCCGATCGAGGCCTCGCTCAGAATGGTGGAAACGACATCCTGCAGAGACGAAGCCAGGAGGGATTCTCCCAGTGCGGATTCACCGGTAATGGAAGGCGGGTGGCGCATTCGTGGAGCCTACCGTACTCATCGGTTGAACGAGGAATTATTTTAGCCTGGCAGGCAGCTGAAAAAGCCCGCCCAACCTCCGCTCGGTAACTGCCTGTGAACTCGATGCCGCGTTTCCGAGTCGCGCGCGTTAAAAAGCGGTTCTTGGGCTTTATCAGCCTGCTAGGGGAAACAGCTGGTCTAGCCATCTCAAAGTGTGGGGCAGCCCTTCCGGGCTGCCGCCGCGCTTCCGCGCGGCGCGCCGGGCGGAAGCCCGGCGGCGGGCCAGAAGGCCCGACCCCACTCTGACAACTACTTCACAGTCACCGTACCCATAGCCTCAATCTTCGCCGCCGCGTCCGGCGGCAGTTTCCACTCCCGGTCGAACCGTCCTTCCGCCACCACCTTGGCCATCGACCCCTTGAAGATCACATAATCGCCGAAGCTTTCGAGCTCCCCGTAACGCGGGGGCGCGAACGGGTCGAGCGGGCGGCCGGAGTCTTCAAAGCCGGTCCACCAGGGAAGACCGGAACTCACCAGTGCGTAGTGCTTGCCCAGATCGGCAACGAACAAAAGTCCGTAATCGGCAGCGCCCACCGAGAGCGCCAGGGGCAGCCGGTCGGCGAAGCGCGCGATCAGCGAATTGGTCTCGTGCGTGCCGAACAGCACCAGCGAATCGGAATCCAGCTCTTCGGCGGTCACGTCGCGATCGGCTTTCACGGGAAACGTCAGCAAGGGCGATGGATGCGGCCCCGCCCAGCGCGCAGCAGTCTCGGCGGTGGCCCGACGGAATGCTAACTCGGCGGGGGAGGGATCGCCCGCCGTGCCGTAGACATAGATGTGCCGCCCGGAAACGGCAGCCGCAATCGGTCCTTCCATACCGGCCCGTTTGCGTGAAGGAGCCACGCGGCCGCTCACCCACCGGCCCGCCTGCTTTCGAAACGAGAGCAAGCCACGGTTGACGCGGATCAGCGTGCCGTCGATCAAGACCAGAGTTACGGGGCGATCCGGCGATAGCGTGAAGCCATCCAGGTTGTGCGTCTCCACCTGCACTTCTCCCGCGCCCACCTGCTGCGCGTCGATCGAGCCTTCCACGCCGGGAGTCAAAGCATCGATCTGCACCCAGTAGGCCGAGGCGTAGCGGTAGGAGTCCGTCACAAAGCGCACGCGCTGCGGATACCGGTCGCGTCGAAACTGGCCGAACCAACCGAGCACGCCATCATCGCGATAGGCGAAATCCCAGGAATTGTGGCGGACGGCGGGATATTCCAGATAGTCAGCCGCCACCCCCACGTCCAACAGCCGCCGTTGCCAGAGACGCGAAGAGGCAACCGGAATCACGGGATCCTGCTCTCCATGAAACAGGCGTACGGGAAGGTTCAGCGCGTTCCCCGCCAGGTTTGCGACGCCGGGAATGGGCGGCGGGCAGACCGGCGCTACCGCTGCCCACACATCGGGACGCGTAAGGGCCAGCCGCAACGCTCCGCCGCCGCCCATGGAAACGCCGGTAAGGTACACGCGGTCTTCGTCGACCGGAAAGCGGCGCTCCAGATCGGCGAGTACGTCATACACATCGGCTTCGGCAATGCCCGTATAACCCAAGGCGCCGCGCGCCAACGGAGAAGCCACAATGAATTCGGTTTCCGGTGCACTGCGCACCGGTAACAGGGGAACGCGCGCCCCCTCAGTCTGCCGGCTCGACGCCCCCAACACTTGCAGAAGATTGTTGCGCTGATTCGAATCTTCCGAATGCAGGCTGATCACCACCGGGTACTTTTTTCCGGAGTCGAGCGTTCGCGGAAGATATAAAGCGTAAGGCTGTTCGGAAGCGTCCACGCTCGAAACGAACGTCAGCGTCTGCGGCCGCAGCGGCTGGCAGCGCACTGGCGGGACGATCGCTGCGGCCAATGCGATGCAAAACAAGAGACGGACACATGGCGCTGTGTGATCAAACGTACGGATTCCACCCCGAAGCAAACTAACCACCGACCATAGTAGAACGGTCCAGCCCACGATGGAGGTCTGCCTGCCTGCAGTTAGTGGCATCTGGTTGGAAAGATCACGTTATACCAGACGCCGGCTGCTTTTGGGAAGACCACTTGCTCCGAACGACCGGCCACCGAGGAGGCGTCCGCATGATTACGCCAACGCCGGAACACCGCATACCGGGCGCAACCTACCGCCTGCAATTTCACAAGGATTTCCGTTTCGTCGACGGACGCGACCTGGTGCCGTACCTGAGCGACCTGGGCATTACCGATCTCTATTCATCGCCGCGCTACAAGGCTCGCCGCGGCAGTTCCCATGGATACGACATCGCCAACCCCCTGCGGGTCAACTCGGAGCTCGGCACCGAAGAGGATTTCGACGAGATGGCCGAGAAGCTGCGCCATTACGGCATGGGCCTGCTGCTCGACACCGTGCCCAACCACATGGCGGCCAGCTACGAGAATCCCTGGTGGGTGGACGTGCTGGAAAACGGGCCTTCCTCGGCCTACGCCATGTATTTCGATATCGACTGGCATCCCACCACCAGCAAGGCCGCTTTCCTGCAGGAGAACCGCGTGCTGCTGCCGGTGCTCGGCGACCTGTACGGCAACGTGCTGGCGAGCGGCGAGCTCAAATTGAAAATTGAAGACACCGGCATCCACGTCAGCTATTACGACAAGCGTCTGCCGCTCGACCCGAAAACCTACACCGCGGTCCTGGAGCATTCGTTCGCAGAGCGCCGCCTGCCGGAGCTCGAAGAGGTCGTTGCCGATTTGGAACGCATGCCCGGCCGCGACGAAACTACGCCCGACGCGGTCCAGCAACGCCGCCGCACCAAAGAGCGCGTGAAAGAGCGGCTCTGGCGGGCCTACCATGGCAACCCCGACGTGAAGCACGCGGTCGACCAGGCCCTGCTCGACATCAGCGACGACGTGGATGCGATGGATCGCCTGCTCTCGGCGCAGGCGTACCGGCTGGCCTACTGGAAAATCGGCTTCGAGGAGATCAACTACCGGCGGTTCTTCGATATCAACGAACTAGTGGGGCTGAGGATCGAAGTACCAGAGGTATTCGAGAACCGCAATCGAAAGATCCTGGAGCTGGTCGAAAAAGGCCAGGTGACGGGGCTGCGCATCGATCACATCGATGGGCTCTGGGATCCGGGCTGCTTCCTCCAACGTCTTCAGGCCGCTGCCGGTGGGCGGCTCTACGTAGTGGTCGAAAAGATACTAGGCCGCGACGAACCGCTGCCGGCGGATTGGGCGGTGGATGGCACCACGGGCTACGATTTCCTCAATGCCCTCAATGGTGTTTTCATCCAAGCGGAAGGCTTGCGCCGGCTGGAAGAGATCTATTCCCGCCAAACCGGCAACTATCTGCCCTTCGCGGAACTTTGCTACGCCTCAAACAAGCAGGTGATGGAAACGCTCTTCCGCGGCGAGGTGACGGCGTTGGGCCACCACCTGGGGCGCCTGGCGGCGCAACACCGGCAGGCCCGCGACATCCGGCTCTCCGAACTCATGCACACGCTCGTGGAAGTCACGGCCTGTCTGCCGGTATACCGGACGTACATCCACAGCTTCGAAGTCACGGAGCGCGACCGCGGCTACCTGGAGCGCACGCTGGAGCTGGCACGGCGGCGCAAACCGGACGAAATCAGCGACGCTGCTTTCGAATTTCTGCGCTCCGTACTACTCGTCGAGCCGCCCGCGTACCTGGCAGACCGGAAACGCGACTGGCTGCAGTTCGTGATGCGCTGGCAGCAATTTACCGGGGCGGTGATGGCCAAAGGCCTGGAGGACACCGCAACCTACCGGCACAACAGCCTGCTATCGCTGAACGAGGTGGGTGGCGATCCCTTGCGCGAGCAGCCGCCGTTCGACCTCCAGGCGTTTCACGCGTTCAACCGCCGGCGGCTGGAGGAGTGGCCCGGCGCCATGAACGCCACTGCGACTCACGACAGCAAACGCGGCGAGGACGTGCGCGCGCGCCTCAACGCTCTCACCGAGATGCCGGAGCGCTGGGAAGAGTCGCTCGATCGCTGGACCCATTGGAACAGCGAGAAGAAAGCGGCCGTCCACGGCGCTCTCGCGCCCAACTCGGGCGAGGAGATCCTGATTTACCAGACCCTGCTGGGCGCGTGGCCGAACCAGCCGGAAGAGGAATCCGGGTTCCCTGCGCGCTTGAAGGAATTCGTCGTAAAAGCCCTGCGCGAAGCCAAGCAGAACAGCAGTTGGATCGCCCCGCAAGAGGAGTATGAGGGCGCGGTGCAGCAGTTCGTGGAACGGATTCTGACCGAGGATTCGCCGTTCCTTGCGGACTTCCACGCTCTGCGCAACGCTCTGGCCCGGGCGGGAGCGCGCAACGGGCTGGGCCAGGTCTTGCTCAAAATGGCCTCCCCCGGCGCGCCCGACTTCTACCAGGGCTGCGAGTTGTGGCAGCTCAGTCTGGTGGACCCCGACAACCGGCGGCCGGTGGATTACGAGCGGCGGCGCACGATGCTCGACCAGCTGCGCAAACGCGAGTCCGAAGACCGGATCGGCCTCATCCGCGATTTGGCCGGCGACCCGACACGCGACGAGACGAAGCTGTTCGTGACCTATCACGCACTGGGATGCCGGCGATCGAATCCCGAACTGTTCGCGCGTGGCGACTACATCCCACTCGAAGCCCGCGGCGCCTACGCCAGGCATGTGTGCGCGTTCGCCCGCCGCTGGGAAGATAAGTGGGCGGCGGTGATCGTGCCGCGGTGGACCGGTCATCTTAATGATTGGGGCGATACGGAGATCGTGTCACCGCCGGGAACCGCCGAGAACGGGCAGGATGCGCTGACGGGCTTGATCCCGGCAAGCTGGCGGCTGGCGGATTTGCTGCGCGAGTTCCCGGTGGCGATGGTAGTAGCACAGGCATCCGTTACCGAGCCGCGACCATAGGGAGCGGTGCTTGGGAAATCGCCTCACTCCCGCGAAAACGCCATCCCCGCGAAGCTCACCACGCTCTTCTCATCAATGTTCCACTGCTCGTAACGCATCAGCTCGCCGCGGGCTTTGGGAACAGCCTTTAGAAATGTGTAGAAGGGCGACGAGCCGCACCATTTCAGATCGTCGCGCTTTTCCTGCACCAGGTTCCAAAAACCGGCTGCATCGCCGGCGTTGATGCGCTCGATCCGTTGCCGGTCGCGCTCCGCAACTTCGTTCATTACGCCTTGGTCGGCGATGGCCGTGAACCTATCCTGGTAGCGCACGCCCATATGCGCCATATCCACACCCAGAATCCAGAACAGACGGTCGCCCTCGCGGTCGCGCAATTCGCCCAGGGCATCGAAGAATTGCCGAACCTTGTCGTCATCCTCCGGGTCGCCGCCGCCATACACACTATGAGCGAACGGACCGCACAGAATCGGCAGTATCCGCACATCGGGCCCCAGCCGATGCTGCAGAAAGATCAACTGCAATTCGACGGTGTGTTCGAACGAGTGGCAGTAATCTTCCATCTGGACGGCATCGCCGCCGCGCTCGGCCAGCCAATCCACCAGGCGCTCATCGCTGGCCGTCTGGCCCAGCGGCGTCTGGAAACGCTTGCGCGTCAGTCCGAATTTTTCGGGCTCCCCGTAGTGCGAGGTGGCCAGAATAACGAAAGTGCGGCCGCGGTGCCGTTCGCCCAGCATGTCGTAAGCCGACCGGTACGATTGCCAACCGCCCTCGGGGCTCACGTGCGGCGCGGCCACCGCAAGTAACTCCTTCGTCGATGCTACACGGGCCGCTCCATCCTGCGGCCCCAGATACCGCTCCATGGTTGCGCGCAGATCGCCGGCGTCCGCCGGGTAAGCCGAACCCGCATGGGCCGGCTCGCGCACGGGGCTCGCCGCAAACTCGCGGCTGCGCTCCTCCTTCAACCGGGCGAAATTCTCGTCTTCCAAAAAACCGGAGGCGCTCAGCGTGGCCACCAGGTGGTCTTTGATCTCGCCGACATCGAGATTCCCGGTAATGCGCACCAGAGCCTGGCGCAGGTCGAGATCGGTGTGGCGCCCATCGAAGCAATCCAGGCACTCCACCAGCACCGGTGGAATGATCAGCATGGCGTCGGAGTAGCGGTACGGATCGCGGATGAACAGCCCCGGATGCTCCGCGGACGGAGAAGGCATGAAGTCCAGACTCAAACGCAGACGGGGGATGGCATCCGGCAATCTTCTATCGTAACGCAGCTCCCTGCACGCGATACTTGCGCAGCAGTTCGTAGATCACAACACCGCCTGCGGTAGCCACGTTGAGAGAATGCTTGGAGCCGAGCATGGGGATGCGCACATGCGTGTCCGCCAAACTGGACAGCTCCGCACGAATGCCATCCACTTCGTGGCCGAACACTAGACAGACAGGAAAACGTGGCGCCCAATCGAAGAGATCGACCGCGTGCACGGCGGTCTCGACCGCGGCAATCTCGTAACCGGTCCGGCGCATCTCTTCCACCAGTGCAACCGGCTCCCATGTGTGTGTCCACACCACCGTTTCTTCAGCCCCCAAAGCCGTTTTGGTGATGGCCCGCTTGGGTGGCCGGCCCGTGATCCCACAAAGGTGCAGCTTTTCCAGGCGCACCGCATCGGCTGTGCGAAAAAATGCACCGACATTATATAAACTGCGCACATTATCCAACACCACCGAGACGGGCAAACGTCCCATTCCCTCGTACATTGCTCCAGTACGCGTTGCGAAAAATGGCACTCGATCCATGACGAACCGGCGAAATCCAGCATAAAACGGAACGGCCACCCCACGTGCGTTTGCTACACTAATGATTCAAGTCTTATGTTGTCGATCGTCATCCCGATTCACAACGAGGAACATTCGATCCTCCCGCTGTACGACCGGCTCACCTCCGTATTGGAGCAGTTGCAGCGGCCTTACGAAATCCTGTTTGTGGATGACGCCTCTTCCGACAAGAGTTTCGAGCTGCTGGCGAACCTGGTGGAGACTGACGGCCACCTGAAAGTGATTCGGCTGCGCCGCAATTTCGGCCAGACCGCGGCGCTATCCGCCGGCTTCCACGAGGCCAAAGGCGACGTGATCATCGCCATGGATGGCGATCTGCAGCACGATCCGGAAGATATCCCGGCGCTGCTCGAAAAAATCGATCAGGGCTACGACATCTCGAGTGGATGGCGGCAGAACCGCGTGGATAACGCATTCAGCCGCAAGCTGCCGTCCCGTATTGCGAATTGGATGATGGCGAAAGCCTCCGGTGTCGAACTGCGGGACTTCGGTACCACGTTCAAAGCCTACCGCGCCGAGGTGCTGAAGGACGTCAACCTCTACGGCGAACTGCACCGCTTCATTCCGGCACTGGCCAGCTTTTACGGAGCTCGCATCGCGGAAGTGCCCATCCGCAACACAGTCCGCTCGACAGGCGCCTCTCACTACGGCATCAGCCGGACGTTCCGCGTTCTGTTCGACATTCTGACCATCAAATTCCTGTTGCGTTACTTCACGCGGCCGATGCACTTCTTCGGATCGCTGGGCCTCGGGAGTACCACCCTGGGCGCCGGGATCATGGCCTACCTGGCCGTGAAGAAATTCATGGGCTACGATATCATCCTCTCCCACGGGCCGCTCATGATGGCGGGCGGTTTGCTTTTGCTCGCCGGCATCATGATGTTCAGTACCGGCCTGATCGGCGAGATGATGATGCGCACCTACTTCGAGAGCCAGGACCGCCGCATCTACGCCGTACGCGAAATCTTGACCCGCAAACAACGCGGCGTCGCCGGCGGCAAGAACTAGCCCCTCGCCAAAGAACCGCGCGCGTAAGCAAGCGGGCCTCCAACCACACGTTGTACCCTAAAATCCGAGCATGTAGCATTTAACGTGGGGCAGACGATCGGTTTGTGTCGTCTGCCGGGTGGACAGACCACAAACAACGATGGCCTGTCCCACGGTTCGCTAGCATGAATCTTCGCGAATTATTAGCAAAGGCCTCCCCGGCCCGCTCGGGTGACCAACTGGCCGGCATCGCCGCCGCGAGCACCGAGGAACGCGTGCGCGCTCAAATGAAGCTGGCCGACATTCCGTTGCAGGCTTTTCTCGGCGAGCCCATCATTCCCTACGAAACCGACGAAGTCACGCGCCTGATCTGCGATTCCCACGATGCCACGGCCTTCGCTCCCGTAGCCCACCTGACCGTCGGCGAGTTTCGCGACTGGCTCCTCTCCGAACAGGCCACCACCGAACGCTTGTGCGCTTTAGCGCCCGGTCTGATTCCGGAAATGGCCGCGGCCGTTTCCAAAATCATGCGCCTGCAGGATCTCGTTTCAGTCGGCGCAAAATGCCGCGTAGTCACCCGCTTTCGCTCTACCATTGGCCTGCCCGGCCGAATGTCTACGCGGCTCCAACCCAACCATCCTACCGACGACCTCAAGGGCATCGCCGCCAGCGTCTTCGACGGCCTCTGCTACGGCAGCGGCGATGCCGTGATCGGCGTCAATCCAGCCACTGACCGGCTCTCCACGGTAATGGCGCTGCTCGAAATGCTTGACCGCATCCGCGAGCACTACCAGATCCCCACGCAGATCTGCGTGCTCGCCCACGTGACGACTCAGATGCAGGCGCTGGAGCGCGGCGCACCGGTCGATCTCGTATTCCAATCCATCGCCGGAACCGAGGCAGCCAATACTTCGTTCGGAATCAACCTCGCGCTGCTCGACGAAGCCTGCCAAGCCGCGCGCGAGTTGGGCCGCAGCGAAAATGTCATGTACTTCGAGACCGGTCAGGGCAGCGCGCTTTCCGCCAATGCCCACGGCGGAGTTGACCAGCAAACTTGCGAGGCGCGGGCGTACGCCGTTGCCCGGCGTTACCGGCCTCTCCTGGTCAATACCGTGGTGGGCTTCATCGGCCCGGAATACCTGTACGATGGCAAACAGATTCTGCGCGCCGGCCTGGAGGATCACTTCTGCGGCAAACTCCTCGGTGTGCCCATGGGCTGCGACGTCTGCTATACCAACCATGCCGAAGCCGACCAGGACGATATGGACGCCCTGTTGACCATGCTGGGCGTTGCCGGCTGCAGCTACATCATGGGAGTGCCCGGAGCCGATGACGTCATGTTGCATTACCAAAGCACCAGCTTTCACGACGCCCTCTATGTGCGCTCCGTGCTGGGCCTGAAACCGGCGCCCGAGTTCGAAGCCTGGCTCCAACAACATCCGCAATTGGCTCCCGCGCCATGGCTCTTGACCTGAGATCGTTCACTCCGGCGCGCGTCGCCCTCGGGCGCACCGGGCATAGTGTGCCCACCTCCGAGTTGCTCCGTTTTCAACTGGACCACGCCCGCGCGCGCGATGCGGTATATCAGGAGCTCGATCCCGCAGCGTTAGGCGTCACGCACCTGCTCTTGCGCAGCCGCGCGCCCGACCGCGCCACCTATTTGCGGCGGCCTGACCTGGGACGAACGCTCCATGAGGATTCGCGGCGGCTGCTGGTGAAGGGTGACTACGATGCGGCCATCGTGATCGCCGACGGTTTGTCCGCTACCGCGATCCACCACCATGCCCTGCCTCTGCTGGATGCCTTGATCCCACGTCTCGAAGCGGAGGCTTGGCGTCTCGCGCCGCTCACGGTCGTGCTCGAAGGGCGCGTCGCCATCGGAGACGAAATCGGCGATTTGCTCGCTGCACGCCTGGTAGTCGTACTCATCGGGGAAAGGCCCGGACTGACCTCGCCGGACAGCCTGGGCGGCTACCTTACCTGGGATCCTCGCCCCGGCCGCACCGACGCCGAGCGGAATTGTATTTCGAACGTGCGCACGGAAGGAATGGCGTACGCGGTCGCAGCGCACAAAATCCACTTCCTGATGCGCGAGGCGCGGGCGCGGAAGTTGTCGGGAGTAGCACTCAAAGAGGACGCTCCGGCGCAACTCAACCCATGAGCTCAGTGCGCATTCGGGCGGCCTGTCCGGAGGATATTCCCCAACTCTCGGAGCTGCTCACCATTCTGTTCACACAAGAGGCCGATTTCATTCCCGACCCGCAACGGCAGGCTCGCGGACTGGAACTAATCGTCACGAAGGCCGAAGTCGGGCGCATCTTTTGCGCGGTGGATGGCGACGCCGTTATCGGCATGGTAAGCATCCTCTTCACGGTAAGCACTGCCGAAGGCGGCCCCGCCGCGTGGCTGGAGGATATGATCGTCCATCCCGATTGGCGCGGGCAGGGCGTTGGTGCGCAACTGCTGGGCGGTGCCATCCACGAAGCAAAGGCGGCCGGCTGTTTGCGGATAACGCTCTTGACCGATCAGACCAATGAAGCCGCGATGCGCTTCTACCGGCGTGCCGGCTTTGAGCCGTCGCGGATGGCGCCCTTCCGGCTACGCTTGTAAACAGTCGCTATTTACTTCTTTGCCGATTCGTTCTGTGCCAGCAGATGCTCCAGCTTCGAGACGAATTCTTCCTTCTCTTTGGTGTAGAGCTCGCCGCTGCCGGGGCTCGGGAAACCGGCGTGAACGCCTTTTACCAGCCCGTCGCGGCCCACAAAGAACGTAGTCGGCCAGGCGTCCCAGTCGAGCGCCTGAGTTAACTTATCCTTCGCGGTGCTGGTTTCACCACACAGTAGCACGGTGTATTTGATGCCGTAGCTCTTCACAAACGCCTTGAGCCGAGTTGGATTGGCTAGCTGCTCGGCCTCTTCAAACGACAGCGATACGATCTCCAGTCCTTGCGAATGGTACTTGTTGTATAACTCGACCAGGAAGGGTGCCTCGTCATGGCAGTTCGGACACCAGCTACCCGTAATCTCGACCAGCACAACTTTGTTCTTGAACCGCGCATCCGTATCCGACACCAGCTTGCCATTCAAATCGGGAAAGCTGAAGTTGAACGGCTTCGACGGATCCTTGACACCGGTGTGCAGGTTGGCATCAGTCGGCTCCGCCAGCCCCTTGGCCTTCGCCTGTTCGGGCCGATAAGCCGTGATTTGGCCTTCGTGGTGCTGACCACCCAGGTCAAGAGCCAGCGTCCCATCGCTCTGCGGCGTGATGATCAGCAGCGCCGGCCGCGCACCGGAAAAGTGCGACAGCACGAATTTCCCGTCCTTGTAGGTGCCCGTAAGTGTCCCGGTATCGCCATCCACGCGCAGGATGGCGCCGGAAACCTCACTGCCCTGTTGTCGCAAAATAAGCTGCCAGGCTTTCTCACCCTTCTTCGTGCTGTTCACGCCTTCCAGATACCAAAGGCCCGCGACATCCGGCGCATTCACGTTCGATGCCTTGTGCGGCATCGCGCGCACAGCATGAATCGGAAGCGGCTTGCCCCGTGTTGCGTATTCGCCATCCAGAACACCATCTTTCAAGCTCGCCTTCAGCACCGACGCATACGTATCGAAATTGAGAACCAGTGTTCCGTTTTCGAAGCTGCCTCCGGTGGAATTCTCGTGATCGCTGCCATTGAAGAACCAACCCTTCACGCTGGCGCCGTCCCCGGAGATTCCCATCTGGAACGGGATCTCCATGCCGTTGAGAGTAATCGTCGCGTCCCACAGCCCGGCCAGCGATTGAGCCCATGCCGCGGGAGCCACCACAAGCAACGATGTGACTAGTAGTCTGTTCATAATTCCCTTTCTTTATCCGACAACGCCCACCTCTTACGCGCCGCGCCCTATTAACGTGGCCCAGACCTCCCGGTCTGTGTTCACAGGCCGGAGGCCTGTGCTACTTCGCGCCGCGACCGTAGGGAGCGGTGCCTTTCCCTACCGCGCCGCGATCTCCTGCCCTAACCCAGTCGAAGCGTTCTGATCCCCCACCTTCTCCGCCAGAAGCCGCTCAATGGTCGACGTGAATTCCTGTTTCAGTTCCAGATTGAATTCGCCCGAGGCCGGCGCCGCGAAACCCGCGTGAATGGCCCGTACCTTCCCATCGCGCCCTACGAACACCGTCGCCGGCCAGGTATTGAGGTTGATCAATTGCGGAACCTTCTCCCACATCTCCACCGGCGCCCCCGCGATCAGATAGGTGTACTCCACGCCGTACTTATCCACGAACGCTTTGACCCGCTTGAGTTGATCCTGCTGTTCCGGTTCCTCGAAATCAAGCGCCACGATCTCCAGCCCCTGGTCGCGGTACTTCTTGTACAGCGGCACCAGGTACTGTGCCTCGTCGTGGCAGTTCGGGCACCACGTTCCGGTAATGATCGCCACCACCACTTTGCCCTTAAACTTCGGGTCTTCGTTCGAGAGCATCTTGCCGTTCACATCCGGAAAACGGAAGGCGAATGTTTCGTTCGCGTCGCGCACCGTGGTGTGGGTCATGAAGTTCGCCGGCTCCGGAAGGCCCTTCGCCTGCGCCACCTCCGGCCGGTACGCCACCAGCTTATTCGTGAGTCTTCCGTTCTGCAGGATGTCGAGAGTGCCATCCGGCTTCGGCGTGATCTCCATCAACGCCGGCCGCGACCCATCGAAGTGGCTCAGCAGGAACTTGGTGTCTCGCCAGGCGCCCGTCAGCGCGCCGGTGTCGCCGTCTACGCGCAGAATCGCCGCCGAAACTTCCGCGCCGTTTTGCCGCGCGATGAACCGCCAGGCCTTCTCGCCCTTGGGGCTGTCGTATGGGATCACCCAGAGTCCATCAATGTTCGGCGCTTTCGCCTCGGCCGCCGCCGGCGCCACGTACCGCTTGGCGTGGAACGGATTGCTGCTGATGTAGCGGTCCTGATCGCCGAAGCGGCCGGCCACCGTGCCTTCGAGCTGCCCGTCCTTCACCTTCGCCACAATCTTCGTCAGATAGTGCTCGAAGTTCAGCGTCACCGTTCCGTTCTCGAACTTGGCGGCGGTGGGCGTCACAGGAATGTCGCCATTAAACAGCGTCCCCGTGAAACTCGCCGCTTCGCCCGCCAGATCCAGCCGGAACGGAATCACCGTGCCGCGTATGGTGACGGTGGCATCCCAGCGCCCTTCTAATGACTCTGCCATGGCCGCGGTCACTCCCACGCTCATGACGATTGCCAGGCCTACGAGATTTTTCGAGACTCGCATAATTCCCCTTCCTATGGATTTCGGTGATTTGCCGCTGATGCCTGGGTCGATTGCTTCCACTCGTCAGGCAGTCCTGGCTTCGTGGCCAGCAGGATCTCGAAGATCGCCCGCCGATCCTCTCCGGTTAACTTGGCGAACTCAGGGCTGCGTTCGCGGCCGGTCAGAATTTCGAACAGCCGGTGGTACACATACTCCCTGGCCGGGCTAGGTATGGCGTCAAACGCCGCGTTGTAGATCAGATAGCTGCAAGGGTACTGGAAGATGCGCGTCCGCAAATTGAAATCGCGCAGCGACCGCCCCTGCGGGTCGCGCGGACCGCGCGCCGCGAACTCTTCCGCAAATCCCGAAGTCCCCTTCACTGCGCCATCCAGCGGCGCTTCGTTGATGAACAGCATATAACGGATCAGTTCTTCGGCCGGCTTCTCGATCTGCTGGCGCGCCGCTTCGGGCAGTGCCTCCAGGCTCACAGGCTGAACCGGCCCGTGATTGCGCTGTGCTTCCGCATAGAGCGCCAGCCGCGTCTGGTAGTTCGTCAGCGTGATCAGGTTGTGCATCTGCGTCTGGTGCGCGAGCACCAGGTGCGCCACGATGTCGCTATCGCCGATCAGATAGGACTTGGTATCAAAGTGCTGGGAAAGGTCAGTCACGTTGGCGCCGGCAGCCCGGTCCAGGTCTTCGGGATTGTCTTCATCGCGAACGAATACATTGCCCATGTGCGTCTGGCTGCCGTGCGTTCCGGTTACATACCAGCCGCCCCAGCGATCCTTCATCGGACTCTGCTGTCCCGTGATGTACGCCGCGCCCAGCGCTGCCTGCGTCCCCGATGGCATCGTGAAAATCGAACGGAGCATCACGCCCGGCACTCCGCGCGTAGAAGCCGCCACGTGACACTGCGTGCAATCCAGTTCCGCGCGCTCAAAGACCGGCTTATCCGCCTTCTTCTCATCCATCAGGTAGAAGATCGCGCCCTGCATCGGGTCGAAGGACACGAATTCGAGTACCTTGCCGTCGCGCACCTGGCCGACATAGACGTCGTCGTTGTAATAGAGCGCGCGCGGCGCCTGCGGAGAAATCTTCTTGTACTGGAAACTCGTTTTCGAAAAGACCAGCGTTTGGGAATCGACGGGGACGTTCAGTTTCTCGAGCACCGACCGCAGGTAGCCATGCTGCGGCTCGTATTCCAGCTTCACCTCGCCGCGGTCCATGCGCTCCTGGAGTTGGGCCACCGGGTCGCTGATCTTGGCCGCGCGGTAGTTGATGGGCTCGTCGCTAAACGGCACGAATCCCTGGTTCTTGACCGCAATCTGCGCCCCGGCGGGCAGCCATCCGAGAGCCAAAACGCAAATCACCGTCAGTGTTTCAAACAGAAACTGGTCAGCGCGCTTTCTTGACTCCCTAGACGCCACGAACGCACAGCCTCCCCGGCGAACCCTCAATGCCCATAAACCCTATCAAGTTTATCGACATTGTACTTCTTATAGCAGATGCCACTGTCGACTGCAATTCCATGACGGTCGACGGTCCCGGGAATGGGCTACCATGCGCACATGTCCGGAATCTTCGTGAACCTCCTGCAATTCTCGCTGGTCGCGCTGACTTCGATCTTCTTTCTGGTGGACCCGATCGCCGCCGTGCCCACCTTCCTGATCATCACGTCGGACGCGGACACCGAATACCGGCGCCGCATGGCCCGGCGCGCGGCCTGGACCTGTTTCCTCGTGCTCTGCAGTTTTTCGCTGGCAGGAACACTCATCTTCAAGCTGTTCGGAATCACTCTACCCGCCTTCAAGATCGCGGGCGGCGTGATCCTCCTGTTAATCGGCATGGACATGCTGCAGGCGCGCCGCTCGAAAACGAAGGAGACTCCCACCGAAACCCAAGAGGGCGTGGAGAAGGAAGACGTCGGACTCATTCCCCTGGGCGTTCCCATGCTGGCCGGCCCCGGTTCCATATCCACCGTCATGGTACTCGCGAGCGGCGCTTCTGCATGGTGGTACGCAGTTCCGATCCTCGTCGCCATCGCCATTACGGCGGTATCCTCGTATTGGATCCTGGCAGCGGCCGACCGCGTCCGCGGATACCTACACGAAACCGGCATCGGAATCCTCTCGCGCCTGATGGGATTGCTGCTCACCGCCATTGCCGTCCAGTTCATTCTGAACGGACTGGCCGATGTCGGGCTGGTCAAAAGCGGACACTAGCGCCGCTTCAGCTCTTCCATTTCTTCCAAACTCCGCGGCCAATCCTGCCGGAGCAGTCGCGAAAGCGCGCGATCCGCCAGCAGCCGCCCGCCCGTCTGGCAAACCGCGCAGTAGTTGGTTTCATTCGAAGCGTAGCGGATGCGCTGCACTTTCGCTCCGCAACGCGGGCAGGGTTGCCCGTACCGCCCGTGAACGGCCATGGCCGGCCGGAACGCCGTAACTTTTTCCGGAAAGCCATCACCAGTTTGCTTGCGCAGCCGCTCCATCCAATCCGTCATCGTCTCGCGAATCGCCTGGTACAGCCGTTCGATCTCAGCGGGCGCGAGCTTCTGCGTCATGGCCACTGGCGACAGCCGCGCGCGGTGAAGGATCTCGTCCGAATAAGCGTTGCCGATTCCACTAAAGAGCCGCGGGTCGGTGAGCGAGCGCTTCAGCGTGTGATTCGCTGATTGCAGCACTTTGCTGAATTCTTCGAGCCCCGCTTCGAGAACTTCCAGTCCGCCCGCATCGAGCGTGCGCAACCCGTCTTCTCCTGACACAACGTGAATGGACGCCCGATGCTGCGTGCCGGCCTCGGTCAGGGTCAGTGTGCCGGAATCGAATTCGAACGCCGCCAGAATATTCTTAGCGAGAGCCTTTGGTGCGACAGGCCGCCAGTGCAGGCGGCCGGCAATCTTCAGGTGCAGCGACAACCAGAGATGCCGCTCGAAGCCGATGACGATCTGTTTGCCCATCCGGCGTACATCCACCACCTGCTTGCCTTCGAGAGATTGCACCGGCGGCGTGACCGTGCGCAGGAGAAATGGTCCGCGGATCACCAGCCGGTTGAGCTTGTGTCCTACAATTCGCTCCCGCAGCGCCTCGACGTAAATCGTGACATCCGGGAGCTCGGGCATCCGCGCCGGTTACTTCGCGTTCTTGATCTGGTTCAGAAGCGGAACATCTTTCGCCTGCTTGGGGGCAGGCAGCGATTTCACGTAGGCGTAAATGTCGGCGAGCTCCGGGTCCGGCAGGATCTTCTCGACAAACGCCGGCATCGCCCCGGAGGGTTTGCGAACGTAGCGGATGAACGCCTGCTCGGTCAGCGAAGTGGCGGCGATCCGCGCCCCATCGCGTCCCCCTTGGCCGGCGTAGCCGTGACATTCCCAGCAGCCTTTACTCGAGAACAGCTTCTTGCCGTTATCCGCGTTGCCGGCTGGCTGTGCCGAGGCGATGCCCGCCGCGAGCAATGTGCATGCGAAAAGCTTCCACATGGCCATGTCCTTAACGCGGCTGCGTGACCAGATCGATCATCGCCGGCTCGCCTTTCTTCACCACGTCGAGAGCGGCCCGCAGCGCCGGCCCCAGATCGTTCGGGTTTTCGATCGGCCCCCAGCTCGCCATCCCGTACGCCTTCGCCATCATGGCGTAGTTGATGTTCGGATCGGCGAGAGCCACGCCGACGTGCGTGTTTTCGGGCCCGCGCATCGCCCGCGAAGCCATGTCCTGAAGGAACATGCGCTCCTGGTGGTAGCCGCGGTTGTTGTGCATGATCGAGAGCAGCGGGATACGGTGATGCGTCGCGGTCCACAGCACGCCGGGCGCGTAGTTCAAATCGCCGTCGCACTGGATGTTGACGCTGATGCGCCCGTGCTTCTTGTTCGCCAGCGCAGCGCCCACAGCCGCCGGCGCGCCGTAGCCAATACCGTAAGCTCCGTGCCCGCCGATGAAGTGGTAGTACTTCTCCATGTCCCACAAGCGCTGCGGCCACCAGCTCACGAACGTCAAATCGGAAACCATCGACCAGTCTTCATCTTTGATGACATTCCAGATCTCGGCAGCCATGCGCGCCGTCGTGACCGGGCTCGCGTCCCAACCGGCCGTCGCCTGATCGAAATCGCGGTCGCGGTTGCGTTTCCAGTCCGCGGCCAGCCGCTTACCGCGCGCTTCTATGGCCGCCTTGCGGTCGGGTGTGATCAGCTTCTTGCAGGCTTCAATCAACGCGGGCATCGTCGCCTGGGCATCGGCCGCAATAGCCATATCGACTTCAGCATAGCGGCCGAAATCCTGGTAGTTGCTGCGCGCGAACAGATCGCTGCACGTGATCGTGGCCAGCTTCGTTCCGGCCTTGATGATCGAATCGGTTTGCATGCCCATGCGGTTGATGGGCGTCTGCGTATGCGTGGTGTACCAGAAGTCCGGAACTTCCAATCCCAGCACCAGGTCTGCGTTCCGGATGTTGCCGCTGTTATAGAGCGGATGGCGATAGGGGATCGTCATGCGCATGCGCCGATCCTGCACCGGCGCCTGCACCGTTTCGGCCAGTTCCTGGAGCAGCTTCATGCCCTCCGCATCGCGCGCCGCGCGGCCGGCCACGATCACCGGGTTCTCCGCATTCACCAGCCACTTCGCCAGTTCGGCCACGGCATTCGGATCGCCCGCCGGAGGCGTCGGCACCACCAGTTTCGGGATGCGCAGCGTGCGCCGGTCTTCCTCCGACATCGGCTCTTCCTGCAACAAACCGTTGGCGCAAAGCACGATCGGCTCATAGGGCGGCGTCATCATCGTCTTGTAGGCGCGCACGGCCGATTCGCCGAAGTGCTCGAGCGAAACCGGCGAGTCATCCCACTTGGTGTAGTCGCGCACCATCGAAGCGGCGTCCTGTACGCTGTGCGCCCACTCCACATCGCTGCGCCGGAAATTGATCTCCTGCTCGTTGCCCAGGATCAGGTAAACCGGGACGCGGTCGGCGTAGGCGTTGTAGATGGCCATCGAAGCGTGCTGCAAGCCAACCGTGCCGTGCGCCATCGTCAGGATCGGCTTGCCCTCGATCTTGAAATAGCCGTGCGCCATGGCGATCGACGATTCTTCGTGGCAGCACGTGATCCACTCCGGGTCCTTATTGCCGCCGTAGTTGATGAACGATTCCTGAAGCCCGCGGAAACTCGATCCGGGATTGGCGAAGATGTAGTCGAACTTCAGGCTCTTGAGCACGTCGACCATGTAGTCGGCGCCCGGCCGGTCGGTGGTATAGACATCCGCGCGCGCCGGCGGCTTTCCGGTCTCAAAGGCAACCTGCGTCGCCGAAGGTAGTGGCGCGGCGGGACGGGCGGGCGGAGCCTGTTGCGCCTTCGCGGCGGGCGGCTTCGCCACCAGCGCGGCTGCGCCGGCAGCGGCGCCTTTCAAGAAACCGCGGCGGCCAAACGAATTCTTGGATTTCGCCATTGGTTAAGTCCTCCTAGGTGGTCAGGGCCGGATGCACGTGTCTGCACTAAACCCAGTGTGGCCTTGATCTTATAGAGGAAGCGGGGTAGCTGTCAAGCCAACCGGTTAACCCAGGGAGGCAGTCTCGCGCGAGTGATCCCGCGCCATGTCCGCCTGCTTCGCCATCAGCTCGATCTGGCGCGAGGCGATCACTTTGTATTCCTTCATGTACGCCTCGTGGTTGCGTTCCACTTCCGCGAGACGATACACGTAGTTCACCATCAACCCTGCGGATCGCAGCATCCCGGCGGCGGAGGTGTCGCCCAGCCAGTTGATGCGCTCCAGGCGCGCGCCGTTCCGCAAGTGGAAACGCGCCACCGAATCGAGCGGCTCTTTACCCTGCTTGGTATTGAGCAGATAGTGCGCGCACAAGGGTACCAGCATTTCCAGCGCTTCCTGCGATAGGTCGCTGTCCTGAAACCAATTTGGCTCGCTCAGCCGGTGCATCAACCCGGCCAGCGCGTGCAGCTTGGCGTTCCTGGGGTCCTTGGCGATCGTCGCCAGCAGCCATTCGCGGAATCCGGGAATCGGTGAGACGGTGGCAAAGGTTCGGATCTGCGGCAGTTCGTTGCCCAAATCCTGAGCCACCTTCTTGATCAGGAAATTGCCGAACGGCACGCCGCGCAGCCCTTCCTGACAGTTGGTGACGGAGTAGAACATCGCGCAGTTGGCTAACTTCGCATCGAGCACCGGAGAATCTGGATCGATCAGCGGCTGCACCTTGGCGCTCATGCCGCGCGTCAGCGCCACCTCGACAAAGATGATCGGCTCCTCTCCCAGCGCGGGATGGAAGAAGGCGTAGCAGCGGCGGTCCGACTCCAGCCGGCGGCGCAGATCGCGCCAGCCCTGGATCTCGTGCACGGCTTCAAACTCGATGAGCTTTTCGAGAATGCTGGCGGGGGTGCGCCAGTCGATCCGGCGCAGGTTCAGGAAGCCGCGGTTGAACCAGGAAGTCAGCAGATGGGACAGGTCCGCTTCGATCGGCGACCACTTTGGCTCGTGCGCAGCAAGCAACTGACGCCGCATTTCCACCAACACGCGAGTGCCGCCCGGGGCGCCATTCAGGCGGCGGAACAACTCGCGACGCGGCGGCTCGACCACGCGCAGAATCCGGGCCAGATTTTCGGGCGATGGATCGTTGCGGTAGGCTTCGCCGGAGCGGCCCACCACTTCCGGGTCGGGCGAAAACTCTTTCACCAGCAGGTCGAAGAAGGAACCGCGGGCGGCTTCGTCCAGCGATTCATAGGCGCGCAGCGCATCTGCCGCAATGCGTCCGCCCGAGACCTCACCCCGCTCGGTTAACAGGCTGTAACACAAGGAGATGGTTTGATTGACCGCACGCTCCCCACCGCGGGCGGAAGACCCGTTCTGGCGAGATCGGAAACCGATAAGTTCACTTAGCTTCAACTCAGTTCCCCTGAGTGTAAGTTCCCCTGAGGGCGTATCCTCTATTGATTATGCGGGAATCGTTCCAGTAAGTCACTTGCTAAAGGTAATGAGGCGGGTACTAACCGCTCTAGTTGACGCGCCCTGGGGTTAGCCCTTTTGGGCCGCTCGGCGCTTCTGCGCGGCGCGATAGTGCGCCCTTCACTCGACAAACACGGCCCGCTTGATGTAATCCAGCTTCGGAAAGCGCGGGACGAGGTATTCATTGGCCTCTTCTTCCACCCGGCCAGGGTCAATTTCTTTCCCCTCCGGCCGCATTTCGCCATAGCCGGAATATAACCGGTCCACCACGTCCATACCCTCGACTACCTTGGCAAAAGGCACGAAGTTATCGCTATCCAGTTTGGGGTTATCAACCAGATTGATAAAGATCTCGGTCGCCCGAGTATTTGGGCCGGACTTGGCGAAGGCGAGAGTCCCGCGCAGGTTCTTCTCTTTCGGCGGATCGTCAACGATAAAAAGCTGCCGCCAGGTCTCGTGAATGTTGAAGTCTCGATGGACGCCAAACTGCGCGACGAAGCCTTTCACCACGCGGAAGAATCGCCCCTGGTCGAAATAGCGCTTGCGCACCAGCTCATGGAAGCGATCCACCCCATGCGGCGCCCACGCGCGCGCAGCTTCCACTACGATGTCGCCTTGCGAAGTTTCAAATTTGACGCGGAAGACTTCCGGGACAACCACCGGCTGGGCCTTGCGGCAACCGGCCAGCGACAAGGCCACCAGAGCAGCAAATAGAGTGGGGCAGACGATCGGTTTTTGTCGTCTGCCGGGCTCAGCCATTGGAAAAGACAGACCGCAAAAATCGACGGTCTGTCCCACTACCGCCTCACGAACTTGTGCAGCTTGGCGTTCACCGTATCGGCGACGTAAACCTCTCCGCGCGGGCTCACCGCTACAAAATGGGCTTCTCCAAATTCGCCCAACTCTTTGCCCGGTTTCCCCAACGCGGCCAGAACGTTTCCATTCAGATCCATTCGCAGCAATTGCCCGGCAAACCCGTTGACCATATAGATGTACTGGTCACCGATCTGTAACCCACAGGGCAGCCCGGCGTACTTCAGTTCGCGGATAAACTTTCCGTCCTGGTCGAAGACCTGGATTCGCTGGTTCTCGCGGTCGGCTACCCAGAGCAGACCTTTGGCATCCACCGCGATGCCATGGGCCACCTGGAACTTGCCCGGCTCCGTCCCCGGCCCACCCCACGACTTCAGGAACTTTCCGGTTTTATCGAACTTCAGTACACGGGGATCGCCCTTGCCGGGCGTGTGGCCCTGCACCACGAAAATATCGCCGCCGCGCCCGATGGCCACATCGTTGGGCTCGTTGAAGTGATGCGAATCGGTAGCCTCGTTCCACTCGCCGCCCGGGCCTTTCGTACCCAGCGTCAGCAGCGCCTCGCCTTGCGGGCTAAACTTCACCACGATGTTGGCCGTGACGTCGGTCACCCACAGGTTATCCTCGCGATCGATCTTGAGGCCGTGGGTCCGCGTAAACATGCCCTCGCCCAGCGAGCGGATGAACTTTCCATCCGCCTCGAACTCCATCAACGGTTGCGGTCCGCGATTCAGCACCCAGAGGTGGCCTTTGGAGTCGAACGCCGCGCTGGCAGGCGCGCCCATAGTGACGGATGAGGGCACCGCGATCGGGTCGGCAACGGGTTTGTAATCCAGTTCGGGCGCGGTCTGCGGCACCAGGAGCGCGGGATTGGACGGGCGTTGCGCAAAAGCGAACGTCCCCGCGAATAATAATGCCGCCAGGGCGAGAGCTGCTGGTTTCATGGTGTCCTCCTCGGCCTTCTAGAATGACAGCTTCAGCGCCAATTGCAACTGCCGGGAGTCTTGTGCGCTCGAGATCGTGCCGAAATTCGCCGTAAAGGCGATTCGGTTCGGCACGTTAAAGTTGGGATGGTTCATCAGATTGTAAGCCTCGGCCCGAAATTGCAATTTGGCCCGCTCCGACAGTGGAATGGTCTTTTCCATCGAGAGATCGATTTCCTCGAGGCCCGGCGCAATCACGCTGTTCCGCGACGAGTTGCCGAAGCTGTCCAACTGCGGCAACGAAAAAACCGCGGTATTGAACCATTCCTGGGGACTCTTAGGCCCGTCATTCGGGTTGCCCGAGACATTTGGCCGTTGCACCGGTCCCGCGCCGATATTCGCCTGATCGCTGGCGATGTTCACGGTAAACGGCGCGCCGGTCTGCGCCGTAAAATTCCCGCCGGCTTGCCATTGGCCCAGAACCGCTCGCATCCACCGGCCGGCCCCTTTCGGCACGCTGAACTGATAAATGAAGCTCACCACCAGGCGCTGGCGGTGATCGAAGCTGGAGCTGGCCTTCTCGGCGGCCAAGTCATAGACGTTCTGCGCGATATTGGCCTCGTTCAAGGTGGCGCCGGGATCGGAAGCGTCGTCGATGGAGTGCGACCACGTCCAATTCGCATCGAACATCAGGCCATTCGAAAAGCGGCGCTTGCCGCTCAACGTGAGCGCGTTGTAACTGGCCCAACCATTCCAGCGAATGTCGCTAATCTGGCTCAGCTCGGAAATCGGCCGGCGCGGAGCGATCGCGCCCGGACCGGGCATGGGAACATTCAAAACCGTTCCGCTATCCGCGTGCACCGTGCGCGAACCGATGTAGGCCGCCGATAGCACCGTGTTCGAACTCAATTCGTGCTCCAAGGTGAAGTTCCAAACCTCGTTGTATTCGATCTGAAAGTTGTGATCGAGGTTGCTCCCGCCCACCGTTCCGCTGGGGCTGGCTGTCAATGCGCTCTCGGTGGTGATGCTGGGCGCGGGGGTCGCCGTCGTGTTGACCGTCTTGGTGAGGAAAAACGGCAGGTTCTGCGCCAGATTCGTAACGATGCTGTACGCTGCCTGATTGGGATAGATGCCGAAACCGGTGCGAATTACGGTCTTCGGACTGCCGGGAAGACTCCAGGCGAGTCCGATGCGGGGCGCAAAGCGGAGCGGCCGCGTCACCAGCAAGCTGTTATTCCAACCGGCCGCCGAAGAAGACACGTACGGAATCGGGATGAACGGCAGGAGCGCGTTCGCCGATGGTGAGATATTGCCGGCGCCATCGCTGGCAATCACACAGCGGCCGCCGGGCGCCAAGGTATCGATCGCCGCGATGCGGTTGGCGGAATCGGTCATGTTCGCGTTGTATTCGTAGCGAAGTCCGATCTCCAACTTGAGTGTGCGCGGGAGCTGCCAGTTGTCTTGCGCATACCAGTGGCCCCAATTCGTGTTCCCGTCCATGGCCGCGCGGCCAAGCCCCGCCTGCGCCGTAGTCGGATACCCCAGAAGGAAGTCGGCGAACGCGCTGCCGTCAGTCAAGCCGGGTGCCGAAGACGTCCAGCGCGGAGTGAAGGAAAAAATTCCGCGCGCGCCGTTCGGGTTCTGCGTCCCGAGGTCGAAGTGCATGACATAGACACCGAACTTGAAGGTGTGGCGGGCGTGGTGCCAAACCACATTGTCGTAGAACTCAAAATCCCGGTTATGGCGAAACGTGAACAGCGTGGGATCGCCGATCGTCGAGAATTGGCCGCCAAACGAAACCTGTGGATAACCGGCATCGCGCGGGTCGGCAGTTACGCCTTCGAGTCCAGTCGTTGCCGCGAAGGGATTGCCTGCATTGGGGCTGGTCTGCCCGCCCGAAACGGTCAGAAAGCCAAAACGCAGTTCGTTGAGAACGTTCGCATTGTACGCATGGGTCCAGGCCGCCACGCCGTTGATGGCGTGTGTGCTCAAATTGCGACCGAACCCAGGCAGCAGCGTTTCCTGCAAGACACCCGAGCCAAATGGATCGGCCTCGCGCGCATCAAATAGCGAAGCGCGCAGGTAGGCTGTGTCCTTCTGGGAAAACTCCTGGTCCACCCGCGCGCTGTACTGGTTCTGATTGTTGTGCTGAGGATTAGTTGCCAGGAGATTCTGTGCGAGGCCAGGCAAATTGGGAAGCGGGGTAACGGACAACAGCGCGGCCGCGACCGGATCGAGACGCGTGACGGGCACCTGGTTGTTCGCAAAAGCGCTCCGTTGATCCTCGGGGTCGTAAATCGGAGCCAAACCTGAAAAATCTCCCCCGCGCATTGCGACCGTCGGCACCGAGAAGGTTTGAGTTAGCGACTTGAGGATGCGCTGCCCTTCGTAACTGAGAAAGAAAAACGTTTTGTTCTTACGAACCGCACCGCCGGCGCTTCCTCCGAATTGGTTCTGGCGGAACGGCGGGATGGGGGCGGTGGCGGAGTCGAAAAAGTTCTTGGCATCGAATACGTCGTTGCGGAGGAACTCGAACGCGCTGCCGTGGAGATCGTTCGAACCCGCCCGGCTAATCACATTGATCACCGCGCCGGACTTCGATCCGAATTCCGGTGCGTATGCCGTTTTCTGAACATTGAACTCCTCGATCGCGTCGATGGAAGGCGCGATCACCAGATTGTTGAAGTGCTCGTCGGTGACGCTGACGCCATCGAGCAGGTACAGATTGTGCCCGCTACGCTGTCCCAAAACGTTGACCAGGGTGCCGGCTTGCTGCATGGCATCGCCGCGAGTCCCCCCGGGAGGGCGGACAACGCCGCCGCTTAGCATCGCCAGGTCGAGAAACTGGCGGCTCTTGAGAGGCAGGTCGATCACCTGCTGATGGGCTATGGTGTCGCGAACGCCCGCCGATTCCAGCGGCACGGATCCGGCGTCGGCTTGAATGGTCAGGACCTGGTTGGAGTCGCCTACCTCCAGAACGAAGTTCTTCCGCAGGCGGTCGCCCGCATGGAGCTCCAACCGGGGCAGCGCAGACTGCTGAAAATCCGTGGCTGTGACAGTAAGCGAGTACGCGCCGACAGGAACCTGCGCGAACAGGTATTCGCCCGCGCTGTTGGCGATTGCCGTGAACTCCTGTTTTGTGTCCAGGTGCTGGATGGTTACGGCCGCACCGGGCAAAACGCCACCGGTTGCATCCGCGACGCTACCGCTAATTTCCGCCGTGTTCATCTGTCCCCAGGCACAGCAGCCGAGGAGCAGACCAACGGCGCATTTCCATCGCATCAGTTCGTCCCGGGAGTTAGGCCACCTTTGCCTGGCGCATGACTCCCTCGGCCTTCTCCCGAATCCGCATGGCCACTTCGGCTGGATCGCCCTGCGTGAACTCCGGCAGGAACAGCTCCACCGAAAGCGCGCCCGAGTAACCCTTTTCGGCGAGCTTACGGAGGATGCGAACCAGCGGCGAAACGCCATCGCCCGGAATGTACCTAGTTGTATTATCGAGTAATTCGCGCGGCATATCGGGCACATCCTGGAAATGTACGTGGGCCAGTTCACCGGGCTTCAGAAGGTCGAGATCTTCGAACTTGCTGAGGCCCGACCAGAAGTGATAGCAGTCGAGCATCGGGCGCACATTGGGATGCGCGGCCTCGCGAATCAGTTTGAGCGAAGTGGTGAGCGTAGCGATGAACGACGAGTTGCGCGCGAACTCGATCATGGCGGTCATCTTGTGCTGCATAGCCGCCTCGCCGCCCTCGCGGACGCAATCGAGCGCCCCCTTGTAATCTTCGGCGGTGACCTTGCGGCTGGTGACGGCGGGACAGTAGATCTTGGTCAGGCCAAAGGACGAGAATTGCTCGCAGCGCTTCTTCCAGGTATCGAGCGCTGCCGCGCGATTGGGATTGGGAATCCAGAAATCCGGTAAAACGGCGGCGCACGAGACAGGCGTCAACCCCAAGTCAGTGACCACACGCCGCGCGGCCGCCAGGTCGTCTGTCTTGAGGAACTCATCGAGCAGCCGGTCGGTCAGTTCTACGTTCTTGATACCGGCCTTCGCCCAGCCTTCGAGCGACTTCCGATAGCCCGCGGCCACTGAGGTGTTCTGGTGCAGGGAGAGCACCATTTTAGGAGTTGCCGCATGCGCAGTGTTTATTACCTGGGTTGCCAGCGGTGCAAGAAGCGCGGTTCGTCGAGTCATGGGAGATACTATATCGCTCTTGAGCGGTTGTCGCAGAGCTGGTCGAGGAGACGTTCATACGCGCCGCCGAATTGAATCAAAGTGATGTCTCGCAATAAGTAACTCTCCGGCTCTTCCCACTCGGCGCCCGTTGAGATGGGAATGAGGATTACGGAGCGCTGACTCGCGTGCTGCACCTTGCCGATGTAGCAGACTCCGCGCTCGATCCGCTCCTGGTGAATGGTGACCAGCGGGAACGCCTTGCCCGCGGACAGAACGGCGTCTTTGAATGAATGGATAGTCAGACCGGCCGGAACACTTGGACGCAATCGCTGCCGGTCGGCCGCCCTGGCAAGAAACTCATGAGGCAGGATCGGCCGCCACCTCTTCACATCCGAATTTCGGAAGATGGCATACCCATTCAGCCGGTATTGCTCATCTTCCAGAATTTGCACCGCGGTTAAACCCGTTCGGCCGGAAGTCCAGCCAAGCGTAAACCCCGTCAATGGGTACCGATCGAGAGGCTTTCGATCGAACCAAACCAGCGGAAATCCGGAGGCTACATACGCCCCGTCATAGCGTATCTTTTCCGTGCGGGCAGGACGCTTTGCCATCTGACGATGCTACTATGGCGCCCCGGCTAACTTTTAGGAACTGTCCCCTGGCAGATAGGCTCTGGGAGACTCAAACTGGTATGACCATCTCCGGCGAGTTCACCAAAACGCAACTCTTAGTTCGGAGGCTCCAGAACGCACTTCCGTGCCTGATTCTGAGTGGCGGCGGACTTTGGTTCGCTTACCACCTGGTACAGAAGACGCGGGAGCACTTTTCCCCCGATCAGTTCACGCAAATCGCCTCCATGGCATTTTTCCCTTTCGTGGGCTTGGTTGCTTACCTGCTGCTGACCTGGAGCGACCGGTGGAGAATCGTCGCCTTCACCTGCGATGAGCATTCCTTCCGGTTTCGGAAGCTTCGTGACCCGTACCAAGAGACGCGGGACGTATCGGAAGTCGCGAAAATCGAAGAAGTGCGGGGACGCTACAACGAGCTGTGCGGTTACCAATTGGGCTTTCGGGACGGATCGCAAGCCTACCTCGGACTTCGTCTACCCAATGCCCAGACGCTGGCGGACTTCCTATACATACACCGCCATCCGGCACCGCCGGGTTCAAGCGGGCTCGCGCGGTTCATCAAGGCGGTATTCGGTAAGGTGGAGTTCGTTCCGCTCCCGTCACTCCAAACGGAGCAGCGCGTTTGCCAAAGGTACCGGGCGGAGATCGCAGAATTAAGCGGATTCGGGTTTGAATACTGCAGCTGCTTCGGAGAGGCTTTCTCAGCGGTCCGCTTGTTGTTCCTGATCCCCGCACTTGTAGTCGTGCTGCTGTTACTCAGCCGCCGGCCATTTCGGATTTACCAAGGCGTCAAAATCATGTCCTGCTATCCGCTTCTGATCTCGCGAGACAAAGCCACCTATGCAAACCCCTCCGAGAACGGCGTCAAACTCTATACCGCCTTCACGGATGGAACCTTCCTGGTGACTGCCACGGGCGCAGTCGAAGAATCCGACGGGTCCACGATGACCAAATTCGGCGGAGCTAGTAGCATCCCGCAAGTCTTCGCGCTCCACGAGAAGCGGCTGCGAACGTTTGAATCCACGGGTAAGCGCGTGGATCGGTCCGCCTGCTTCTCAAATTTCGCCGGATTGTGGGAAAAGGAATCGGCTCTGTTTTAGAAACGGTCTTTTCGGCCTTGGGCTATGATCGCTGGTAGACCGCCCGTGTTGAACCTTCTTCTTCAGGCCGCGACCCCCAAGCGCGGGAGCAGTGTTACCTCGGTATTCCGCCACTTTGGCGCCCTCGGATTATTCCTTCTCGCGATCCTGGATAGTTCCCCACTGCCGACATTCGGCGGCCCCGACATCCTGATCGCCATTCTGGCTGCGCGCCAAACCAACGCCTGGTACGAGCTCGCCGGCGTGGCCACGGTGGGATCGGTAATTGGCGCTTATCTCACGTTCCGGCTCGCGCGCAAGGCCGGATCGGCGTATCTGAACAGCAAATTTGGGAAGGGCAGAGTGTCGGTGGGGCTCGGTCTATTTGAGAGTGGGGCACGGGGATTCTGGTTGCCTCCGCCATCATTCCCTTTCCGTTCCCCACCAGCATGCTGTTCGCGGCGGCGGGTGCTTCCGGCTACCACCCGCGGAAATATCTCGCGATTGTCGCGAGCTGCCGCGCGGTTCGCTATACGGCGATCGCACTCGTGGCCGATCACTACGGACGTCACTTCGTGCGCATGCTCCGGCATCCGACTCAATATCTGGGCTGGTTCCTGCTGTCCATTTTCCTGGTCTGCGCGTTAGTGATCACGGGGATCCTGATCCAGCGGCGGCTGGCGAGCGCATCGGCGGAGCCAGCGGGTTCGTTCTCGGCGCACTAGACTGTCAAGTTTTTCACCGCCGAGCCGCAGAGCCGCGGAGTTTTTCGAGAATTGACTTTGCGACGGTTCGTGGCCGGCGGCTGCTTTAAGGGGTTGGCGCGCAGAGGTGGCAGAGGAAACAAGTGCTCGACGGGGTTCGCGGCGCAGGTTCGAAAGAGAAGAGAAGTCCCAACCGGCAGTTTCGCCGAAGCATTCCTTGTCGCCGGCCGAGCACCCTCCGGTGAACATGCCGGGTGGAATCCGCAGGTAGCGCAGCCCGTCCTGTTCATTTGTCCTGGCGTCGCCCTGCTTTGGGCTTTGGGCGCTCGCCACCGGCATCGCTGCCACGAACAGGATCGATGCCATCGCGCAAACGGCCCGATGCGCCACCTGTTGTGTGTACAAATTCTGCCTCCCGGTTGTGCTTACTGTAATAGAAGAATAGTGGGGTCAGGGCTTCTGCGCTGCCGCCGCGCTTTCGGGCGGCGTCGCGCAATTCCGCCGAGGAGCCGAAGGCCTGGCCCCACGTTGATATACTGGACAGTTGCGTTTTTCTGCGTTGGCAGTAGTCCGCGCAAAATATCTCAAGACCAGGAGTTGTTTATGAAAATCCTCCGCACCAAAGGAAGGGTTGTATTGCTCTGTGCGTGTGTCGCGGGCTGGATCGCGCAATTCGGCGCGCTCCCGACCAGCGCTCAGCAAACCAAGCAGGCCCACAAAGGGTATGTCAGCCCTCCCGGTTATATCGCGGGCACCGTCACTGGCGAGAAGGGCCCCGAAGCGGGCGTGTGGGTCATCGCCGAAACGAAAGACCTGCCCACCAACTTCATCAAGATCGTAGTGACCGACGATCGCGGCCGCTTCGTGCTGCCGGAACTCCCTGTGGCGACTTACAAGGTCTGGGTGCGCGGGTACGGCATTGTCGATTCCGCGCCCGTGAATGAGAAGCCCGGCGCGACCAACGTGGCGTTGAAGGTCACCTCCGCCAAGACGCCGCAGGAAGCGGCGCAGGTGTATCCCGGCAACTACTGGCTCTCGCTGATGGAGCCGCCCGACAAGAGCCTGTTCCCCGGAACGGGCCCCCAAGGCAACGGCGTTGGCACACGCATGTTGAGCCAAAATTACTGGATCAACTCGCTCAAGTCGGATTGCAATTTCTGCCATCAACTGGGCAACCACCTGACGCGCACACTGGACGACGTGTTCAAGGCCAAGCCCGAGTTCACCACCCACGAGCAAGCCTGGGAGTGGAGACTGGGCGTCGGCGTTCGCGGCACCAACATGTATTCGGTGCTGACGACTCAGGGCAAGGATCCCTCGCTCAAAACGTTTGCGGATTGGACGCGGCGCGTGGCCGCCGGCGATGTGCCGCCTGCTCCGCCGCGGCCCAGTGGGATTGAGCGCAACATCGTCGCGACCCTCTGGGACGTGGGTGACGACCACTCCTTCATGCACGATCAGATCTCCACCGATAAGAACCACCCCACCGTCAATGGCGGCGGCAACAACTACGCCGTCAACGCCGGTCACGGCCAATTGGTCGTGCTCAGCACTGCCGATAACAGCACCTATGCCATCGACATTCCCGAGCGCCAGGCCCGGGACAAAGTGCCGTCGCGCTTCCCCGCCCCCAACCGCCCCTCGATGTTTTGGGGAATGGAACACCTGTGGGCCAACCCCCCATACGATCCGGCCGATCCGCACAATCCCATGCTCGACAGCAAGGGGCGGGTGTGGATGACTTCGAAGATCCGCGACAACCAGGACCCCACGTGGTGCAACGATCCGAGCAACAAGTATGCGGCATGGTTCCCCTTGCGGAATAGCGGGCGCCAGGCCTCCTATTGGGACCCGACGACGCGCCAGTTCACCCTGATCGATACGTGCTTCTCCACGCACCATCTGCAATTCGATAATGATCCCGACGAGACCCTGTATTTCAACGAACTGACCGGCCCCATCTTCGGTTGGGTCGATACCAAGGTTTACGACGAGACGCACGATGAACAGAAGGCGGTGGGTTGGTGCGGCCAGGTGCTCGATACCAACGGCGATGGAAAGATCACCAAGCCATGGAACGTGATCCGCACCGGGCGTGGCGGCGAAGTTTCGATCCTCTACACTAGTGACACTGCGTCCGGACCAGCAGGCGGCCGCGGAAGAGGCGGCGATGCGGCCAACAACACGGCCACGCTCGATCCCAAGCTGGATACGCTGGTCAGTTTCAGCATGTATTCGGTGATCCCGAGTCCAGTCGACGACTCGGTGTGGGGCATTTCCGAGCTTTATCCGGGATACCTCGTCCGGCTGCAACGGGGCAATAATCCGCCCGAATCCTGCAAGACCCAGATCTTCAAAGTTCCCGAGCCGGGTTTCGATCCACGCGGCGTCGATATCGACAGCCATGGCGTGGTCTGGACGGCCCTCGCCGCCACCAGCCACCTGGCCAGCTTCGATGTTCGCAAGTGCAAGGACCTGAACGGCCCTGCCAAGATCGATGGCAGCCAATGCCGCGAAGGCTGGACGCTCTATCAGACCACCGGTCCGAAACTCAAAGGCACCGACATCCCTGCCGACTTCCATTACTACAACTGGGTGGATCAGCACAACATAATAGGATTGGGCGCTGACACGCCCTTTGCAACAGGATCGAATTCCGATTCGCTCATCGCCCTCAACCCGCAGACGAAACAGTGGACCTATTTCCGCATCCCGTATCCGCTGGGCTTCTATTCACGCGGCATGGATGGCCGCATCGACGATGCGAACATGGGATGGAAGGGCCGCGCCCTCTATTCCAACTACGGAACCCATTTCGTCTGGCACATAGAAGGCGGAAAAGGCACCAAGGGCAAGATCGTGAAGTTCCAGGTCCGGCCAGACCCGCTGGCCCGGTAAGCCGCCGTGGAATACAAGACACTCGGCAAGACCGGCATCACCGTATCCCGCCTCTGCTTAGGCTGCATGAGCTACGGAGGCGGGCCCCTGCCCGATTGGGCGCTGGGCACACGCGGCTGGCACGTCAACAAAGAAGATGCCCGCGAGCATTTTCGGATGGCGATTGACGCGGGCATCAATTTCTTCGATACGGCCGACGTCTACTCGGCGGGCCAGAGCGAAGAGATCACCGGCCACTACCTGAGAGAGATGGCTTCCCGCGACGACATCGTGGTGGCCACCAAGGTCCACGGACAGATGGGCCACAGCCCCAACAGGCGCGGCCTGAGCCGCAAGCATATTCTCGAGGCTTGCGACAACTCCCTGCGCCGCCTGCAGATGGATTATGTCGACCTGTACCAGATCCATCGTTGGGACCCCGTGACTCCTGTCGAAGAAACGCTGGAGGCGCTAGATTCGCTCGTGCGCGCGGGCAAGGTTCGGTATCTGGGGGCCAGCAGCATGGCCGCCTGGCAGCTCTCGAAGGCGCTGTACACCGCCAAGGAAAATGGCTGGCACCGGTTCGTGGCGATGCAGAATCATTACAACCTGGTCTACCGCGAAGAGGAGCGCGAGATGATCCCGCTGTGCATGGATCAAGGACTGGCGCTGATTCCCTGGAGCCCGCTGGCGCGTGGATTCCTCACCGGCACGCGTAATCGCGAAAGCGGAACCACGCAGCGCTCGCAGGTAGATAGCTTCGCCAAAGACATGTATTACCGCGAGGACGATTTCGCGGTGGCCGATGTGGTGGCGGGCGTCGCACAGCGGCGGGGAGTTTCACCGGCGCAAGTAGCCTGCGCATGGGTTCTGCAAGCGCCCGGCGTGACCGCGCCCATCATCGGCGCCACCAAGCCGAAACACCTGAAAGAGCTGATCGCGGCCGTCGATTTGAAGCTGGGCCCGGAAGAAATCGCGGAAGTGGAGAAGCCCTACAAGCCCCATCCGATCTTGGGCCACGCGCAGCCCACGCCCAAGAAGATGCACGCGTAAGGACAACCCACTCGCCCGCAGTAGCAGCAAAAGGAGCCAGCATGCGAACAGTGAAATCATCGATCCTGATCGTTTTGGGCATAGCGGTCGCCACTCTGGGCGGGTTGGGCGCCCAGAAGAAATCGCTACCATCGCTCACGGCTCTCGACTACATCGAGATTCAGCAATTGGCCAACCGGTACGCTCAAGCCATCGACACTTGCTCCAATAACGGATACGACTACGCGGATCTGTTCACGCCCGACGGCACCTTCACGGACAACTTTACGGATGAGGGATTCAAGCGGGGCGGCCTCATGCGTGCCAAAGGCCGCGAGCAACTGGCGGCTGTATCCGGCGGCGGGCCGAAAGGCTGCAAGGATGTCGGATGGAAAGACTGGAGCCACCTGATGGTGAACCACGTGATTACCCCAACCCCCGAAGGAGCCGCGGGACGCGTATACCTCGTGGTCATCGGCGAAAAGGGTCCCAACCACATTCAGCGCTTCGGCGGCTATGAGGATACCTACATCAAGACGGCCGCCGGCTGGCGGATCAAATCACGGACGCACGTCCGCAGCAAAGCCTGGTCCAATCCCCTGTTGCAGACCCCGGATCTCAACTAACGGCCCCCGTGGGCCTTCCGGCCCGCTGAACTCCTCGTGCTATACAGGTAGCGAAGCGAGAGGCGACAACCATCGGACCTGCGGCCGCCTTGTAGGTTGGTTTTGAGCACAGGATCTGCTTTATTTTCATTATCATCGCGCCTCAATTGGGTTCGTTTTTCGTTTTTGCCGCTAGGTAGCGCAGGCCTCCCGGCCTGCGGGCGTGCCTCCCGAGGCCCGAACCGTTCATAAAGCCTTTCCGCAATTCCGCCGATCTCTTCCATGGAGGATTCAGCCATCGCGATGCCGAAACGCCGCCTCAGTTTCCGAGACAAGCTTCTGACCCTAGGTGTTGTCTTAACCGCCGGCCCAATGCTGCTGTTCGCGGGCATCATGTGGCAAAACAGCCGCCAGCTTCACGAAATCGCATATACCGGATGTCAACGCGCCGCCGATGCTGACCTGGATCACATCGCGGACGGAGTGTACCGGCTGTGCGTGGACGGGAGAGGCGCGCTGGAACGCCAGGTCCGCGAGAATCTTCATTCGGCCCGGGTCCTCATGGACCAGTCTGGACGCATGACTACAGTCCGGCCAGACGTGGCTTGGGACGCCCGGAACCAATTCACCAAAGCCGTGTCGCACCTCTCACTGCCCCGAGTGTTGATCGGCAAAACATGGCTGGGCCAGGTGCGCGAACCGGGTACCGAAGTCCCGGTGGTGGACGCAGTCCGCCGAGTCACCAAAGCTACCAGCACCATATTTCAGCGCATGAATGCCCATGGGGACATGCTGCGCGTGGCGACCAACGTCGTCGGCGACGATGGCAAACGCGCCATCGGAACGTTCATCCCCGCAACCGGACCGGATGGAGAGCCCAATCCGGTGGTCTCCACGGTGCTGCGGGGTGAAGTCTTCCTCGGCCGGGCGTTCGTGGTCAATGCATTCTACATGGCCGCGTACGAGCCTTTACTGGATAGCAGCAAAAACGTAGCCGGCATGCTGTATGTCGGGCTGCCCGAGGCGATTGCGACCGAGCCGCTACGGCGGGCCATCATGGAGACCAAGGTTGGACGCACCGGATACGTCTACGTATTGAATGGAACCGGCGCCAACCGGGGACATTACGTAGTCTCTCAGGCCGGCAAGCGCGATGGCGAGGATCTTTGGAATCTCAAAGACGAAACAGGCCATCTGTACATTCAGGAGATTTGCCATAAAGCCGTAGGCCTCAAACCGGACCAGAGGGCGACACAGCAGTATGATTTCCGCAATAGCGTTGATTCTGCCGTATACCGGAAGGTTGCCCGGATCAAATATTTTCAGCCATGGGACTGGGTAATTGGCGTGAGTACGCCGGAAGCCGAATTGTACGAAACGGTCGCCGCCGTCGACCACGTTTCCCACTACAGCACGGAAGTTCTTCTCGTTGTCAGTTTGGCTATTGTTCTCGGCTGCGGCGCCACTTGGTATTTCGTGGCCAATGGTTTGACCCGCCGCACGGACCGGATCATCCGCGACTTGAATCGCGCATCGAACCAGGTCTCGACGGCCGCGGCGCAGGTTTCGACGACCAGCCAGCAACTGGCCGAGCAAGCCCAGACGCAGGCCGCCGCCAATCAGCAGGTGACTTCCTCTCTAGCCGAGATCGGCGGCGTGGCCCGGGTGAACTTGGACAACTCCCGCACTCTCAAAGAGCTGGCCGCACAGGCTCGCGGCGCTGCCGAGGGCGGCGCTTCGCAGATGCAGGTCATGACGGAAACCATGGGACAGATCCAAAACGCCGGAGCCGATGTGGTCAAAATCAATAAGATCATTGACGAAATTGCATTCCAGACGAATATCCTGGCACTGAATGCCGCCGTGGAAGCGGCTCGCGCCGGGGAGGCAGGCCTCGGATTCGCGGTCGTTGCTGATGAAGTTCGCAATCTCGCACACCGCTGCGCGGAAGCGGCCCAAGAGACATCCGAGAAGATCCAAAAGTCGATGAGCGCAGGCCAGCAGGGAGTCTCGGTCACTAACGGAGTCGCAGAGAAACTGGCATTCATTGCGGAAAGTGCGAGGAAGCTGGACGAGCTCGCGCAATCGGTCGCCCTTCGGTCCGAGCAGCAAAGCCAGGGCATCGCCCAGCTCAATACTTCCGCAGACCAGATGAACCGCACCATCCAATCGACCGCCGCGAATGCCGAGGAAAGCGCCGGCCGCGCCAACCAATTCAGCGAGCAGGCACAAACTCTGGAAAAACTCGCCAGCGACCTCAGCCAAATGTTTCAGCGTTCCTGAGAACTCTCAAGAGGCGCGCGATAATCAAACCCTACATGGACCCGGCAGAGCTGCGAAACGCGGTGAGTGCCATCCGTTGGGCGCACCGCATTGACTTGGGCAACGGCATCGTCACACCGGGAGAGTGGAACACGACGGAAACGCTCTCATGGTTGAAACTTCCCCAGCAGGCCATGCCGCGGACGGCAGGCTTCGCCCGCGTCGAACGAGCATGGCCTTCAGCCGGGCGTTTGCGGCTCTGGCGCGCCTTGAGCCTTCAGTCCCAAGGCTATTAAACGCGCGGTATTTCACGCGTACCGCGAATAGCCATAGTTAACCCGCCGAAAAATCCGTTTTTGCGGGTTGTATACTATTTCATATCTAGGAGATCTCCGGGCTGGGCATGGCCCCGCCCCACTCTGCAACTTCCGAAGGAGGGTTCGGGATGGCCACCATCAAATTCACTTTGAACGGTAAACCCCAAACCGTCGACGTGCCCGAAAAGATGCCGCTGCTGTGGGTACTGCGCGACGCGCTGGGCATGACGGGGACCAAGTTTGGGTGCGGGATGGCGCTATGCGGCGCCTGCACCGTGCATCTCAATGGCACGGCGATTCGCTCGTGCAGCACGCCGGTCGCAAACGTCGCCGGCAAAAATGTGATGACGATCGAAGGGCTTTCGCCGGATAGCACGCATGCGGTGCAGCAGGCCTGGGTGGAGCACGACGTGCCCCAGTGCGGATACTGTCAATCCGGGCAGATTATGGCGGCCGCGGCCCTGCTCGCCAAGAAATCGCGCCCCAGCGACGCCGACATCGATGAAGTGATGCGCGGCAACATCTGCCGCTGCGGAACCTACCAGAGTATCCGCAGTGCCATCCATCGGGCGTCGGAGATTCTGACCGCCTCCAACGGAGCGCAGGCCAATAAGGGAGGTGTGGCATGATCTCGCAACGCGCAGGCTCCGTCCGCAAAGTGAACCGTCGCAGCTTTCTGAAAGTCGGAGTGGGCGGCGCGGCCGGTCTCACCATCGGTTTCGCGCTGCCGCAGAGTTCTCGTCTGTTGGCGCAAACAACTGGAAGCCGCGTATTTCCATTGAACGGCTATGTGCACGTGGGCGCGGACGATATCGTGACTTTTGTTTTGGCCAAGTCGGAAATGGGACAGGGGCCGATGACCGCGCTCTCCCAGATGCTGGCCGAGGAGATGGATTGCGATTGGAAGCGAATTCGTGCCGAGTTCGCGCCGGTGAATCCCAAGCTCTACGGGCCGCTGCAGGGCACGTTCGGCAGCATGAGCATCCGCACCGGTTGGGACCCGATCCGCAAAGCGGGCGCCACCGCGCGCGAAATGCTGGTGCAGGCGGCCGCACAGAAGTGGGGCGTGGAGAAATCGCGCTGCCGGACTGAGGGCGGCGCCGTCGTGAACACGGCCGACAACCAACGCCTCACGTTTGGCAGCTTGGCCGAAAGCGCTGCCAAGTTGACCCCTCCCTCGCAACCGACGCTCAAGACCGCCAGCCAGTACACAATTGTCGGCAAGTCGCTGAAGCGCTTGGATACGCCGCGCAAGGTGAACGGACAGGCGGTGTTTGGCATCGACGCCAAGGTCCCCGGCATGCTATACGCGGTGGTGGCGCGTTGCCCGGTGTTCGGCGGCAAAGTGGCCAGCTTCGACGCAACCAAAGCGAAAGCCGTACCCGGCGTGAAACAGGTGGTCCAAATTTCGAGTGGTGTGGCCGTGCTTGCGGACAACACTTGGAACGCCATGGAGGGCCGGCGGGCGATCGAAGTCAAATTTGATGAAGGTGCGCTCGCGAATTTGAACAGCGCCGATATTCGCAAGATGATGGCCGAGGCGACCGAAAAGCCTGGCGCCATTGCGCGCAAGACCGGCGATGCTCCCGGCGCATTGAACGGCGCTGCCAAGAAGCTCGAAGCGGTTTACGAAGCGCCGTACATGTCGCACGCTCCCATGGAGCCGATGAACGCCACGGCCGATGTGCGCGCCGATCGCTGCGAGGTGTGGGCCGCTACGCAGATCCAGACCGCCGCACATGGCACCGCCATGCAGATCACCGGCTTGCCGCCGGATAAAGTGAACGTGCACACGCTGTTCCTGGGGGGCGGTTTTGGCCGCCGCGGCGGCGACGACTTTATCCGTGAGGCCGTCGAAACATCCAAGGCCGCCGGGGTTCCAGTGAAGCTCACGTGGTCACGCGAAGACGACATGACGCACGACCTGTACCGGCCGGCTTCTTACACCAAGTTCACGGGTGCTCTCGACGCCGACGGTTGGCCGGTAGCCTGGCACACGCGCGTAGGCTGCCCGTCGTTCGCGGGCATGCAAAACGGCGTGGACCGGGCGGCAGTGGAAGGCATCGCCGATCTGGCGTACGGGATACCCAATATTCAGGTGGAGTATACGAAGGCCGATCCCGGCATTCCCACCACCTATTGGCGCTCGGTTGGCTACTCGCAGAATACGTTCTTCACCGAGAGCTTTCTGGATGAACTGGCGATTGCCGGCGGCAAGGATCCGGTCGAAGTCCGGCGGCGCTTGCTGGCGAACAATCCACGCATGCTTCACGTGTTGGAACTGGCCGCCGAAAAGGCCGGCTGGGGCAAACCCCTGCCAGCGGGACGCGCGCGCGGCATCGCGGTAGTCAACAACATCGGCAGCTTCAATGCCCAGGTGGCCGAAGTATCGATCGACAAAGGCAAGCTGCGCGTGCATCACGTGACGTGCGCAGTCGATTGCGGGCAAGTGATCAATCCCGCGATCGTCGAGCAGCAGATCCAGAGCGGGATTGTCTATGGCCTGAGCGCCGCGTTAAAGGGCGGTATCACCATCGACAAGGGCCGCGTGCAGCAACAGAACTTCAACACTTACGAAGTCCTGCGCATCGATGAGATGCCGGTGGTGGAAGTGCACATCGTACCGAGCCAGAATGCTCCGGGCGGAATTGGCGAGGCGAGCACGCCTACGACCGCGCCGGCGGTGGCGAATGCGATCTTCGCTCTTACCGGGAAGCGTCTGAGGAAGTTGCCGATCCGCAACGAAGACCTGGCGTAAGAAGACTTAGCTCCGTGGGGCAGGCGATCGTATTTTGTCGCCTGCCACGCGTGATCAGGAGGCAGGCCACACACAACGATGGCCTGCCCCACTACCGCGCTCCCGCCGTCAGCGGCACATCTTCTTCCAGCACGCAGATATCGTCGAGGTTTCGGTACTTCTCGGCGAAATCGAGACCGTAGCCCACTACGAACGCGTCCGGTATCCGGAACCCTACGTAGCTCACCACCACGGGCCGCAGCCGCCGCTCCGGCTTGTCGAGCAGGGTCGCAATCCGCAGAGATTTCGGTTTGCGCTGTTCGAGCAGGTTGATCAGATAGTTCAGCGTGACGCCGCTATCGACGATATCTTCCACCAGTAAGACGTCAGCGCCTTCGAGCGAGATATCCAGATCTTTGGTCACCTTCACTTCGCCGGACGTGGTCTTGCCCTTTCCATAGGTGGAGATGCCCATGAAGTCCACAAATACGTCTCGTTTCATGGCCCGAGCCAAGTCAGTCAAGAAGAAACAAGCGCCTTTGAGGATACAAATCAGGTGCAGATTTCCCGAGGGGTAGTCGCGCGAGATTTCCTCTCCCATTTCGCGAATGCGCTGCTGGATCTGCGCGGAGGAGAGTAGTACTCGGAGCTGGGGATCGACCATAAAATGTCCTGTTTTGCGCGACGCCCGAAAAGTTCGATTGTAGTACGATACGGACAGGAGCGTGTTCTGACGAAGGCCAACCCGACAGGACCACAGGAAATTCGGGACCCTATTCCAACCTGGCTCATCGCAGTGCGGGCCGCCGAGTCTAAGAAAGCCACCGACATCAAGGTGCTCGATTTGACCGGCATCACTTCGTTCGCAGACTACTTTGTCATCTGTACGGGCGCCAACCAAAGGCAGATCCAGGCTATCAGCGATGAGGTCAGCGTGCAGTTGAAACAGCAGGCGAGCGAATTGCCGATCAGCTTGGAAGGATACACCCAGGCGGATTGGATTCTGGCCGATTACGGCGACCTGCTGATTCACATTTTCTCGCCCAAGGCGCGCGAGTACTACGACCTGGAACGGCTCTGGCGTAGCGCCAAAACGGTCGCCATTCCGGCCGCGTGAACTTGTCTATTCGAAAATTTCTCTGAGGTCCACGCTGATCTTCGGATCGTCCGTTTCCAGGCCCTCTTTAGCTTCCATCACGCCTGATGTGGAGTGTATATATGCACGCCGGCGTCGTGGGTCGATTACCCACACACACTGGACGCCGAAAGCGAAATAGTCGTCCAGTTTTTCCTGAACTCGCGATGCTCTATCTTCCGGAGATAAGACCTCTATGCAAAGAAACGGCGGCGCGGTGAAGACCTGTTCCTCGGGTTCCTTTCCCACGACCACGCAGATATCCGGGACACGGAACCTTCTCGGGCCTATGCGGACGCGCTGTTCGGTGAACACATGAATACCCAACTTGCCCCGCTGGTTGAACAGCACGGCAGTCAGCCGTGTCTGAACCTTGCTATGGTCTTTCTCGCCCACGTTGCGATCGACCAACTCTCCATCTACGTAGTCGCAATCCGGCTCGTATTCGGTGGCAAGGTACTCTTCAACTGGTACGAGCGCTCGTGTGCCCATACGCGAATTATGCCATGATAAATTGCCTCGCGCGTGAAAGTCTATCTCTACTTCATCGGCAAGCCCAAAGATCCCCATGCCAATGCGCTAGCCGAGGATTACCTCAGCCGCGCCTCGCGATATGCCGCAACGGAAATGCGCGAGATTCGTCCGGAGCGCGTGGACCTCTGGACCCGCCATCCATCGGCGCGCAAGATTTTCTGCGATCCCGCGGGCAAAGCCTGCGACTCCGCGGCATTTGCGGGCATGATTGCCAAATCCGAGATGGAAGGCCGGGACCTGGTGTTCCTGGTCGGCGGACACGACGGGCTGCCGGCGGGATGGGCTGCCCGCGCCGACATGCTGCTCTCGCTGTCGCCGATGACATTTCCGCACGAATTGGCCCGCGCCATGCTCGCCGAGCAGATCTATCGCGCGTTTGCTTCCTTGCGAGGCCATCCCTACCCGCGCTAACGTTGTTCTTTCATGTCCTGGTTCAAACGCGACAAACCGGCCGGCGGCCAACCCAAAGCGGAAGAGGGCGATCGGCGTGTGCGCACCGAGGGCCTTTGGCAAAAGTGCGAAGGGTGCCGGCAGATTATCTGGAAAAAGGAGTTTGACGCGAACTGGCTGGTCTGCCCTAAGTGCGGAGCCCATTCACGCATGGATGCGGCCGCGCGCTTGAAACTACTCCTCGACGATGGCGCATATGAGCAGTTTGACCCCGAGCTCACCTCGAGCGATCCGCTCCATTTCGTGGACAGCAAGCCGTACCATGAACGCTTGGAGTCGATGAAGGAATCGACCAACTTGAACGACGCGCTGATCTCCGCCTGCGGAAAGCTGGATGGCCGCCCGGTGCAGATTTGCGTCATGGAGCCGCGTTTCATCGGCGGCAGTATGGGCTCGGTGGTCGGCGAAAAAATCGCGCGGGCTATTGAGCGCGCCATCACGCGGCAAACGCCGCTGGTCATCGTCTCGGCATCGGGCGGCGCGCGCATGCAGGAGGGCGCCATCAGCCTCATGCAGATGGCCAAGATTTCCGCGGCGCTCATGCGCCTGGATGAAGTCAGCCTGCCTTACATCAGCGTACTGACGGACCCCACTACGGGCGGTGTCACGGCAAGCTTCGCCATGCTGGGCGACCTGAATATAGCCGAACCGGGAGCGCTCATCGGATTCGCCGGCCCACGCGTGATCGAGCAGACGATCCGCCAAAAGCTGCCCGAGGGCTTCCAGCGCAGCGAATTCCTGTTGAAGCACGGTATGCTCGATGCCGTGGTGCCGCGGCTCGAGCTGAAGCCGTACATTTCGAAAGCCCTGAGGTTCTTTGTCTCTTAAGTGGACTATCCAGATTCCGTCCAATTCCTGTATGCGCTCGGCAACGAGCTGAAGACCGCCAAATTCGGCCTGGAGCGGATTCGTACGGTGCTGGAAGCGCTGGGGAATCCGCAGGACCGCTGCCATTTCGCGCACGTAGCCGGCACTAATGGCAAAGGCTCGGTCTGCGCCATGATCGAGTCTGCGCTTCGCGCCGCGGGCCGCCGAACGGGATTATTCATTTCGCCGCATCTAGCCGAGCCCACCGAAAGGATCTCGATTGCCGGCCGTCCGGTGAGCGTCCCGCTCTTCACAGAGGCGTTCAACCGGGTGCACACCGAGGTGGAGAAACTGCTGGACGCGGGAAGGATCGATCTGCACACCACATACTTCGAGACCGTCACCGCCATGGCGTTTCTGATTTTCGCCGAAGCACCCACTGACCTCGTGGTGCTCGAGGTCGGCTTAGGTGGCCGTCTGGATTCGACCAACGTGGTTCACCCCGGGCTCTGCGTCATCACCCAGGTCGATTTCGATCACGAGGCATTCCTCGGACGAAGCCTGGAATCCATTGCGGGAGAGAAGGCAGGCATCCTGAAACCGAATGTGCCAGCGGTATTCTCCCGGCAACGGCCCGAAGTACAACCGGTGCTGGACAAGCGCGCGGCAGAATTGGGGATCCGAGTGAAGCGAACCAGCGAGTGGACGGTTTCCGATTTGGACCTCCATCCGCGCGGAAGCCGCTTCACGCTGAGCGGCGAAACCGTTCTACACGTCGAATGTCCCCTGGCCGGTGAGCATCAGGTGGAAAACGCCGTCACGGCCGCAGTGGCACTCCGGCAGCTCGGCGTTGCGGATCGCACCATCGAAGACGGTATTCGGCGCGCCCAATGGCCCGGCCGCCTGGAGAGAGTTTCCCAGAATCCGGAGATCGTAATCGATGGGGCGCACAATCCGGCCGGGGCTCGGGCGCTGGCTGCCTACCTCGACCGGTTCTACGGCGACCGGCGGGTCCGCATGATCTATGGCGCGATGCGCGATAAGGCGGTCGAAGAAGTGTGCGGGATTTTGTTTCCGCGCGCGGCCGAGGTGATCGCCACGGCTCCGGACCAGCCGCGCGCTCTCAATCCGCAGGCGATTGTGGACCTCGCAAGCCATCCCAACCTTCGTACGGCTCCCTCGCTGGGCGCAGCGCTCGATCTGGTCCGTGATGCCGGACCCGGCGACGCAATCTTCATCACCGGCTCGCTCTACCTGGTAGGCGAAGCGCGCACGTTGCTGGTGAAGCGGCCGTGAGTCTTCTGCGGTCCCTGCTGTTCTCCACGCCGCTGCTGATTGTTTCCACAATCGTCATGTGGTTGGTCTCGTTCGTCGCAGCTTTATTCGATCGTACAGGCAACACGTCGCACCGCGTCGCCCGGGTTTGGGGAAAGATATTGCTCGCCGTGAGTTTCATTCGCGTGTCGGCGCGCGGCGTGGAGAAGCTCGACCCCAACGGGACATATGTCTTCGTCTCCAACCATTCCAGCTACATGGACATCCCCGCGGTGCTATCGCGCCTGCCGCAGCAGTTCCGGTTCTTCGCCAAAAAGGGGTTGTACAGCATTCCATTTCTCGGTTGGCATCTGCGCTGGGCCGGTCATATGCCGGTGGACCGCTCCAACGCCCGCAACTCCCTCAAGAGCATGAACGAAGCGGGCCGGATCGTGGCCGAGCGTCACGTATGCATGCTGCTGTTTCCGGAGGGCGGGCGCTCCGCGCACGCGCTGCGCGATTTTCGCGAAGGAGCGGCCTATGTCGCCATCAAAGCCGGTGTCCCCGTGGTTCCGATCGCCATCGTGGGAATGCGGGCTCTATTGCCGGTGGGCTCGATCCACATCCGCAGCGGGAGCGTGGAGCTGCGGGTTGGCGAACCGATTCCTACGAAACATCTGCGATCGTCCGACCGGGAGGAGCTCACGGTCCGGTTGCACGACGAAGTGAAGGGGCTGCTGGAGAAGCAAGTAGTGTGAGGCGGCGCTCCGGCAAAAGCGCCGGGCAGAAGCCCGGCGGCAGGCCGGAAGACCTGGCCCCACAGGGGCTACGACAGAGGGAAACTCATCCGAAACGTCGTCTCGCCCGGCTTGCTGGTCAACGCCAGTTCGCCCCGGTGCGCTTGAACCACGCTATTCGCGATACTTAATCCCAAACCCGAGCCCGGAATCTGCTGCTTCACCGCCGGGCTTCGGTAGAAGCGCTCAAAAATCCGTTTCTGCTCGGCGAGCGGGATACCCTTCCCTTGATTGACGATCTCGATGACGATGGCATCGGCTGCCCGGTGAAGCCGGATCGATACGGGAGTGGACGGCTTAGAGTACTTGAGTGCGTTGTCGAGCACCTGTTTGACAGCCAGCATGACCAAGCGGCGATCGACCGGTAGCGCGGGGAGCCCCTCTTCGCTGCTGATCTCGAGCGGCCGCCCGTCGATTCCGCCGCGCATCGAAGCCACCACATCGCGTACCAGTTGCCTGGCGTCGGTCGGCTCCAGACGAAGCTGGATTTGCGCCGAATCCAGGCGCGCCATTTCCACGGCGTCGTCAATCAGATCGTGCAAGTGCTCGGCTTCTTCATCCGCGATCTTAAGCAACTCGGTGCGGTTCTCCGCAGTCTGCTCGGGATTCGAAAGCAACGACGTCGTGGCTGCTTTGATCGAAGTGAGCGGAGTTTTGAACTCGTGCGCCATGGCATCGATCAGGGTGGTTCGGAGCTGTTCGCTCTCTCGCGCCGCCTCCACCTGGTGCGCCAGGTTCTGGGCTCTGGCCCGCTCCAGACCGATCGCAATCAGATTGGCGATACCCTGCAGCACGGAATCCGGCATGCGGGCTCCCTGCAGCGCCAGGCTGGCAATCGGCTCCGCCCCCAATCGAATCGCCGTAATCACGCGTTGATGGCCCGGATCTGAGAACGATGTGCTATGGAGCGCCGCGTCGCGCAACTGGTCATCCATGCCGGCGAACTCTTCCGGGCCGGCCCGATAGAATTCGCCGGAAACCCGATCGTACAGAACCACCGCGATCAGGTTAAAAGTCTCCGCCAGTTTCTGGATGAGCTGTTTGGGGAACGGCTCCGCGCCATCGATCAGCAGGATGGCGCGGCTGAACGTGTACAGGCGCTCCAGGTCCTTCTGCCGCTCGATCGCATCTTGAGCGCGCCGCTTGGCGCGCGCCGAGAGGCGGCTGGCAATCAGCGACGTCATGAGAAAACTGAAGAAGGCCACCAGATTTTGCGGGTCTCCGATGGTAAAGGTGCCAAGGGGCGGCAGGAAGAAAAAGTTGAAGGACAAAGTCGCGACCATCGACACCAGGGCCGCTTCCACAAATCCCCACGTAGTCGCGATGATGAGAACCAACAGCAGGTAAGCGAAACCTACTGTGGTGGCATAGGTAGGAACCTGCGGCCGGTACGCTACGTACGTAATGATCGCTACGCCGGCTAAGGACAAGGCCAGCCGCACGGCACGCTGCAACAATGTTCTAAATCACCTCTTGGTTGTTATTCTAACCACGACCGCTGCCCGGGGTCGCGGCTCGGTAACGGGAAGCGGTGTTCAGGCGTGTTTGGCAACGTAGAGCAACAGTCCGAAGACTACAACGGGAATCATGGCCAACAGGGCGTAGAACATCACCCGTTTCGAAGCCGGCTCGCGGCGCCACTTCCAGTCGTGCAGTTCTGCGCGCTCGGCCACGCCCACCTGCTCCTGATGCTCCAGGTCCCAGGCGAACTCGCGCGCGCTGGAGTAGCGGTTCTGGGGATCGCGTTCCAGCGCCCTGTAGATGATTTCCTGCAATTGCGGCGTGATCGTGGGATCGATCTCGCACGGGGGCACGGGATGGTTTTGCAGCCGGTCGTTCATGACCGCGAGTTTGTTAGGGCCCTGGAACGGCGTCTTCCCGGTGAGCATCTCGTACAAGATTACGCCCAGCGAGTAGATGTCACAGCGTGCATCTCCGCGCCGCCCTTTCACTTGCTCCGGTGAAATGTAATCGGGCGTGCCCATAAGCTGCGTTAGCTTACCGAACGTCAGCCTGCGCCCGCCTTCCGTACCGGCGATGCCGAAATCGATTAATTTGATGCGATCCTCGGCATCGACCATGATGTTCTCCGGTTTCAGGTCGCGGTGGACCACGCCGCGGTTATGGATGTACTCGAGGGCTTCGCAGATTCGCGCGGCCAGACGGACGGCTCGTTCCCGCGGCAACTTCATCTGGGGGGTGAGGATTTGACGCAGAAGCCGTCCGTCTAACCACTCCATGACCATGTAGACCCGGCTGCGCTGCGGGTTTCGCATAACCTTCATAACGCCGGGGTGATCCAATTTCTGCCCAATCTCTTCTTCGCGATGGAAGCGCTCGAAGAAAACCGGATCGCATTCCATTTCGGGATGCGGCACTTTGATGGCTACCACCGAGCCAGTGCGGAGGTCGGTGCCACGGAAAATGGAGGCCATGCCGCTGCGTGCCGCGACGCTGTCGATTCTGTAGTTATCGAGTTCCTCGCCCAGGCGCACCGGGGTCATCGAATTACCTCACGCCCCCAATGCTATGGTTTAAGGCGTGAAGAAGTCATAAAGAAGGCATAAAGAATATATGGAAAATGGATCGGGATCGAGACCCGGCGCGCAGGCTAAAGGATTCGTAATAATAGGAAAACATGGAATGTGCTTAGCCGAAGGCGAGTGAAATGGCCAACCAACTGAAGATCCGCGTGAATGAACGGCAATGGATGATTGCCGCTTCTCCCGAAACGCCGCTGCTGTACGTCCTGTCCAATGAGCTGCTGCTGCAAGGCCCCAGATTTGGCTGTGGTCTGGCGCAATGCGGCTCCTGCTCGGTGCTGGTGAATGGTGTGGAGACGCGTTCCTGCGTGACCCCGGTCTCCGCGGTGCAGGGCAAGTCCGTGACGACTCTGGAAGGGCTTCCGGCGTGGTACGCCGCGCAAAAGAAACTTTCTCAGGCACCGGCCTTACATCCCGTGCAACAGGCCATGATCGATGAGCAGGCAGTGCAGTGCGGTTACTGCTTCAACGGCATGATCATCAAGGCCTCGGAGCTGCTTTCGAAAAATCCGCAGCCCGACGAAGGCCAAATTCGCACGGCCATGAACGGTCATCTGTGCCGCTGCGGTTCGTACCCCCGCGTGGTGAAGGCCATCCAACGCGCTTCGCGGGCCATGGCGGAGGTGGCCAGATGACTGGCTCCCTTCCACGGCGAAACTTCCTCAAGGCAGGCGGCGCGCTGGTGATCGGCTTTAACCTCCGCCGCGCGCTACTGGCGCAGGAACCAGCAGCCGAGAACCTCGCAACTCGCGGAGCCACTCCCGGCCCGCCCGATGCCAAGCAAGTCGATACGTGGCTTGCCGTCCATGCGGACAATACGGCGACCGTCTTCATCGGCTTTGCGGAACTCGGCCAGGGCAATTCGACGGCGCTGTTGCAGGTTGCGGCCGAGGAACTCGATCTGGAGATGAGCCAGATTAAAACGGTTCGGCTCGATACCAACGTCACGCCCAACCAAGGCGGCACGTACTCCAGCGCTTCGATCCAACGCGGAGGGCCGCAGCTTCGCACCGCCGCCGCCGAGGCGCGGCTCGCCCTGCTCCGGCTCGCCTCTCAGAAATTGAACGCGCCGGCCGAACAGCTCAGTGTTTCCAAGGGCGTCGTGTCCGTTTCGGGCAATCTGGCGCAGTCCGTAACTTACGGCGCGCTGGTGGGCGGCAAGCTGTTCCACCTGCCATTCACCGGCTCTGCCCCGGTGAAGCCCACGTCGGAATACAAGGTAGTGGGAACGCAGGTTCCGCGCAACGACATCCCCGATAAAGTCAGCGGCAAGTACGTCTACATGCAGCACGCGCGCGTGCCCGGCATGCTGCACGGCCGCGTGGTCCGTCCGCGCGGGCAAAGCGCGTACGGCGCCGGGGCCAAACTGGTCAGCATCGACGAAAGCTCCATCCGCAACATTCCGGGTGCGCGCGTTCTGCGCCGCGCCGATTTCGTCGGAGTGGTTGCCGAAAACGAGTGGGATGCCGTGCGCGCCGCGCAGCAACTCAAAGTCACCTGGGACACCACGCCGACTTTGCCCGGCAGCGGCGCGCTGTACGATCAGATGCGCTCGGCCAAAACTACAGACCGAGTGGTGGTGGACCGCGGCGATGTAGCGGCGGCCATTACGCAGGCTGCGCACGTTGCCTCCGGCATTTACCACTGCCCCTACCAGGCCCACGCGCCGTTCGGACCCAACTGTGCGCTCGCCGACGTAAGAGCCGATTCCGCGCTGATCATGTGTTCCACGCAGGATGTGTACGGAACCCGTGGCGGCCTGGCGCGCCTTTTGGGAATGCCCGTTGAGAAAGTCCGCGTGCAGTATTACGAGGGATCGGGCACCTACGGCCATAGCTGCTACGATGACGCCGCCCAGGCGGCCACGCTGCTATCCCAATTGGCCGGCAAGCCCGTTCGCTTGCAGTTCATGCGCTGGGATGAGCACGGGTGGGACAACTACGGCCCGGCGCACGTAGGCGAGGTGCGTGCCGCTGCCGATCGATCCGGCAAGATTGTGGCCTACCAATACGAGGGCTGGCATCACAACTGGAGCGGCGTGGAAACCACGGCGCAGCTTGCGGGGACGCCCCCAGCGGAATGGCCCGGCGGCGCGGCGCAACAGGTAAACCCGTTAGACTGCGGCGGCATGTACGCCATTCCGAACGTCCGCCTGATTAACCATCAGCTGCCTGGAAAAGAATACTTGAAAGGCGGCTGGCTGCGTTCGCCGCTGGATCTTTCCTTCTCGTTCGCATCGGAACAGACGCTCGACCAACTCGCGTTTATGCTAGCGTTAGACCCGTACGAGTTCCGGCGGCGCAACATCCAGGATGAGCGCTGGCGAGGCGTTCTGGATGCGGTCGCGCAGGCCGCGCAGTGGAAACCTCGCCGTGCGGCTTCGAATCTCTCAGAGGCCAAGACCGCCACCGGCACTGGAATTGGCGTTGGCACGCACTTGGCATCTTATGGCGCGGCGGTCGCCGTGGTGGAGGTGAACAAGGAGACCGGCCGTGTGGCGGCCAAGCACCTGTATGGGGCGATCGACGCCGGCCAAACGGTCAACCCGGCGTTCGTCGAAAACCAGATCAGCGGACAGCTCGTGCAAACCGCCAGCCGCATGTTCAAAGAGGAAGTCACTCTGAACACCACCAATGTCACCAGTCTCGATTGGAGGAGTTATCCCATCCTCCGGTTCGAGGAGTGCCCGGAGGTGACTCCGGTGGTGGTTCAGCGCCTCGATCAACGCTCGACGGGAGCAGGTGAGGAAGTGATGGCGGCAGCTGCGGCGGCCATCGCCAACGCGTTCTTCGACGCGACGGGCGTCCGCATGCGCGAATTTCCGCTCACACCGAATCGGGTGTTAGTGGCGCTCAAGCGCGGCTGAGCCTTACTTCGCCACAATCGTCGCCGACGTGATGTGGTCGAGCTTCGGGAACCTGGCGTCCAGGTAGGCCTTGCCTTGCGCCTGAATGGCGCCCTGGTCGGGCTGCTCGCCGTAACCGGAATAGATCATGTCCACCACTTCCATTCCTTCGGTTACTTCACCGAATGGCGCGAAGCCTTGTCCATCCAGCCCTGCGTTGTTGCCGAAATTGATGAAGAGCTGGGTGGTGCGCGTGTTCGGGCCGGCAGTGGCGAAGGTGATGCGGCCGCGGGTATTCGATTGCGTTACCAGGTCGTCGGAAATCCGCGCCTGCTGCCACACCTTGGCCACTTCCGGCCGCGCGCTGATGCCGAACTGCACCATGAATCCCGAGACCACGCGGAAAAACGCAGCGTCGGCAAAGAACCCGGCGCGCACGAGGTTGTAGAAGCGGTCGGCCCCGCGCGGCGCCCAGGACCGTGTCACCGTAACCGTGAAGTTGCCTTTCGTGGTGGCAAACTTGGCCTGAAATGTTTCGGGGGCTTTGGCCGTCATCGTAGACGGATCGAGCAGACTCGGCTTCGCCGCCGGCGCTTTCTTCGAATCGGTCTGCGCCAGCACCGTGGCGCACAGGAGTAATGCGAGATACGCAGTTTTCATAGTGGGATCACTTCACATTTTAATCCTTCTTTCCACCCAGCAGGCCGTGCAACAGCCCTCCCGCCACTCCCTTCACTTCGTCTTTCACGATGGCCTTCACATCCGGCCGAAACACGGGATCGGAGCAAGTGCCTCCCACAGAGAACGGGATCGGCTTGTCGCTGACGCCGGCCAGCAGTCCCGACGTGTGAACCTGCGCGCTCATCTGGAAGTCGAGGGCGTATTCGGCGCTCACCGTTCCACCGCCTCTCAGATCGCCGATCGCCGGAACCACGAGCGTAATGTTCTGCGCGTCCGTGCCTTCCGGCGCTACTCGCACATTGGCGCTGAGCGTTTGAATCTCCGTATCGGGCCCGCCCTTGATTCCGGCCAGCCTCTCGATGGAAGCCATCTTCTTGGGAAGATCGAACCCGGTCAGCTTGGTATTGTTGAGCGCCAAAGACCCGGTAGTCACCAGGCGGTTGGCCGGCCCTTCCATCGCCAGGATCACGCTCGCCGTTCCGCCTTGGAGCGAGGTGCCGGCGGGCAACACCACGCCCATGGCCGGCAGCATCGCTTCCAATTCTTGAACCGGCATCTCGGGTCCGGCCAGCTTCAGCGCCAGCAGACTCGCATCGCCTTGTTCGGCGTAAGTGCCCGTCAAGTGCGCCACCGCTTTTCCGAGATGGATGTCGCCTTGCTGCACCACCCCGCGGTGTTTTGCCAGATCGTGCTCGACGCCGAAATCCAATTCCAGAGGACGTGCCGCAGGGGTTCCGGTTTTAGCAATCTTGAGCTTCTCCGCCTTGAGCCGGCCTTTGACTCGCATCATCCTGCCGTCGGATTGGCCGCTGCCATCGAAGGAAATCAGCCCGGCCACGTCTGGCGCTGCATCGTTCAGTCCAGTACGCGCCACATCCACCTGACCCAAATGCAGGTTGGCGCTCAGCGGCGTCATCGCGGAATCCGTTGGATTGATCGGGCCGGCACTGCCATCCAACTTCAGCGAGCCGCCTCCGCGGATCATGGCGGCCAGTGAAAACGGGAATGCCGAGGCGCTCGAAAAATTTCGCAGCCCGATATTCACTTGTTCCAGCACCAGGGGCTTCCAATGTCCAAAAGTCCGACGCAGAGTGAGCTTCCCGTTGGTGATTCGCACTAACTGCACGGATAGATCCAGCGGCAGCTTGGCCGATGGCGGTGTCGAAGAAGAGACCGGCTCCGACTTGCCGCCCAACGTCGAGAAATTCCAGTTGCCCGACTGCGCCTGCACCAGCGCAATCTCGGGCTGATCGATGGTGAGGTCCGTGACAATCAGCTTGCGCGAAATAAGAAACGGCCAGAGTTCCACGCCGACGTGCAGCCGCTTGGCCTCGAGGAATGCCGGCTTGCCGAATGCCGGATCTTCGCCGACTGAGAGGTCATCGGCGGTCACTTCTCCGCTGAGTATCTTCAATTGCAAGCCGCCGAGCTTCACTTCCCGGCCCAACACCGTACTGAGGTCGGATTGAAGCGTGGGGCGAAACTGATCCACATTGATGAGAAACGGCAGGCTCACCACGCCGATAATCACGATGGCGAGAAAGATTCCGACCCACTTCGCGATGCGCTTCACAGAAGCCTCCGGTACGCTCAGGTGGACCTGTGTGCCGAGCGGTCTATCTATCGTATCGTTTTGATTGGGGCTGGATGAACGGCTCAACCCGATACCGCCGATCATGCTGGCGCTGCTGCGTCTCGGGTTCACTGGCGAGGGCCGAATAAACCAATCCGCCCAAAATTCACCGCTCCCTTTGGTCGCGGATCGGTAAACGCAAAGGGCGTCAAAAAATCAGCGTCGGTTGTAACCGGCCGTCCCAGTTTGTATAATCCACGGTGCTACCGAGGGAGGGCCTGGCATGTCGAATCCACATCGAACGAGTCTCACGCTTGCGCTGGCGATCGGCGCAGCCGCCGGCATCTTTGCATGGAGGGCGCACTCGGAAGTCGACAGCCCACCGATCAATGATCTGCCTAATCCTTACCGCACCATTCGCGACTGGGCGCAGCCGCCGGGCGGCGGGAAGTGGCCCGCGGTCACGGCCGTGGAAGTTGCTCCCGATGGCAGCATCTACGTCATCGATCGCTGCAACGCCAACTCCTGCGCGGGGCGCACCGAGCCGCCCATCCTGAAGTTCGATGCTTCCGGTAAGCTTCTCGAAAGCTGGGGCTCGGGCATGTTCGTGTTCCCGCACGGCGCAACGGTCGATTCGGATGGAAACCTGTGGGTGACCGATGAACAGATCAAGGATGGCAAAGGCTACCAGGTTTTCAAATTCGACCCGCACGGAAAAGTGCTGATGACCCTCGGCAAGGCCGGCGTGGCCAGTGACGCTCCGGGCCTATTCGACGAGCCGACCGACGTGGCAGTGGCGGCCAACGGCGACATCTTCGTGACCGAAGGACATGTGGGCGGCACCAAGGGCAACGACCGCGTCTCAAAGTTTTCCAAGGATGGGAAGTTCATCAAGTCTTGGGGCAAGACCGGATCGGGCCACGGCGAGTTTAACGCGCCCCACACGATTGCCATCGATTCCCAAGGCCGCCTGTTCGTGGGCGATCGCAATAACAACCGCATCGAGATCTTCGATCAGGATGGAAAGTACATCGACACTTGGCGCCAGTGGGGCCGGCCCAGCGGGATCTTCATTGCCAAAGACGACACGATGTACGTGGCCGACTCTGAATCGTGGGGGAAGGATGAACCCGGTTGGAAGAAGGGCATTCGTATCGGGAGCGCCAAAACCGCCAAGGTCGATTTTTTTATCGAAGATATGGAATCGACCACCGAAGACCATAGCGGCGCGGAAGGCGTGGGCGTCGATGCCGCAGGCAACGTGTATGGGGCGGTGGTGCGCCGGCAGATGCTTGAGAAGCACATCAAACTGACGGCGCCGACAGGGACAAGGTGATGCGTATTTCTCTCGCCGCGCTCGGTCTGGTTGCGCTGAACATAGCGCCGGCCCAAACTCCGCCCGATTTTCGCAAGCCTGCGGGTATGGAGTGGCCGCTAGTCGGCGGCGATTGGGCCAACACGCGATACTCCACGCTCGCGCAGATCAACCCGTCGAACGTCAAAACGCTCAAGGGCGCGTGGATGGCGCGCTTGAATTCGGGCTTCGGCCCTCCCTACTCGCAGCAGGGCACGCCCGTGGTGAAAGACGGCGTGATGTACATCACCACCGGCCAGCAGGATATCTTTGCGCTCGACGCCAAAACCGGCAATCTCATCTGGGAAGCGCGCACGCCCTCCGATCCCAAGACGCCCGATAACAAAGCTAAGCGCGGTGTGGCCCTGGGCGAAGGAATGGTCTTTGGCGTCGAGGCGGACATTCGCCAGCCAGCACCCGCGCAAGGCCGGCCTGAGCCGTTGACACGACTCTTCGCGCTCGATCAGAAAACGGGAAAGCGGTTGTGGGCGCACGAACTCGGCGAAGACGTCCCGAAGAACCTCCGCCAATATGTGGCCGCGCCGCCGCTGTATTACAAAGGGCTCGTGTACATCAGCGTGTCCGGCGGCGATGGCGGTTTGCGGGGACGCTTGACGGCGCACGATGCCAAGACCGGCAAAGAGGTGTGGCGCTGGTGGGCCACTCCTTACCCCGGCGAATTTGGCAGCGACACCTGGGAGGGCGAGTCGTGGAAAAGCGGCGGCGGCGCCATGTGGGTACAACCCGCGCTCGATCCCGATCTAGGCCTGATCTACGTGAACACCGGCAATCCCTGGCCCGACTACAACGGATCCACGCGCGGCGGCGCCAACCTGTTCACCTGTTCGATCGTGGCGCTCGATGCGATCACCGGCAAGTATCGCTGGCATTTTCAGGCCGTGCATCACGACCTGTGGGATTTCGACATGCCCACGCCGCTGATCCTCTTCGATCAGACTTACAACGGCCAACCGCGGAAAGCGCTGGCCGCTCACTCCAAGCAGGGATGGGTCTACATTCTCGATCGCGTAACAGGCAAGCCGCTCACCGGAATCGAAGAGAAGCCCGTGCCCCAGGAGGCGCGGCAGAAAACGGCCGCTACGCAGCCGATCCCGATCGGCGATCCCACGGCGCCCCAGTGCGCGGAACCCGTGCCCGGCTATGAGCGCGGCTGCATGTTCACGCCGGTTTGGACCGATACGAAGATCGCGCAGCCATCGGCATCGGGCGATTGGGCGCCGGGCGCTTACGACCCGCAGACGGGCTACCTGTACTTCACCACCGGCGTATCCACCCGGAAGTTCAGCCCCACCGGGCGAATTTCGGTGAAGGGCACGCGCGAGTACGGCTTGATCACGGCGCTCGATTCGCGCACGAACAAACAGGTGTGGCAGAAGGAGGTGCCATACCTTGCCGGCTACGGCAGCGGCGTGATGGCCACGGCCGGCGGATTGTTGTTCCATGGCGGCACCGATGGCTTCTTCCGCGCTTTCGATTCCAAAACAGGCGACGAGCTTTGGCGCTTCCAGACGGGCTTCGGCGCCGATGCGCCCGCGGCCACGTATGAAATCGCCGGCGAACAATACGTAGCCATCGCCGCCGGCGGCAGCCGCGATGGGCTGAGAGAAGCGCGCGGCGATCTGGTGTGGAGCTTCAGGCTCGGTGGCCGGATCAATCCGCTCAACGGGCCTCCTGCACCGCCGCCGGTGGTCACTGTGGAAGCGCCTCCCAACCGGCAACCCGAATAAGTAAAGGAGCATGGACATGACGATTCAGAAGCTGGCATTGCTGGCAGTGGCTTCTGCCGCCGCAGTGAACCTCTGCGCGCAGGAACGGCTGCCTCCTATCCCCGCAGACAAAATGACCGACGCGCAGAAAAAGACCGTCGTGGAGTACAAGGAGATTCGCAAAACCGATCTCGGCGGGGGACCGTTCTCGGTCCTGTTGCGCGTGCCCGATTACGTCGTGCCCGCATTGCAAATGCGCCTGCACAACTTGAACAATAGCGCGCTCAGCCGCAAGAACACTGAGCTGGCAATCCTGCTGGCTGCGCGGCACTCCACCAACAACTTCGAGTGGAATGCGCACAGCACGCTCGCCAAACAGGAGAAACTCAGCGACGCCATCATTGCGGCGATTGCCGAGGGCCGGCGGCCCGACCATATGGCAGACGACGAAGCGATCCTCTACGATTTCTGCACCGAGCTTCTGAACAATCAGAGCGTGAGCGATCCGACCTATGCTCGCGCGCTGGCGAAATTCGGCGAGCCGGGAGTTGTGGAGGCCGCGAGCCTCGAGGGCTACTACACGTTTCTCTCGATGGTCATGAATACCGCCCGCGTGGCGCTTCCCGCCGGAGCCAAGCCGCAGCTTGCGCCATTTCCGAAAAACGCACCGTAGCGCCAGCCCGCGGCTCCAGCAACCGCTACAATGTGGCTTCATGAAGAAGACCACACTCTTCCGGCAATTGGTGGATGCCCCCGAGATCGTGATGATCCCGGGAGTGGGCGATGCGCTGGGCGCGAAGCTTGTCGAAACAGCCGGATTCCCAGCAGTATTTCTCAGCGGCTACGCTGCCAGTGCCGCACTGCTGGGCGCTCCTGACGTCGGGTTGTTAACGATGACGGAAATGGCCGAGTGCGCGGCCCGCATCGCCGATGCCGTCGAGATCCCGGTATTCGCGGATGGCGATAACGGCCACGGCAATGCCACCAACGTGATCCGCACCATGAAGCAGTTTGAGAAAGCCGGCGTGGCCGCGATCTTCTTCGAGGACCAGGTGACACCGAAACGCTGCGGCCACATGTCGGGCAAGCAGATCATCCCGTGCGAAGAGATGATCGCGAAAATCCGCGCTGCGGTTGACACGCGCATCGACGGCGACCTGCTGATCATGGCCCGCACTGATGCGCTCGCGGTGAATGGCCTCGATGACGCGATCGAGCGCATGCACCGGTACCTCGAAGCGGGCGCCGACATGTCATTTGTGGAATCGCCGGAGTCGGTCGAGCAGATGCGGCGGATCACTCGCGAGATTGCTGCGCCCAACATGGCCAACATGGTGCCCGGCGGGAAATCGCCACTGCTCACGGCCACGGATCTGGAAGAGGTTGGGTTCGCCGTGGTGGCCTATCCCACGCTGCTCACGTACACCATGGTGCGTGCCGCCGAACGGGCACTGGAGCATTTGCGGTCCAACGGCACCACGTCTGGCTTTCCCGACATGGTGAACTTCGGCGAGTTCAACCGGCTCATCGGCCTCGACGAGGTCCGCAAGAAGGAGTCCGAGCTCTACGCTCCGCGATAGGGCGCGGCCAGCTCGTCGTAGCCCGTCCCGGAGTAGTCCGGACCGCTAGTCTCAGAAACACGCGAGTACATGATATCCGCCGGCGTCGGCGTTAGCCCAATGCCACACGCTTGATCTTGGCGTGGGGAGCGTGAGAAGTGGAGTGGCTGCGGTACGCCGCCGAAGTCCAGGCGCGAGTCTGATCGGTGGTCTTAGCCAGGTTTCGTAGGCGCTTCGCCTTAACCCGGCTGCCCACAAGCTCCGCGATCGCCAACTCTGCGTTGACGTGTGCGTGGACCTCGATGGCTTCCTCCGCCAATTTGAACAGTTCCGCACACCGCAGGCAGCCCATCGGAATAGATTATACGCTGATTTTGGAAAACTGGAAGCAGGTTATTTCAAGAAAGAGCGGTCGACCTCTTTGCCCTTGAGATAGACGTTCACAATTTTCTTGGTATTCGCAATGTCATCGAGCGGATTCGCCTCAAGCACGATGAAATCGGCGCTGTTGCCGGATATCAGCGTCCCCCGATCCTTCAGCCGCAGGAAATTCGCAGCGGTTACGGTCGCTGCGGTAAGCGCCTGAGCGGGCGTCATACCCGCTTCCACCATGAGTTGCAACTCACGATGCGCGTTGTAGGCATGAAAGTAGTCGGGGGCCGCGCCAGAATCCGTGCCAAAACCGATGTGCGCGCCGGCCATGTTGAGTTTGGCAAGGTTTCGTTGCATGATCGCGTAAGTTCTTCGCGCCGATTCCACCGCGGCGGGCGGGCGCGTATCGTAAGCAGCACGCATGCGGGCAATGATTGTGGAAGGCACCGTCTGGCGCAGCAGCGCGTCGTCCAACCAGGCCGGAGGCCGGCTATAGGTGCGACTTTGGGCTAATCCCAGGTTAGGCATCACCATGATGTTCTGCCGTCGAATCAGCGCGACTGTGGCATCGTCCAATTCGCGGTCGCGCACCAGGTGCGCGAAGCCGTCGATTCCCGCGCGCGCCAGATCCTTCGCATCATCCAAATAGTAAACATGTGCAACGACGCGCGTGCCGCCTTTGTGGGCTTCGTCGATCACCGCCCGATACAGCTCCGGGCTAAGCTTGGTAACCGTGCCATTACGGTCATCCACCCAGATCTTGATGAAATCCACATGCCGTGCGATTTGCTCGCGAACCGCCTGCCGCGCTTCCGCTTCTGTGGCTACGCCGTAAGCCGATGGCTTGAGCGCCGGATCGGCCGGACCGGCATTCGGAGCGGCGATGCCCCGCCCTGCCAGGCGAAACAGCGTGCCGCCGTTCATTTCCTGTTCGGCGCGGACTTGGAACGGCAGATCCCCTGGGTCGGTGCCCAAAGACAGAACCGCGCCCACGCCCGCGAACGCATAACGGCGAAGCTGATCGGTCAGATTCTCATACGTGTAGTTCTCCGGCGAATAGCTGGGGCCCTTCTGATAACCGATGTGGATGTGCGTGTCGATGAGCGCCGGCATCACGGTTTTGCCCGTGAGATCGACGCGCTCGGCCCCGGCCGGTGCTTGGACCGCTCCCTTCCTTCCCACTTTGACGATGTGCCCGTTCTCCACCAGGAACGCGGCATTCTCCATCGGGGCCCGCCGTGCATCCGTAATGAGCAGCGCTCCTTCGTACAGCACAGGTTGAGCCGCAGAGAGGGTGGCGAGAAGCCACAGGCAGCTTCCAGTAGCGAGGAGCCCAGATTTTAGTGGCACCGTACCAGCTTAAACCCTCGGCCAACTTCGGACGGTAACGCCCAATCGATCCCGAAACCTCTCGAATGGCACAAACCGCCTAGCCCGCCCCAAAACGGTGGGACCGCGCTCGTTAGGCGCTGCCGATCGCGTCCGGTGTTGTCTCAATACGTCTGCGCCGGAACATCGCAGTGAGCGAGGGGGCTCCAGCAAAACACCAGGCTGCGATTACCGGATCGCAGATAGCGCATCCCAGCGACGAAGTCGGATCGAACGGAAGCAGGGGACTTCCGTGCAGATGATGAAGAACGTCCCACACCGTGTGCAGCATCCAAGCGATTCCAATGAATCGATAGGACCGCAGGCCTTGGTAGGCGCAGAACGTCATCGCCGAACAGAACGCGAATTCCCATTTGCCTAGCCCGCCGCTGCTTAGGTATGCGGCGCCCGCGCCGGCCACGAGGATCGCCATCAAGCGCTGCCGACTGGGTTCTTTCACCTGCGACATCAGCAAGACAAACGCGCTACCGATCATCACGGGAACGCACCATTGGAACGCCGTCTGAAATTGCGCGGCCGCGTGCATTTCGATCCTTTCCCCCTTGCCCTGCCCGGGTTTTCCACGATCGAAATTAGCACGATCGGTCGGTCGTGTCAAGACCGACCGGTCGTTCGGAGTTTAATTCAGCGCGCGGAACACTTCGCCGCCCTTCATCACGAAGCGCACGTGTTCCATGGTGCGGACGTCTTGCAGCGGGTCGCCATCCACCGCAATGATGTCGGCGAATTTTCCGGGCTCAATCGTGCCGGTCTGGGCCGACATACCCAGCATCTCCGCCGCGTTGATGGTGGCGGCTTGGATCGCTTGGAGGGGTTTCAGGCCGTACCGCACCAGCGCATCGAACTCTTTGGGCGCCACCTCTGGTTCAGCATCCACACCGTACACCATGCGCACACCCTGCCGGATAGCGATGTCGAAACCGGCGCGCCGCAGCTTGAGCGCGGCCCGCCCCTTTTCCAGCATCACCGGCGTCATGCCGCGGCTGGCGCCCAGTTCCACGCCTTCTTCGAAGGTATACAGTGTCGGAACCAGCCAGGTCCCTTTCTTTACCATGGTCGCGGCGATTTCATCGTCGAGGACAATGCCGTGCTCGATCGAGTCCACACCGGCATTGACGGCCGCGCGGATGCCGGCCTTTCCTTCTGCATGGGCCATCACCTTCTTGCCGGCGCGGTGCGCCACGTTCACCGCTTCGGCCATCTGCTCGTCACTCAGCTCCTGCACGTTGAAATCGCTCAGAGGATCCATCACGCCGCCCGTGGCCATCAATTTAATCCAATCGGCGCCGTACTTAATATCGCGCCGAACCGTGCGGTCTACATCACCTACCGTGTCGGCCAGGTTGATGCGGCGCGGCAACGCCTGGTCCGGCGAAAGTATGTCGGCGTCGCCGTGGCCGCCGGTTACGGAAACGAAGTTGCCCGCTACTTTCATCCGCGGCCCCGGAATGAGGCCCTTTTCCACGCTGTCGCGAAGCGCGATTTGGGCATAGCCGAGATCGCTTTCTCCGGCTTCGCGAAGCATGGTAAACCCACGCGTCATCCATTCGCGCAGGTTACGTACGCCCCATAGCGCAGCTTGCGCCGATGACATGAGTAGCCCCGCGGTGGGCGACCAGTCTTTCTGATCGCCGAGGACGTGCGCATGGCAATCGCACAGACCGGGCAGCACCGTTTGTTTGGAGAGATCGATGACCCGGGCGCCCGCGGGCGCGGTCGGATCTAGCGCCACCACTTTGTCATCCTGGATCACGATGTAAACATCGTTCCGGTAGTTGCCGGTACGGACGTCCAGAAGCCGTCCGGCGTGAATAGCCACCCGCTGTTGCTGCGCAGCCAGCGGCAACAATGCGAGCAACAGAAGTGCAAGCCGCATGCATCCTCCCCGGGCAAACCGGCGGCCGCCCGCTCCTCCGCCGCCGGGACGCCAGTGCAACTTACTTCTGACCGAAGATCCCGATGTAGACACCCTTGGCGATCACGTGGCCGTTCATCGCAGCCAACAGATCGGTGCGCGACGTCGATGCAGGAAGACCCAGCTTGGCATTTAGAGCGTAGATCTCGAAGGTATAGTGGTGGTCGCCGTGTCCGGGAGGCGCGCACGGACCCATGTACCCCTCGCCGCCGCCCAGGTTCTTGATGTTCTTCGCGCCATCGGCCTGCTCGCCGTTCTTCACGCCTTCCGGCAATCCTTTGGCGTCGCCGGGAATGTCGAAGATCGCCCAATGCAGCACATCGTTAGTAGCCGAGCCGCCCAGCACCGGGTCGGGATCGTGCATGATCAGCACATAACTTTGCGTGTTGGCCGGCGCGCCGGTCCAGGTGATGGCGGGCGAGGGGCTGTTCTGTCCGGCCGCGCACGTGTACTTGGCGGGAATTTTGCCGCCATCCGCGAAACCTTCGATCGTGATGTGGATCATCGGAGGCAATTGAAAGCCGCCGCCTTTCTTGCCGCCCTTCTCCTGGGCCCCCACGATGGCGATCGACGCGAAGAGCGTCGCCGCGGTCATAAACCGTCTGGTGTAACGCATGAGTATTCTCCTTGAGTGGATCATAGACAGCGTACCCGACCCGGCAGGTCACTTCAAGCACGAGCCGCCTCTTCAGGCTTGTCCGCGGGCATCGGGCGAACTATCATCTTGGGGAAGGAGCCCGAGGTGCGATATCGTTTCCCAAGCGCGGCGGCCGCGTCAGCCGTTTTAGTCTGCATGCCCTGTTTTGTCGCGAGAGCCGACGATTTCGATGGGAAGCGAGTAGCGGCCGCGCTCACCCGCAAGAATATCCCGCCGGCGCCGCGCTTACCGGACGGCCATCCGGACCTCGGAAACGCCAGCGGCTCCTGGGAACCTCCCGGCGTGGGAGATATGGCAGGATCGGGCGGTGGCTTCGCTGGAACAGCCCAGCCCGAGAAGAAGATCGATGTCCCGTTCTTACCCGCGTCGAAAGCCGTCTACGATGAGCGCAATGCCAACGTCACCAAAGATGATCCGGAAGGCTTCTGTTTGCCGCCGGGAATCCCGCGCATGTACGCTACGTCGTTTCCTTTTCAGATTTACCAGTTGCCCAATCGCATCCTTTTCGTTTTCGAAGGCGGCGCCCATATGTGGCGCGTCGTCTATATGGACGGCCGCAAACATACTCCGCCCGATAAGTTGAATCCGACTTACTTAGGCGAGGGCATCGGCCATTGGGAGGGCGATACGCTGGTGGCCGACGACACGGGCTTCAACGACCGAAGCTGGCTCGACGCCGCGGGCCACCCGCACACCGAGCAGCTTCATGTGATCGAGCGCTTCACTCGTGTGAACGAGCTGATCCTTCACTATGAGGCGACCATCGACGACCCCGGCGCATACTCGAAGCCCTGGACCACCAGCTGGAATATTCTGTTTCACCCCGGAGAAGAACCGCTGGAGTACATTTGCCAGGAGAATAACGCCGACCTGAAACACCTGGTGGGGAGGTAGCGCGCGGCGCCAAAATAGGTCAACGCGCTTCCACTTTCGGCGGTTCCCAACCCGCCGGCATGATCGAGAAATCGACCATGGTTTCGCGCTGATCGGCCTCCATCGCCTGCTGCGCCTGCTGGTAGAGGCCGGTACCGGCATTGGCCGAAAATGAGACCTCGGGGAAGGCCTCGCCCTTCTTCAACGGCCGTTCCACAAACTCCGGGAATCCAACCTCCGCGGAGTTGACGCTATCGTCGTAGCCTTTGGCAAAGACCTGCCGTACCCAACCGAACCCATCATCACGTTGCAGAATCGGCCCCATCAAATGCAGGCCGCACTGCTCCACCATCGCTTTCTGAAACTCGGCCAGATTCGGAACCTGAAATGCCACATGCTGCACGCTGTGATCGCCGTGCCGTTCCGCGTACGCTGTTACGTGCGACTTTTCCTGACGGTCGATGCCCGCCACCAAAGCGATGCCGAATTCACCGAAGTCGATGCACCAGAGCATCATGCTCGATCTTTCGTGCGGGTTGGTGTCGTCCACCCGCAAGGTCATCTTGCCGCCGAATTTCTCTATGTACAGCCAGGCCCACTTGCGGATCGTTTCCGGACGAACAACGTACGTTACGTGATCGATCTTCTGCAGCCATTTCATTGGACACATCTCCCTCTGGTTCCAATTTCATCCTACGACCGCACATCGCCTAAAGGCGCGCCTCGCATGTTCGGAAAGTCACGTCCAGACAGCCAGATGGCCACGCCAATACGATGGGCTAAAATCGAACCATTGTGTCCTTCCAAAACGGCGAGCGTCTAGGGCCTTACGAAATCCATTCGCCGCTCGGGGCCGGTGGCATGGGCACAGTGTACCGCGCCCGCGATACACGTCTCGGCCGCGACGTCGCCATCAAGGTCTCCGAAGAGCGCTTCAGCGAACGTTTTGAACGCGAAGCTCGGGCCATCGCGTCGCTGAATCATCCCAATATCTGCCACCTGTACGACGTCGGCCCGAACTACCTGGTGATGGAATTGATCGAGGGAGAATCGCCGAGAGGCCCCCTGCCGCTCGACGAGGCTTTGCGCATCGCGCGCCAGATCGCTAATGCGCTCGAAGCAGCTCACGAAAAAGGCATCATTCACCGCGACCTCAAGCCGGGCAATATCAAGATCACGCACGATGGCACCGTGAAGGTGCTGGACTTCGGCCTCGCCAAGTTTTCGGCGCCAGCACCGCTCTCCGGCTCTGCGGAGAACTCGCCTACCATCAGCATGGCGGCGACTCAGGCCGGCATCATTCTCGGAACCGCTTCGTACATGGCTCCCGAGCAGGCCCGTGGAAAACCCGTCGATAAGCGAGCAGACATCTGGGCGTTCGGCGTGGTGCTCTGCGAACTCGTCACGGGGAAGCGCGTCTTTCATGGCGAGGATGGCTCGGAAGTGCTTGCGGCCGTGATCAAGGATGCTCCGAATCTGGAGGGCGTGCCGCCGAAAATCCGCCCGTTGCTGGAGCTCTGTCTGCAGAAAGACCCGAAGAAGAGACTGCGCGATATCGGCGACATGCACTTGTCACTCGAAGACCGCGACGCGCCCGCTCCGCCGGCAGTTCCTCCGAAGGCTCTGCTGCTGTGGCAAGCCATCGCGGCCCTTCTGCTGATAACTGCGACCGCGCTCGGATTCATATATTTCCGGCAATCCCGGCCAGCACAACAGGTTATCCGATTCCCGATCACGTTTCCTGAGAACTACACTTACCAGGCGCTGAAGCTCTCGCCCGACGGGCGATATCTCGCTTATGCCGAAGGCTTCGGAGGAGGCCGGCTGTGGGTGCGGGCGCTCGATTCGCTGGAAGCGCGAGCGCTGCCTGGAACCGAGGGTGCGCGATTTCCCTTCTGGTCGCCCGATGGCGCCTATCTCGGCTTTTTCGCGCAGGGAAAGCTGAAGAAGATCGCGCTAGCGGGCGGACCACCGCAGATCCTATGTGATGTTGCCGATGCACGTGGCGGAACATGGAATCGCGACGGCGTCATTCTGTTTTCTCCAGGGCCATCACGCACGATATTTCGCGAGCCGGCGGCAGGAGGAGCGCCTTCGCCCGTCACTAAGTTCTCGGGAACCGGCTCGGGGCAGGGCCATCGTTTTCCGGAGTTCCTTCCAGACGGAGTGCATTTCTTCTATCACGCTGCTTCCAACGACGAGAATGCGGCCGGCGTCTACATTGGCTCACTGGATGGACGGCCTCCGATGCGTTTGCTGCCAGAGGCCAGCAGCGCAGTCTTCGCGCCCCGGATGAGCGGCGGCAAGACGGGCTACCTGCTATTTCGACGCGAGAATACGCTTGTGGCTCAACCGTTCGATCCTGCTGCGCTTAAGACGACAGGCGACGTAATACCGCTCGCGGAACAGGTGGCCGAGACCGGCCAAACCGGCTCTGGATCGTTTTCGGTTTCATCAAATGGAATCCTGGTGTACCGCACGGGCGCCAGCTCCGCCGATCGCGAACTGGTGTGGATGGATCGCACCGGCAAACGCGTGGGCCCGCCCAGCAAAGCGGCCCCGATGCACATCGACTCGCTTTTGAGCCTGTCGCCGGATGAGAAATCGGTTGCGATTTCAATTGGAACATTTGCTCAGGCCGACGTCTGGATACTGGATGTGGCACGTAACGTTCTGAAGCGCACCACCTTTGTGTCCGGGAGCACGTGGAATCCCACATGGTCCCCAGATGGACGGCGGCTCGTTTACGGAAGATCAGCCGGCGGAGGCGCGCTCAATTCGGACCTCTATGCCATGCCGGCCAGTGGCGGAGGGTCCGAGGAACTGCTGCTGCGCGGACAAGCCAATACCGCTCCATTAGGTTGGTCGCCGGATGGAAAATTGATCCTCTACCAACAGTCCGACCCGGGTACTGCTGTCGATCTGTGGATCCTTCCTCTCGAAGGCGAACGCAAGCCGGTAGCTTACCTGCAAACTCCGTTCGATGAAGAGGACGCGACCTTGTCGCCAGACGGAAAGTGGGTTGCATACGCGTCGAATGAGTCCGGCCAGCCGCAAGTCTACCTGCAGTCGATGCCGGTAACGAGTGTCAAGTATCAGATCTCCTCCGAAGGCGGCGATTTCCCGCGGTGGCGGCGTGACGGCAAGGAACTCTTCTACTTATCGCCCGCCGGCAACCTGATGGCAGTTCCGATTAAACTCGGAGCGACCCCGGAGTTCGGCACAGCGCAAGTGCTTTTCGGCGCGCCTGGCGTTGCCGACTTCGCTCCCACGCACGACGGTCAGCGATTTGTCCTGAACGCACCCGCCGGCGGCCAGGCGCCCTCCGCAATTACGGCCGTCGTGAACTGGCAGAGCCGGCTGCCGTGAGTTACAAATATCGCGAGACCCGCTCCCGGTAGCGAGTATAGACCCACGAAACTCCTAACAACAGTAGGCCCAGCACGATAAAGGAGAAGATCCTGGGAAGCGTCTCCAGATGGCGCAAATCCCATACAAACAGCTTGCCGATGCAGACCAACAGCAACATTAGCCCGGAAAGGCGCAAAACGCGGTCGCTTAAGGGAAAGCCCGCACCGAGCAGGGCCACGCCTTGGATTCCCCAAGCTACGGTGAGCATGCTCCCCGAGATGTTGTAGTCGAGTAGCACAACAGTGAGCGTTGTACCGAGAAGAGAGTAGTAAAGCCTGCCGCGGCTCCCACGATTCCGCAGGAGCATTGCGCTGTAAAAGGAGGCGGCGACCAGGCTACCGGTCCAGACGGCACCCGGAGGTGTGACGGAAAGGCCGTCAAAGTTTTGATACCAACACCGTACGAACGCCAGCGCCGCTGCAGCGTAGCTCTGCCACAGGAGCTGACCGCTTTTGCGCCCCGCCACAAGGAGAGCCAAGGCTCCTGCTGCCCACACGGGAGCGACCGCGGCCGCCGGGAGCAAAGCCCAGGAAGCATCCAGAAGAAAGACCGTCCCCATCAACGAGGCTATGGCAAACACCAGTCCGCCCATCTGCGTGCGGGCGCGTGCCGCAATGGCATAAGCCAGCAACGCTGCGCCAGCCGGTATGAGACGCGGAATCCAGGGGCCGACATTCTGGATTTCCGGAAGGTTGAAGAGCAGCATTCGGCCTGCACCCAGCGCTGCGACTGCATAAGCCAATCCACGAAAATCTTCGGGAAGACCGCGTAGTCCTAGTTCGAGCAGCAACAGAGCGAGCGCCATCCAAGCGAGTCCAAGATATTCGCCCGAAACCAGACGCCATGCCAACGTCCCCAACGCAAAGCTAGCCGTTACAGAGGCAGCCACGCGCAACAGCGCGCCCTCTTGGTCAATCCAGCGGTCCGAAGCGGTTCGCAAAGCGCAGAGCAGTGCCGCGTAGCTAACCGCGGCTGCTACGGCTAGCGGCGGTTTATGCACCGCAATCAGCGCCGCAACCGTGCCAAGGACTCCGAGCACGTATCCCTGTATGCGGAAGTCGAACAATCTACGCCACCAGCCGAGCGCAAATGACGCGCCCGCCAGCGCGAGCCACCCGATGCTACGGTATTGGTCCGGTACTTCCTGTCCGATGACCAGTGCCAGCGCGCCCGCCGCCGCGAAGCCGTAAAACGTGTCCAGGGGGACGAGCGCCCGATTCGCGTAGAACACGACAGCGTCCAGGCTCGCGACTGGCACCCATGCGGTGGACGGCAGTGTCGTAACGTCGTTGACCAATAGTCGGCCGAGCTCCACTCCAAACAGAGAGCTGCCCAGCCAGCGCAGGTAAGGCGCACGTAGCCGAAGGCCTGCGAGATAGAACAACTCGGCTTCCACGACCAGCGCAGAAGCGATCCACTGATGATCGAGTTTCTGGAACACAGCCGCCGCAGTGAGGGCAGCGGTCAACGTGGCCGCGCCCTGCCATTCGCCGGAACGCACGCGCGCCATCGCGCTGATCAGATAAGCTGCGGCTGTCGCCGCGAAAAGGACCCACAGCGTTGCCGGCGAAGCGGCATTCCACTGCACCAGAGACAAGCCGAGAAACCCGACAGCGTTCAAGGGTAACAGCCACGATCCGGGATGTAAGATGTCGAAAACTTCAAACAACAGCCAGTAGACTCCGAAAATAGATTGCGCTTGCCACAGCGGTACACCAGCCTGGCCCCGCAAAACAGAGACCCCGTAGCTAGCGACGAGACCCAGTAGAGCGAGTCTCATCCAAGAGAATCGATGCGCCACGACCAGAAGCGAAATAGCCAAGGGAATTAGAGCGATGAGCGGGAGGCTGCTCGCTTCGGCGATCGCCAATGTTCCGAATGCGACGAAATACGCCACGGCTGTGACGGTTTGTGAACGGTACCGGAGCGAATGCACGATCATGCCAACTGCAACGGCCAGGAGGAGGAAGAACCCTGCGACCGCGTTCGGGATCACGCGGGCCGCTTCCACCGCATGCATAGCGTAGGCCGTCACGTACAGGGCGGCCCATCCCCCGCCCATCAACCCGCGCGCGAACATCCGATACCGATCGCGCCGCTCCCACACCGTTCCGCAAACTAGCATGGCAAGACTTATCGCGGCGGACGTGACCACACGGCCCAACGGGCCAACACGCGTGAAGGAGTATCCCAGCGCCAGGGCGATACCCACAACCAAAATGAACACGCCCAGTTTGTTGAGCCAGTTTCCGCCGAGCCGTGTTTCCCACTCGTCTGTGGACGGGGGTGCTTGGGTCGTCGCCACGAACTGCGGTACTCGGTACTCCCGAGGCATTTCGGCAGGAGCGGGCTCTGACTGTTCAACGGAGGGCGGAGCCGGCCGTGCGATGAAGGGTTCGGTTTTGGGTAGATCTGCAACGGAAGCTTTTGATGGTGCGGCCGGCGCAGCCTTTTCTTGTTGACTGGAGGTCAGCGCACGGAGCTTCTTCAATTCGAGGTCCTGCCCTTCGAGAAGATTGGCCAGGATTGTCAGGCGAGACTCAAGCGATTCCAGACGGTTCTTTAAATGGACCCACCGGGCAACTAACACGGCGATCAAACAGATAATCAGGAAGATTTCCATGATCGCCTCGCGGCAGTTTCACTCCACCGCAAACGCACTCAACCCGGAGCTGACGATCACCACATACTGCTTCCCGTTTCGGCCCATGTAGGTCATCGGGTTGGTGTGGCCTTCGGCATCGAGCTTGCCTTCCCAAAGCTGCTTCCCGGTGCGCGAATCGAACGCGCGGAGCCGCTTGTCGATCGTCCCGGCGATAAACAAGAGGCCGCCTGCAGTGGCAATCGGGCCGCCCTGGCCGAACGAGCCGGTGTTGTGCACACCCGCCGCTTCCATGGCCTCGCTGGTGCCGAGCGGCACGCGCCACGCGATTTCTCCGGTGTTGGCGTTGATGGCCATCAGCTCGGCCCAGGGCGGGGCCTGGCACGGCATCTGCGTTGCCGGGTCCCAGAAGCGCGCGTTGAACGAGCCCGCGCCGAGCGGACTGCTACGGCGATACGCCACTCCATCGCCTTCGGGCGTTTTATCCAGGCGCCCCATGCCCGCAACGTTGCGCACATTCACGAAGACATATCCCAGCTTCTGATCGATTGCGACGCCTCCATAGTTGGGCCCGCCTTGCTGGCCGGGAAAGATCACGCGGTATTCTTTGCTGCTATACGGCGTGTAGGGGCCGTAATTGTGGACGCCGCCGATTTTGGCCACCAGGTCGCGGCAGAATTTTTCGTGCTGCGGCTCTCCGGTGAAGATCTCATCGGGTCCGATGCTCTGCCGCGCGAGGGCCGGCGGTTTGGAAGGAAACGGCTGCGTCGCCGCGGTCTCCTCTCCGGGCACATCACTCTGCGGAACGGCACGCTCTTCGGCGCCATAGACGGACTTACCCGTTTCGCGATCGAGGAAGAACATCAAGCCGGGCTTCGAGACCGCGACCACCACGGGGATTTTCTTTCCCTCACGCGTCAGCTCCATCAACGAGGGGGCTGCTTCGGCGTCATAGTCCCACACGTCGTGGTGGGTCAATTGAAAATGCCAGCGCTGCGCGCCGGTCGCCGCATCGAGCGCCATGATGGATGAGGAATACAGATTGTTCCCATGCCGCGCGCCGCCGTAGTATTGCGCCGCGGGCTGGCCAATCGGCAAAAAGATCAAGCCGCGCTGCGCATCCACCGTGATCGAGCCCCAATTAGCGGGAGATCCGGCGCGAATCCAGTTGTCCTTCGGCCATGTCTCGTAGCCCGGCTCACCAGGGTGCGGAATGGTGTGGAAAGTCCAAACCAGCTTGCCGGTGTGGAGATCCCAAGCACGCACGTCCATGGCCGGCCCGTCGGGATCGTCTTCTTTGCCCTGCGCACCGGTGACAATCAAGTTGGCGACGATCGCCGCGGGCGAGGCCATGTGATACGCCGCGTCGGGAAATTTGTTGGTAACTCCCGCGCGCAGGTCGACGAAGCCCTCCTTCCCGAACCCCGGAACCGGCTTGCCGGTCTTGGCATTGAGCGCGATCAGCCGTCCGTCGCTCGTTCCGGCAAAGATCTGCGCCGGAGTGTCTTTATCGCCCTGCCAATAGGTCACGCCGCGTAATGGAGCGGACGCTTTTCCCAGGTCGTATTTCCAAACCTCTTTCCCGGTCTCCGGTTCGAGCGCAACAATATTGTGGTGTACGGTCGGAGTGAAGAGAATGCCGCCGGCCATAATCGGCACTGCTTCGGTCCCGCTCAACAGCCGGTTCGCCGGCGTATTATCGACGCCGCCAGCTTCAATGCCATACTGCCACGCCAATTTGAGCCGCGCGACGTTTTTGGTATTGAGCTGCGTGAGCGTTGAATAGCGCTGAGCGCTGGGGTCATGGGCGTATGCCGGCCACTCTCCCTGCTGCCCATAGAGCAGCGGCACAACCATCGTTGCGAGAAGAATGCCTCCCGGAAATTTCATCACGAACTCTCCATGTCAGATGCAGTTTATACGGGGCTTCGGCGCCGCGCAATCAGGGCCCGCCATTGCCGATGATAGAATCTCTTAGCGATGGAGGTAATCGTGAAAAAGCGTTTAGCTCTCACTGCAGCGATGGTGCTTGTATTGGTTGCCCTCGGCGCGTTTCGAACGCTCCACACACGGGCCGACAGCACCGATACCGCGCATCCCAAGATCACGATCGAACAGGTCAACCGCTGGGAGACCGAACTTTCTAACTGGGGCCGCTGGGGTAAGGACGATGAGCGCGGCGCTCTCAACCTGATCACGCCGCAGAAAGAGGTGCAGGCGGCGCGCCTGGTGAAAGACGGCGTTACCGTTTCGCTCGCGCATTTCGCCGATCTGGAGAAAGCCGCCGACAACTTCAACTTCGGCCCCACCAAGCATGAGATGTTTCACAACCCCAACACCGGCAGAATCGGCGGCGCGCTCGACATCATCAGCTTCGGCATCCACGACGGCACCAACTCGCACCTCGATGCGCTCTGCCACTACGCTCTGCCGCGCGACGGAAAGCCGCTGGTCTTCAACGGCCACCCACAGGATTTGGACGAGACCGGCTGCAAATCGAACGCCATCGATCGCATGGGCCCAGGCATCTTCACACGGGGCATTCTGGTTGACCTGCCGCTGCTCAAAGGAGTCGACTATCTGGAGCCGGGCACACCAGTCTACGCTTCGGATCTCGAGGCCTGGGAGAAGTATGCACACGTCAAAATTTCGAGCGGTGATGCGCTTCTGATCCGCGCTGGCCGCTGGGCGCGGCGCGCGAAATTGGGCCCGTGGAACGCCGCTCGGGAGGCAGCAGGTTTGGACGCATCGGCGATGCCGTGGATCCACCAACGCGACGTCGCGCTGCTGGGCAGCGATGGCGTCAACGATGTGCAGCCGTCCGGCATTGTCGGCGCCGGAGAAGCCGCCAATCGCCCCGTACACACACTGGCGATCGCGGTGTTGGGTGTTCCGCTGGTGGACAATGCCTATCTCGAGGATGTCGCCCGTGAAGCCGCCAACCGCAAGCGGTGGGAGTTTCTGATTACGGTGCAGTTCACGCGAGTCCCCGGCGGCACGGCAACACCGTTCAACGCGCTGGCTACGTTTTAGTCGAGCTGGATTTACTTCGCGCGGCCCTGGAAACCCGCCGCCAGCATCTCGATTTTATAGATCGTCTTGGCGTTGTTCCGCACGCCCTCGGGCGTCCGGAACTCCGTTCCATCCGGCCCGAGCGCCCCGCTGCCTACCAGGTACAGCGTCTTCTTGTCAGGCCCCGCGAATGCCAAGCTGATCGCGCTGCGCGGCGTGGGAATCACTCCCAAATACCTGCCCCCCGGACTGATCACCTGCACGCCGGGATCGGTCGAAACATAGAGGCGCCCTTCGGCGTCGATCGCCATCCCATCTCCCACTCCGCCGGCTTCGAGTCGCGCGAAATCGCGCCGGTTCCGCACCACGCCATCCGGCTGGATATCGAAGGCCACGATCACCCGGCCATTCGTCACGTAGAGCGTCTTCTCATCGCGGCTGAGCATGATCCCGTTGGTGCGAATGTTTTGGCCAATTCGACTCAGCTGGCCTGCCGGACTGAGATAGTAAGTCCCGGCGCCGTTGAAGTAGACTCCGCCGCTCTGATCGACCATCAAATCATTGAGCCGGCCCAGCGTCTCGCCCGCGATGTTGTCGGCGAGCACTCTGCGTTCGGGAGCAAGCGCGGCCACCGCAGTTCGTTCCTTACACTGGTCCGGACGTCCACCGGGATCTGTGCAGGTCCGCTCGACCGCCAGAATGCGCCCTTTGGAGTCGATCGCGACGGCGCCGGCTCCGTGGGTATCGTCAAGGTAAACCGAAACCTTATCGTGCTGGTCGAGTTTGCTGATGCGGCTGGGCTGCTCCTGGGCGAACAGCAGGCCACCGTCGCTGGTGCCCACGATGCCATCGGCGTTGTCCGTTCCCTGCCACGCCACCTCCCATTTCGCGCCTGCGGCCACCACGCCTGGAATGGCGGCAACCTTTACTTCCCGCGGCCCGTCTGGCTGCGGAAAAGTGCGAACGGGTTGCTGTGCAACTAGAGCCGCGCCCAGGAAACACAATGCCGGAACTATTCGCATCGCAAGGCCTCCGCGGGATCCACGCGGCTGGCGCGGAGTGCCGGCGCCCACACCGCCACAAGCGCCACAGCGGCCAATAAAATCGGCACAGTGATGAAGACCAGTGGGTCGAGAGCCTTCACTCCAAACAGAAAGCTTTCGATGAAGCGCGTCAGGCCGAAGGCGGCGGCGATTCCGATACCGGCGCCGATCCACACCAGCCGCATGCCCTGCGAGACGACCATCGCTCTTACGTCACTCGGTTTCGCCCCCAACGCCATGCGGATTCCCATCTCGCGCGAGCGCTGCGCGACGGAGTGCGCCAGCAATCCGGAAATGCCAATGGCGGCCAGCAAAAGCGAACAGCCTCCGAAGATGCTCATCAGAATCATATTGAAATTCTGTGTGGCTGTCGAGCGATCGAGAACTTCTTCCATCGAACGAAGGCGCGTCACCGGAAGCCCACCCGTGGCCTGGCGTAGCTCACGTTCGATGGCCGGGTGCAGCGGGCCGGAGGGCCCCTGCGTGCGGATCACCACCCACATGTTCCAAGGCTCCTTCGCGGTGTTGTTGTGGCGCCGCTGCGACGCCGGCACGAACACCGCGGGCACAGGAGTACCGTTGAGTGCGTCCTCATGCACATCACCGACGATGCCGACAACCTGGCGTTCCGGTTCTCCGAAATCCTGGCCCAAGTCTTTCCCAATCACCAGGCGATCCCGAAGTGGGTCGCCGCCCGGCCAGAATTGCCGCGCCATGGCCTGATTGATGATCGCCACCGACGGCGCGTCCTGGCGGTCGCCGTCGGTGAAACCTCGTCCGCGAATCAGGGGAATCTTCAGCACATCAAAATACCCCGGCGAGACGGTCATCCAGCGGCTGTTGCCATGCGACACGCCGCGATCGAGAGGCCTGCCCACGATCGTAATGGTGAGGCTATTGAAATTCCCTTCGAGCGGCAGCAACCCGGTTAACGCCGCCCCTTCGACTCCGGGTATACTGCGGAGCCGCCGAAAAATGTCTTCGCCGATCTGATCGATGCTCGATGCCTTCACCATCCGGGGGTCCATCGTAACCATGGTCGAGACTACGTTGCGCGGATCGAAACCGGGGTTCACAGAGCGCAGCGCGATCAGCGTGCGAATCAACAGAGCAGCTCCTATAACCGAAAGCAGCGCCAGGCTGATCTGGCCAATCACCAGAAGCGACCGCGCCTTACTCTGCCGAAATGCGGCGCCCGTCCTTCCACCCTCTTTCAAGCCGGTGTGCAGATCCACGCGGGCGGTTTGGAGTGCCGGAATCAAACCGAAGAGCAGCGTGGTGACCAGCGTGACGATCGCGGTGAACAGAAACACTCGCCAGTCGAGCGTGACTCTCGATCCATCCATGCCGATCCGCGGAATGTTCGCCGGGCCTTGCGCCAGAACCGCGTGAATGCCAGCGAACCCCAGGCCTAGTCCGGCCACTCCGCCCGCGATCGCCAACAAGCCGCTTTCGGTCAACAACTGTCGAACAATGCTGCGGCGCCCTGCACCCACGGCCACCCGCACGGCGATCTCGCGCTCTCTGGCGCTGGCCCTGGCTAAGAGCAGACTCGCCACGTTCCCGCAGGCGATGAGCAGAACCAGACTCACCGCGCCCGCGAGCGTTATTAACGTCTTACGCGCGTCTTTCACCAGCACATCGCGCATCGGCTCGACGCGGAAAACGTCCCCCCTGCTAGTCGAGATCCCTTTGGGGTATCGGCGGCGAAACTCCAGCGTGGCGAGTTGCAGCCGTGCATTCGCCATCGCCAGCGTGACTCCGGGCCGTAAGCGTCCCATCGCCCGGAAATAGTGAACTTGATTCACGCTATTAGGGTCGATTGGAAACGGAAGCCACACATCGGGCGGGTGAGGCGCTTCTGTCTGCGTGCCCGCTGGCAAAATTCCAACCACTCGATACGATTCGCCGCTCAGCAAAATCGACTTTCCTACCATGCGCGGATCGCCCCCGAACACGCGCTTCCAGAACCCATCCCCGAGAATCACAACGTTCGTGGCACCGGGCCGTTCCTCTTCAGATGTGAATGCGCGTCCATTTGACATCGCGATACCGAAGAGGCGGAAGTAATCCTCTGTCACAAATGCGGCATCGGCCCGTTGCGGCCGATCGACGCCGGTAAGGTTGAACCAACCGGTTTTGTAACCGGAGATGTCGCGAAATACGGTGGTTTGTTCACGCCATAGATTGAATTTGATATCCGAAGCAAACAGGCCCGTTCCTTTGCGGTCGATCGAGAGGAACGACACCACGCGATCCGGGTCAGGCGCGGCAATTGGCCGGAGCAGCACGGCATTTACGACCGAAAACACGGCTGTGTTCGTTCCGACGCCCAATGCCAGAGCAGCGATCGCGGTTAGAGTGAACCCGGTACTCTGGCGGAACATGCGCAGCGAGTATTTGATATCGCGCAGGAAAGATTCCACAGAGTCTGCGTCGATTATATCGGAGAGCGGCGAGCGCTCTTACTTGCCGATCGGGTACATTCCGGCGTTCCCATAGCCGAAATTAGCCGCAATTCGTTAGCTGGCAAATCGTGGCTGATAGTTAACTGGAAGCGGCAGCAACAGTCTGACTGAGGGATTCGCTCCGTCCCGCGACTTACCCGCCGATGGCGTACATCGGGCGCGGCGGTGCCACGAATCGATTGGTGTTGATCTCGTGGCCGATCCACTTATCCGCGACGTTACGGCGGATCAACGCAACGATCTCGTCGTCGCTCGCGCCAGAGCGGAGCAACGTCTTGACATCATCTTCCTGGACGGCGAACAGGCAGTACCGCAGGTGGCCATCGGCGGTGAGGCGCAAACGGTTGCAGTTGAGACAGAACGGCCGGCTCACCGACGCGATCAAGCCGATCCTGCCCACGCCATCCGCAAACTGGTATTCCGAAGCGGGCGCGCGCGGGTCGGGATCGGGCACCGGAATCAAAGGCGCGATCTCGCGGGTGAGCGTGGCGACAATATCGTCCGCCAGCAGCACCTTGCTGCGGTCCCAGAGGTTCTGCGCGTCGAGCGGCATGAACTCGATGTATCGAATCTCGAAGCCGTTTTCACGGCCGTACCGGGCCAGCGGCACGATATCCGGCTCCACCAGGTTCTTGACCGCCACCGCATTGATCTTGATCTTCTTATAGCCCAGCTTCTTGCAGAGTTCCAGCCCGGCCAGCACTTTGTGGATCTCATCGCGGCGCGTGATCTGGAGGAACCGCTGGCGGTCGAGCGTATCCAGGTGCACGTTGATGCGCCGCAGCCCGGCGTCATAAAGCGGCGCGGCCAATTGAGGCAGCAGCACGCCGTTGGTGGTCAGCGCCAGGTCTTCCACGCCGGGAATCGCATTCAGGCGGCGGATGAGTACCGGCAGATCGCGGCGCACCAGGGGCTCGCCTCCGGTGATCCGCAGCTTGCGTATCCCCAGCCCCACCGCGATGCGCGCGAACCGCTCGATCTCTTCGAAATCGAGAATCTGCTTGCGGTCGGTGAAATGCACGCCAGTTTCCGGCATGCAGTAAAAGCAGCGGACGTTGCAGCGGTCGGTGACACTGATCCGGAGGTTGGTGTGGATGCGACCGAACGAGTCTAGGAGTGGCTCAGCCATCACTTCACCGCCAGCATCTTCTCCAGGGGAACCAGCGCGCGCGCCATGAGTTCCGGCGACAGCTCGACGCGCGGCTCCAGGTGGAGCAAACAATCCCGCAGCTTCTCTAGTGTATTCAATTTCATGTACGGGCATTCGCTGCAGTTGCAGGCTTCGTTGGCCACGTAGTAGAAACGCTTCCCCCGCGCCTGCCGCTCGAGCGAATACTGAATGCCGCTCTCCGTCATGACGATGAATTCGGGGGCATCGCTCGCTGCGCACCATTCGATCAGCGCTGAGGTCGAGCCGACAAAATCCGCCATCGCCAGCACTGCTTCGGGACATTCCGGGTGAGCCACCACCTTCGCCCGTGGATGCGCCAGCTTCGCTTCGGCTACCCGCCGCGCCGGGAAAGTTGCGTGGACAATGCAGGCGCCCTGCCAAATCTGCATGTTGTCGCGGCCGGTTTGGCGCTTCACATAATTGCCCAGGTTACGGTCGGGCAGAAACATCACCGGCTTCTCGCGCGGAATCGAATTAACCACGTTCACCGCATTGCGTGAGGTGCAGAGAATATCGCTTTCCGCCTTCACTTCGATGGAAGTGTTGATGTAGCTGACGATCACGTGATCCGGGTTTTGGCGCCGAAACTCACGCACCGGCTCGACGGGGCAGCCATCCACCAGGCTGCAACCCGCCTGACGATCGGGCACCACCACCACCCGGTGCGGGTTCAACACCTTGGCTGTTTCCGCCATAAACCAGACGCCGCAGAAAGCGATCACATCGCCCGAGAACTCGCGCGCCTTGCGAGCCAACTCCAGGCTGTCGCCGATCACGTCCGCCAATTCCTGAATCTCGGCATCCTGGTAATGGTGCGCCAAAAGGATCGCCTTACGCTGCTTCTTCAAATCGATGATTTCGTCGGCAACACTGGTAACCGCTAGCATCGGGGGAGAGAGAATGAATCTAATCTAGTGTAACAAACCGGTCATAATGAGGACTGTGCGTGTACTGCTGATCTCCACTTATGAGCTGGGACGGCAGCCTTTCGGGCTCGCTTCGCCAGCGGCGTGGCTGAAGGCGGAAGGACACGAAGTTACACTCGCCGACCTCTCCTGCAGCCCCCTGCCGGCGCAGGCTCTCGCAAGGGCGGATCTGGTAGCGTTCTTCCTTCCCATGCACACGGCTACGCGGTTGTTTCTGCAAGTGGCGGAGCGAGTCAAAGCCGCCAACCCGCGCGCGCACTTGTGTGCCTATGGATTATATGCGCCGTTGAATGACGCGCTCCTGCGCCAGGCCGGATGCGCCACCACAATCGGCGGCGAATTCGAGCAGCCTCTGGTGGAGTTGGCGCGGCGGCTCGCGGCTGGCTCCGACGGCGCCGCCGGACCGCCGCTCGTTTCGCTCGAGCGCCAGCAATTCCGTGTGCCCGATCGCGCCAGCCTGCCAGCACTGGCATCCTACGCCAGCCTGGTAATGAACGGCAGCACACGGCAAGTCGGTTACACGGAGGCCAGCCGCGGCTGTAAGCATCTGTGCCGGCATTGCCCGGTGGTTCCCGTTTACCAAGGCCTGTTCCGCATCGTTCAGCCCGAGGTCGTGCTCGCGGACATTCGCCAACAGGTGGCAGCCGGCGCGCAGCACATCACGTTCGGCGATCCGGATTTTTTCAATGGACCGGGGCACGCGATGCGAATCGTGGAAGCGCTGCACCGGGAGTGGCCGCGCCTCACCTATGACGCCACAATTAAGATCGAGCACCTGCTCGATCACCGCGATCTGCTGTCGCGGCTCGATTCCACCGGGTGCTTGTTCGTGACCAGCGCGGTCGAATCGCTGGACGACGACATCCTCGAAAAGCTGGCGAAAGGCCACACCTTCGCGGACTTTATCGAGGCGCTCCACTTGACGCGCGCCGCCGGATTGCCGCTCGCCCCCACGTTCATTCCTTTCACTCCCTGGACGACTCGCGATTCCTACCGGAGCTTCCTCCGCCAATTAGCGGATCTCGATCTAAGCAGTCAGGTCGCCCCGATTCAGCTGGCCATCCGTCTGCTCATTCCCGAGGGCTCGCTGCTGCTGGACCTGCCCGAGATTCGCGAGATGGTGGGACCGTACGACGCGCGGGCCCTGGCTTATCCGTGGTGCAATCCCGATCCGTCTCTGGACCCCTTGAGCGCATCGATCCAGGAGCTGATCAAGCGCCAGGAACGGCGCCGCGCATCGCGCGTCGAAATCTTCCGCCAGATCTGGGACCTTGCGGGCAACGGCTCCTTTCCCGAGGATGCCCCTCGGCCGGACCGAGCCACCATCCCCTATCTCACCGAGCCCTGGTATTGTTGAGCCGAGCCCACCGAAGAGCAGTTAGCTCTTGTGTAAAACAGCGGAGTTTACTCCATTTATCAGGGCAGGCTTCAGCAGATCGCGCGACGTCACTCATGCGCTCGAGGCCGTGCCGGACGCGACTCTGGCAAACGGACGAATTACTTTTCAAAATCGCGGAACCGTGTGGGTTTCTCACATTGGCGGCGTCCGCGAGTCTAATTTCCTTCGCGTGCTCCACACATTGGACCGAAAGCGGCGGCGCAGGTTCGCTTAAGAAAGATGCCGCGTTTCAGGGGATAGCTTAGTTCGGCGTATACATGTCTGTCAGGCGGAAACTTCTGTAAACGATCACGTTCTGATGTGCATCATACGTGATTTGCCCACTCGGATTGACTTCAAAGGAATACGAATCGATGGTGTTGTTCTCCTCAACAAAACCTGCGTCGAAGTGGAAATTACCGTCGCGCAAATCTTGCGCGGATCCGACTGCCTCCGAATACACCCCCAGGTCCGCGTTCAGCAACGGCGTGGCGACGAGGTTCTGTTCGTCGATCTGCAGCACCTGGCCGCGGCTATTCCCCCCATTCATCACGGTTACGCGAGTGTTGCCATCATCGAAAACCAGAAGTTTGGTTGGGTCTGCAATTTCGAAGTTGCCGTCGTGCTGATGAGTGAACCAGGGATAGGGGTCCGTCGAGTTAATCGTGAAGTCACCATCGTTGCCCATCCGCCAGATGATGTGGCCGTCGCCAACGCCGTTACCGTAGGCGATTTTGATCAGCCAATCCTGATGGCGCGTTGAATACAGGAGGTTGCCGTCCGCCGTCTGCTGGATTGCATTTCCGTGGGTCCAATCATTACCGGTATCGGCCAATAGCATGAGTGGACAACCGGCAGTGGGACAAGTCTCTCCCAGAACCGCCATGCGGCGGACGTCCAGGAAGTCAAAGGTGTCCCATGTCCACACGACGTTTAGATTCTGATCTAGAACCACGATCATGTCGCCGAGGACGTCGATCGGCCCAGGGCCTTGGACATCCGTAAGAATCTGTTCCACATCTCCCAGCACAGCCACCCAGCCGTTGGACAGAGGACGAGCTTCGTGGTGGAAGCCGCTGATCTGGCGCTTTCCCATGGCTGTCAATTGCTCGTTTACTCGCGCGGCGTTGGTTTCCAATAACGTCATGCCGGTCAAATCGAATTTACGGACTAACTGCTGGGCGGAAACGCCGGCGGTTGATTCCACGATTCCCCACATGTCGCCGCCCGGCTCGATGCGAGTTACAAACGAAATGTCTGCTGGCCCGTACCATAGTACGTTGCCGGCAAGATCGTTCGCCTCGGGAATGACGCCTATCGGGCTGCCCAGCAAAATATGGTCCGATGCCGAAGTGGGGCTGGGCACTAGAATCGCGTCGGAGTACAGGCTCGCCGGCAGATCTCCCGTGGTGAACGTGACACCCATACTGGTTTTACCCATACTGCTGCTACGTGGCGAGCCCGTATCGACGGTGTGGTATGCGATGTAGTTAGCGTCTGGAAACATCCCCGCCAGGTAGAAATTCATGCTCTGGCCATTGCAATCCTGATACGGCGTCTGGTGGATGATCCCGTCCGGCCCCCAGAATGTCACGCGCATCCGTTCCAGTTCTCTGCATGCGGGTGCGCTATACAAGAAAACCAGCGAGTTATTGGTGGGCGACACTATGGCCTTCTGGGCCGTGACCACGGGGGCAAACTGGAATAACGTCGAAGCCGCCGCCGCATCGCCGGAGTCGAGGTCACGCGCGGAGACTTCCATCTCATAGACGCCCTCATGCGCGCTCGCGGTCCATTCCAGGGCGCTGGACGGACCGTAGTCGCGAATCATCCGGTAGTTGCCACCCATTTCCCTGACACGAAAGCGGTACCAGAGATTGCTACCGGCGCCCGATGCTACGCCGCTAAAGGTTACCCTGGTGCCCACCCGTGCTGGTGGTGGAGCGGAGGTGCTTACCGTAACCGAAATTGCTTTGGCTCGGTGCGCCGCCAGTAAGGCGACGCCTGCAGCCGCTAGGACTCGCAGGAGATTCCAATGGTTAAACATTCTTCCTAGCGGTATTTCGTGGACCACGACCCCGCGTTCCAAATAGATCCATTCATCTATTTGGTCGCTATTCTCGATCTTTAGGTCACTTGAGCGTGCAGATTTGTGCGTAGGGTAACAGTATCGACGGCTTCGTGCTTAAGATTTTGGAACGTTTCGGGCGGCGAGTCGCCGGTTCTCACACTAGCAGCGTCCGCGCGTCTAATTTCCTCTCGGTGTCTAAGCCTGCTCAGGGTTTGCCAAGCGGAATTTCCGCTCTGGCAGGCGCTCGGCCCCTCGCCAACACAACCAGGCTCCGAGTGCATTGACGGCACATACCAACCCGCCGACTTTCAGGCCGAAGATGGCTGGATTCGGCACGCCGGCAAGAGGCACGACCTGAAACGGCAGGGATGCCAGGCTGACGACGAGGCCGGACAGCGCGGCCAAGCGAACCCCGGCACCCGGCCGCAATCCCGCCGACCGCTTCCCGATCAACGCTACGGAAAAGAGCAAGGCGTACATGATGCACAAACAGGCGGCGAGTAGCGCAGCCGTTCCCAAAATGTGCGTGCCGGCAATCGGCGGAGCCGACAGCAATACGGAACGCGGAAGATCGCGATCCGGCGCGCGGCATTCGCCAGCGAAAACGCCCGCATTGTCGAAACCGGCTAGAGAGCGCCGATCGACATTTTAGTGAACACATTGAGCGTGAGGATCGAGAAGGCCGGCCTCGCCAGCGAGAACGGAGGATGTGCCGCGGGCACGCCACTCACCCAGCGCTCGAACAGCAGGTACAGCATGAGAACGGACAAGACGAGTGTCAACACGGAGCCGCTCCCGGTAAACCATTTGCCGAGGTCCAGTCCACGCACGTTCACGGCGTACAAGGCGAGCAACGCTACGATCGAGGCGCCCACGATCATTGGGGCGCTGTTCATCATCCAGGCACCGCGCGGCCCCGCGATGTAAGCGACGTTGTTGATCAAACTGGGCCCCTGCACGCCGATAATGATGATGGTGTAGAAGGAAACGTTCCAGGCCGCCATGTAACCGGCGAAAGGCGAAATGCCCGCTCGCACCACTGATAGGTGCCGCCCTCGATGGGGATGGCGCGGCTCAGCATGACAACTACGGCGCCAAGCGGCAGGTAGAAGAAAACGATACCCGCCAGCCAAAGGACCACATGCGTCGATCCCTGTTTGGCCGCGGAGCCGACCCGACTAAGCCCCACGATCAGGATGACTGGAGAAAGACCAGGTCGGTGAGCGGCAGTTGGCGTTTTAGGCCATGTTCCTCACCGGGCTGGCTCATTGTTACGGTCTGACGTAATGGTTCACGGCAGCGTTTCCCGCAGCACTTTTTCGCTTTGCTCGGTTCGGAAACGGCGCAGGCGGTCGCGGAGATCGGGGCGGCTATTGGCAAGGATCGCAACTGCAAGAAGGGCTGCGTTGCGCGCCCCAGGAGCGCCGATGGCCAGCGTTCCCACAGGAATCCCCGCGGGCATCTGCACGGTGGAAAGCAGGGAATCCATACCCTTGAGCGAGGCGCTTTCCATGGGAACGCCCAACACGGGCAAAACTGTGTGCGCGGCGCAGACTCCCGCCAGGTGAGCGGCGCCACCAGCAGCGGCGATGATCACTTCGATACCGCGCGCCTCGGCCTCGCTCACGTACTTGGCCGTCTCGGCCGGGGTGCGGTGCGCCGATAGCACGCGGCATTCGTGCGGAACTTCGAACTTGGTGAGCACCTCGTCGGCCTGGCGCATGGTCTCCCAGTCCGACTTGCTGCCCATGATAACGGCGACTAACGGAACCGCCGCCATCCGCTATTGCCCCTGAGCCAGGGAGTAGCCTAATTGCCCGTTGTAGGTGCGCAGCGAAGCCGTCATCACCACATCGATTCCAGCGTCGCTGATGCGCTTGGCGATGGCCAAGAGTTTGCCCCGATCGGCTTTGCCGTCGGACAGGAAGCGGCATCGGAAGCTGTCGGTGCAGAAGGTCTCGGCGGCTGCCAGGCCCGGAGGAAACACCATCACGCCGCGATTGTCGACCATTTCGAGCTTGATCCCATCCTCCGCATGTTTAGAAACCGCCGCTGCGAGTTCCTTGGGATTGCGCGAAGGCCAATAGATGATCACATCGATTCCCTTGATGTCCATTTGCGTGGATTGCGCGGCGGAGCCGGCGTGCTTGGCGGGTGCATGGGGCGGGGCTTTCGCATAGCTCACCGCTTTGAGAATGTTCGGCCTCTGCCCGACGCGCGCCACCACAGCTTTGGCAAACTCTTTGGTGCCGACTTTTTCCTTGCTTACCCCCTCCTCGAAGATGTCATAGGTGTGGACGCCATCTTCGATGGTGCGCAACCAGGCGTTGTGCACGCGCTCGGCGACTTCCGATTGTCCGATGTGCACCAGCATGAGCACCGCACCTAACAGCAGGCCGGAGGGGTTGGCTAGATTCTGACCGGCGCGGCGCGGCGCCGAACCGTGGATGGCTTCGAACATCGAACAGTTGTCGCCGATATTGGCCGAGCCCGCCAAGCCTACCGAGCCGGCGATCTGCGCTGCCACGTCAGAGAGAACATCGCCATAAAGATTGGGCATCACGATCACGTCGAACGCTTCCGGCGTGTCGGCCATTTTGGCGGCGCCGATATCGACGATCCAGTGTTCCTTCTGAATATCCGGATACTCTGCGGCGATCTCATCGTAGATCTTGTGGAAGAGCCCGTCCGTCATCTTCAGGATGTTGTCCTTCGTGAAGCAGGTGACTCTCTTGCGATTGTGGCGGCGCGCGTACTCAAACGCGTAGCGCACGATCTTTTGGGTGCCCGGCCGCGAGATGAGCTTCATGGCGGATGTCATCTCCGGGCTCAGCTGGTATTCGACGCCGGCGTACAGATCTTCTTCGTTTTCACGTACGACTACCAAGTCCATGTTGGGATGCTTGGTGTCGACGAACGGGTGATAGGAGACGCAGGGCCGAACATTCGCGTACTGCCCCAACGTCTTTCGCGTGGTGACATTAAGGCTCTTATAGCCCCCGCCCTGCGGCGTGGTAATCGGCGCTTTCAGGAAGACCTTAGTGCGCAGCAGCGAGGCCCAGGAGCTGGGTTCGATGCCGGAAGTGTTGCCGCGCAGGTAGACTTTTTCGCCTACGTCGATGGTTTCAATCTCGAGAGCCGCGCCGGCCTCCTGGAGGACCTGCAGCGTGGCCGCCATGATCTCAGGGCCGATGCCGTCGCCATGGGCGACTGTGATCGGAGTCTTAGTGGGCATAAGGGGAATAACAACGATAAACGGAAAGGTCTGTGTGGCGCAACTGCAAGAAATTACCGCCGAGACGCCGGGACGCAGAGGAACACAATAGCCGTGACGGACCGGTGACATTTGTGGATACGCGTTGCTCGATGAGGTTGGCGATCTCAATTTAACCGCGGCGGCCAACCATCTCTTGTTTTCTCTGCGTCTCTGCGTCTCGGCGGTGGAACCTCCGCCCACTACCACGCCATTGAGATATACTGATCTACCCGGAAATCATTGGAGGCGACGTATGTTCAAAAGAGGCTTCGCCGCGGCGGCATTGCTGGCGCTGCTGGCATGGGCGGCGGGCGCGCAAGACGCGAAAACCGTCATCGGCAACGTTTCGAAGGCGATGGGCGCGGACAATCTGAAAACCATCGAATATTCGGGATCGGGCTCCGATTTTTCGTTGGGACAGGCGATGAATCCGAGCTCGCCCTGGCCGCGGTTTGCCGATCCTTCCTACGATCGCACCATCGATTTTGATAAGGAAGCTTCGCATCTGGTGAGGACGCGCACGCAGGGCGAGAACCCGCCGCGCGGCGGCGGCGGGCAACCTCTGGTCGGCGAGCAGAAGCAGGACCAGGTGGTGATCTTCAACCCGCAGACTCCCTGGGCGCAGCGGCTCGATCTGATCATGCTGCCCTGGGGTTTTCTGCGCGCAGCAAACGCCGCCAATGCCACCATCGAAACCAAGAAGATGAACGGCAAGAAGTACACGGTGATCTCGTTCGAAGGCCAAAATAAAGCCAAAGTGAACGGCTATGTCGACGATCAGAACATGATCGCGCGCGTCGAAACCTGGATCGACAACGCCGTGCTCGGCGACATGCTGTACGAAGCCGATTACAGCGATTACAAAGACTTCAGCGGCGTGAAATTTCCGACGCACATGCTTCAGAAGCAAGGCGGCTTTCCGACTTTCGAGCTGACGGTTACCGACGTGAAGCCGAACGTGACTGCCAGTATCCAACAGCCGGAAGGACGGGGGCGCGGCGGACGCGGCGGGCCGGGAGGACCGGGCGCTGTGTCCACGGAGCCGGAGAAACTGAGCGACGGAGTCTATCTGCTTCCAGGCGCTTACGCCGCCGTGGCTGTAGACATGAAGGACGGAATCCTCGTGATCGAAGGGCCGCAAAGCGAGGAGCGCGCGCTGCAGATTATTTCCGAAGCGAAGCGGCTGATTCCGAATAAGCCCATCAAGTGGGTGGTGAACACGCACAACCACTTCGATCATGCGAGTGGCTTGCGCGCATTTGTGGCGGAGGGCGCAACGGTGATCACGCACCAGATCAACAAGTCTTACTACGAAAAAGTCTGGAGCAACCCGCATACCCTCAATCCCGACAAATTGTCCGAAGCGAAGGTGAAGCCTAAGTTCGAGACGATGACGGAGAAGAAGGTGCTGACCGACGGCAACCACGTCGTCGAGCTATACCACGTCAAGAACAGCACGCATAACGACGGCATGATCTTCGCGTATCTACCGAAGGAAAAGGTCATTGTGGAGGCGGACGAGTTCAACGTGGTCAACAACCCCAATGCGCCGGTGAACCCGTATCATGTGAACCTGGTGGAAAATCTGGAGCGGTTGAATCTGGATTACGATCGCATCATTCCCATCCACTATCCGGGCCGCAGAGTCGAAAAAGCGGAGCTGCTGAAGGCGGCTGGGAAGCAATAGCGCCGAAGTGGGCCAACCCTCGTCATCTGCGGGCGCCCTTTCCGGTGTGCGGGCCAGGTCCGGCCGCAAGACGCGCCGGCCTGCTCCACAATGCCACACCAGTCCAGTCACTGTGGTGTAATTGATTACGGAATCTCCGGGAGGTCTTGCGTGAGGATTCGTTTGATGATCTTGACGGCGGGCGCCGCCTTGTTATTGTCGGCGCTGCCGGTGTGGGCGCACCATTCGTTTGCAGCCGAGTTTGACGCGTCCAAGCCCTTCACCATTAAGGGCACGTTTACCAAGATGGACTGGGTCAACCCGCACTCGTGGATTCATCTGGATGTGAAAGCGGAAGACGGCACGATCGAGCACTGGTCGTGCGAAGCCCTCCCACCCAACGGTCTCTACCGGCAGGGCTGGCGCAAGGACAGCTTAAAGCCTGGAGAAGAAATCACGGTAACGGGTTTCAAATCGAAGGATGGAACGACGGTGATGTGGACGAGCAGCGTAACCACGGCCGACGGCAGACGGATGTTTGCCGGTTCGCCCGAGGGACCTGGAGGCGGAGCCGCACCCCCGCCCGCGCCAGGCGCGCCGCCTAAGGAATAATTCAGGAACACACGCGCAAATGAAACGTCGTTGCACCGTTATTCTGCTGGCCGCGGCGGCGGTGTGGACGTTCGCGCCGCTCGCCGCCGGCCAAGCCTATACGGCGCCGCGCACCCCCGATGGCCAGCCGGACTTGCAGGGGATTTGGGAAATCCGCAACTCGCCGGATAAAGACATCGAGAAGGCTAAGGGACTGATCGTGGAGCCGAAAAACGGCAAGATCCCCTACCAGCCCGCGGCGCTGGCTCAGAAAAAGCAGAATGAAAAAAATAGCGCCAAAGCCGATCCCCTCAACAGTTGCTATATGCCGGGGGTGCCGCGGATCAACCTGCTGGAATACCCGTTTCAGATTTTCCAGACGCCCGGCCAGATCGCAATCGCATACGAGTACATCCACAATTTCCGCAACATTTACCTGAATCGCAAACAGCACATGGAGGGCATCGACTTCTGGCAGGGCGATTCGCTGGGCCATTGGGAAGGCGACACCCTGGTGGTCGATGTAGGCGATTTCAATGACCAGACCTGGTTCGATAAAGCCGGAGATTTCCATAGCGACGAGTTGCACGTTACCGAGGCTTATACGCGTACGGGCGCGGACACGCTGAAATACGAAGCCACCATCGAAGACCCGAAGACGTTCACGATGCCGTGGAAGATCAGCGCGACGCTCTACCGGAACACCAAGCCCAACGCGCGTTTGCTGGAGTACGAGTGCCACTATCTGGCTGAACAGGCGGCCGCCAAGAAGGAGGGCAAGTGAGCATGACGAGGCTGCTGAGTCCAATCGCTGCCGTCCTCGCAATCGCGGCGCTGCCGATGTTTGGTCAGCCGCCCGCTGCTCCGGAAGGCGGGCGCGGCGGGCCGGGCGGTGGACGCGGAGGGTTCGGCAGGGGCCGCAGTCCGGCATTGCCACCTCCAGGGCCGACGCCGCGCATGGCCGACGGCAAGCCCAACATGACGGGCTATTGGAACGCTGGGATGAATGGCGGAGCCGTCTTTGAGGTGCAGAAACATCCCAGGCGCTCGCAGTCGCTGCCTGCCGGCGACGGCGCCATTGTGGATCCGCCAGACGGATTGATTCCGTATCAGCCGTGGGCCGCCGAAAAGGCCAAGGACAACTTCGAGCATCATCTGGCAGATGAACCGGAATTGCATTGCTACATGTCCGGCGTGCCCAAGCAGATTTACGTGCAGTTCGGATTTCAGATTCTGCAGCCGCCCGGCTACATCGTGATGAACTGGGAATTCATGCACTCGTATCGCATCATTCCTACAGACAGTCGCGAGCATACTCTTGGGCCGAACGTGCACTTGTTCGAGGGTGACTCGGTGGGCCACTGGGAGGGCGACACGCTGGTGGTCGATACGACCAACCTCAACGACCGGACCTGGTTCGATACGGCCGGCGACTTCCACAGCGACCAGTTGCACGTGGTAGAGCGGTTCACCATGGTGAATGACCGAACGATCAATTACGAAGCCACCATGGACGACTCAAAAGTGTTCACCAAACCCTGGAAGATCGCCATGCCCCTGATGCGGAACCTGCAGCCGAACTACGAAATCATGGAGTTCGGATGCATCGAGGGCAACCAGGACCTGCACCATTACCTGCAAGAGGCCGGCGGCAAGGCCGCAGAGAAGAAGAAGTAGTCCGAACGGAGGAATATGCAACCGCGGCTCTCAGCGCTTACTCTAGGCTGCGCGGTCGTGGGGGCCTTTGCATACGGACAGCAGCCATCATCCCCTACGCCGACCGCGGAACAGATTCAGCAACTCAGTGCCTTGGCCGATGAAGTGAAGGCGCTGCTCCAGTCGGGCGATTTCACAAAAGCGAGCCGCCAGGCGACCGCTCTTTCGGCAGGTATTTACAAGCTCGCGCCATCCATCGTCCTAACACCTCAGCAACAATTGGAGCGTTTCGAAGCGATCACCCGCCCCGATCCCGCCAGTAGGTTCTCGCTAGACGCTACCCTGGCCAAATTCGCCTTGGACGCCGGTCAACTGGGCAAGGCGGAAGCGTACGCCAGAGAGCTTTTGGCTCTGGCGCCACAGTTCACCAGCAGCAGCACGTACGGCAACGCCTTGCATTCAGGAAACCTCATCCTCGGCCGCGTGGCACTGCAAAGGGACCACAACCTGGCGTTGGCCAAGAGTTCACTGATGGCTGCGGCAGCAGTGCCATCCACGCCGACGCTGCAGAAGTATGGACCGAACATGGCTCTGGCGCGCGATCTCCTCGCAGCGGGAGAACGCTACACTGTGCTGCAGTTTATCGCCATGTTCCGGAGCATCTGGACCGAGGGTCAGAAGAAACTGGATGATTGGACGGCCCTGATTCAGGCGGGCGCCATTCCGGACTTTGGCGCCAACTTACTTTATTGAGAACCGAATTCCTACTCGTCAGGGTCCGGCGCGCAGGGGCCATCGTTACAGAAGCAACGGTCGCGGCGGCACCAGGTCTTACACTTGTCCGGGTGATCGCCGACACCATAATTCGACGGATGCTCGATGATGTCGCAGGGCGCCGGCATGTTTCCCATGCACTCGTGTAATTCCTCGCGGCTCTTGGATTCGCGATGACAGCGATCGCCGTGCTGGGCTTGGGCGTCCGATACCATCTTGGAGCAATGGCATTCGTGCGCGCCATTCTTCGCCGACACGTCGCATTTGGGAACCGAATGCGGGTCCTCGGGCTCCTGACCGGTAAGGACTACCGACAGGCCAAGTAAGAAAACGACCGCAAGTACACGCGCTACCATAAGGCCTCCTCCTGAAGAACTGGGATTGATCAGGGCGGGGATCTCAGACTAAGTGACGGCTCACCCAGCCGTCGATATTAGCTTCAGCCTACCGCGGTAATGGCTCGGAAATCCAATTGATTATTTGGATTTTGCCTATTATTTGCTTTCTGAAGTACTACTTGGCTAACCTGCGGCTAATCGAATAGTGGCGTGACCGCGGTGCAAGCGTGCAGCGTAGCCAATCGCGCTGCCGACATGGAGTCGAATCGGCAAAGGCACTGCTCGCGGCGTGGGCCTGGCTTCGGCGGCGAGGCTGCTGAAGAGGCCTATTTGCCGGCCAAGCCTTCCGTCAATTCGATATATGCTCCGGCCGGATCGGTAAGAAATGCCGCTTTGAAACCAAACCGCGGGAGTTCATGATATTCGAAATTGAGTGTCACTCCATCGGAAGTCAGGTTCTTGCAGAAGGCTTCCAGGCCTTTCACCTCGAGACCGAAGTGATCGAGGGCGCGGCCCCGGGTGGGCGCTTGCGGTGTTGCGGTTTTTACAAAATGGATTTCGCCCCCGGGTAGCGACACGGCAAAGTTGGCCTGGTCCGGTAGCGCGACCGCTCCAAAGTGCTTCACATACCAGTCGCGCTCACCCTCAGGATCGACCACGGCCAACTGAAGGTGATGGAAAGCTACCGGAGTAGGGAGGTTCTTGTCTTCGATGAACTCGACACGGATGCCCGCTGGAAAAGTAGCCATCAGATGGCGGTTCGAATCCTTCATGGGCACTTTGTCTTTCTTCAACTTGGTTTTGATATCGGCGTAGTCTTTCACGGCGAAGGTGATGTGATTCAGCGCAGAGCCATCGGACCCGGCGTCGGTTTCACTATTGCTGATGATGACGTTGATGCCGGGCACCTTGAGCAAGACCATTGGCCCCGCTTTCCCGAGCTGGGGCGCCAGCACGTCGGTCCAAACCTTCATTTGCGCATTGGCATCGCGCACTCTCAATTGGATCTGCCCGAAGGAAACTCCCGCCGCATTCGGGGCCGGAAGTTCGGCAAGTACGGGGGCGGTGAACACCGCCAACAAGAATAGCCAGCGCATGGCCGACAGCCTAACATGTGGCATACGGTATATGAAGTTGCCAGAAGTAAGCAAATTCTCATATCGACACGCCGTTTGCGGCGGAAGAATTGCCGTTTTGACCAATTTGTAACGGCGCTCAGCGATACTGGATTTAGAGCGAAAGGGAGGGACCTCGTGAGCAGCGGAGCCCGTGTCAGCCATCCCATTTACAATCTTCTGCCTGCGGAAATTGAGGGATTCGATGCCCTGGCGGAGCTGGCGTTGGACATGCGCTGGTCGTGGAACCGGGCGACAGACGAGGTGTGGCGGGAGCTCGACCCGGAGCTCTGGGCGATTACGCACAATCCCTGGGTGGTCCTGCAAACCGTCTCGCGCGACCGGATCGAGCAAGTATTGAGCGACTCGCGGTTCCGGAACAACGTCGATGGCTTTGTCGAAGCCAGCCGGCGCGCCACGGAAGCACCTGCCTGGTTTCAGCGGAATCATCCGCGCCCTCCCCTGACTCTGGCTGCCTACTTCAGCATGGAATTCATGTTGAGTGAAGCGCTGCCCATCTACTCAGGCGGCTTGGGCAACGTCGCGGGCGATCAGTTGAAGGCCGCCAGCGACCTGGGCGTCCCGGTGGCGGGCGTGGGCCTGCTCTACCAGCAAGGCTATTTTCGCCAGATGATCGACAAGAACGGCGCACAGCAGGCGCTGTTCCCGTATAACGACCCGGGACAACTGCCGCTCACGCCGCTGCGCCAGCCTAACGGCGAATGGCTGCGCCTGGAAATCGCGCTGCCTGGCTATTCCGTCTGGCTGCGCGCCTGGCAGGTGAAGGTGGGCCGAGTAAGGCTTTACCTGCTGGATAGCAACGACGCCGCCAACGTTCCGGCTCGCCGCGGAATTACCAGCGAGCTTTATGGCGGCGGCCCGGAACTGCGCCTGCAACAGGAAATCCTGTTGGGGATCGGTGGGTGGCGGCTGCTCCATGCGCTCGGGCTCCAACCAGAGATCTGTCACCTGAATGAAGGCCATGCCGCATTCGCGGTGCTGGAACGCGCCCGCAGCTTCATCGACGAGACCGGACAGCCGTTCGACGTCGCGCTGGCGGTAACGCGGGCAGGCAATCTGTTCACCACACACACGGCAGTGGCCGCCGGCTTTGACCGGTTTTCTCCCTCCCTCATTGAGCAATACCTCGGCGGCTACGCCGATAAGAAGCTGGGCATTCGGCTCGAGGATTTGATGGCTCTTGGGCGCCAAAACCCCGGCGACCACGCCGAGCCCTTCAACATGGCGTACTTGGCCATTCGCGGCAGCGGAGCAGTGAATGGCGTGAGCCGCTTGCACGGCGAGGTGAGCCGAAGGCTGTTTCTCTCGCTGTTTCCCCGCTGGCCATTGGAGGAGATCCCGGTGTCGCACGTCACCAACGGTGTCCATATGCCGAGTTGGGATTCGGCGGAGGCGGACAGCCTTTGGACTAAAGCCTGCGGGAAGGATCGGTGGCTGGGAACGACGGAAGAGCTCGGCGCCCCCATTCGGCGGATCTCGGACGCGGAACTGTGGCAATTTCGGGCCGCTTCGAGCAGAGCGCTGGTGGATTATGCGCGCGAACGCTTGTCGCGCGAACTGGCCGCCGCAGGCGCCCCGCCCGAAGAAGTGGACGCCGCCAGACATCTGTTCGATCCCTACGTGTTGACCCTGGGGTTTGCACGCCGCTTTGCCACCTATAAGCGGCCAAACCTGCTGCTGCGCGATCCCGCGCGCCTGATTCGTATCCTGACCAACCCGCAGCGCCCGGTGCAACTCATCATCGCCGGCAAGGCGCATCCGGCCGATCAGGCAGGGCAAGCTCTCATACAGCAATGGACGCATTTTATTCGACAACCCGAAACACGCCCGCACGCCATTTTCCTCAGTGACTATGACATGCTCCTCACCGAGCATTTGGCACAGGGAGTGGACGTTTGGATCAACACGCCGCGGCGGCCATGGGAGGCCAGCGGAACCAGCGGCATGAAGGTGCTCGTGAATGGAGGGATCAATCTGTCGGAACTGGACGGCTGGTGGGCAGAAGCGTACACGCCGGATATCGGGTGGGCGTTAGGCGATGGGCAAGAACATGGCGACGATCCGGCTTGGGATGGGGCTGAAGCCCAAGCACTCTACGACGTGCTCGAAAACCAAGTGATCCCTGAGTTCTACACCCGCAACGACCAGGGCATTCCAACCGCGTGGGTGGCGCGTATGCGCGAAAGCATCGCTCGACTCACTCCACGTTTTTCCGCCGACCGCACCGTGCGCGAATACACCGAGCACTACTATCTTGCGGGCGCGGCGGCTTACCGCGAGCGCTCTGCGGACAAGGGGGCCGTGGGCAGGCAAATAGTGGATTGGCAGAAGGCGCTGGATAAAGATTGGACCAAGCTGCGCTTGGGTGAGGTTCGGGTGGACACAACGGGCGGGCAGCATGCATTCGAAGTTCAGGTCTACCTCGATGACCTCGACCCGAGTTCTGTTCGAGTCGAGCTTTATGCCGAAGAGACCGACGGCGACGGCCCGGTGCGGCAGGAGATGAAACGTTGCCGTCCCCTGGTCGGCGGAGGCAGCGATTACGCGTACTGCGGCAGCGTACCAGCCACGCGTCCGGCGGGCGATTACACACCGCGCGTGATCCCGCAACGGGCAGGCGTCGCGGTTCCATTGGAAGAAGCGCGGATTTCCTGGCAGCGTTGAGCTCGATCGCTATCTGCCGCATCGCGAACAATGCCGGTGGCCGCCGCTGCCCGGTCTTATTTCCCCACCAGATGGCGGATGTCCCGTTCGTTTTCCAAGCAAACGAACTCCAACAGCTCTGTATCACTGGCGAGTGATTGATTTACGTGGATGCTCCAGGGCTTGGTATAAGCCTTGGAGTCATCTACGGTAATGTCGATCTCCAACCTGCCGAAACTGGGCCGCCGAAAACGCTCTGTCACGAGCGCGGCGCTGGTAAGTGGCGTGCCGCTCACGTCAAGCCAGGTACCGTCGCGGATTCCGTTTGTCTTCACCACCAGCTGGTCGCCTTCCCATTTGCCCGAAGAGTAACCGTTGAAGCTGGGTTGCGGATCTTCCGGCAGCGGGCGCCCGTCCGTGAAAATCTGCCGGTAGGCCGTATCGCGCTCGAACAGGATCACCAGGAGGCCGGGCGTCTGGATGATCTTGCGCGGATACGGATGCAGGTGCATTTTGATGGGTCCCAATGGTTGGCAGTGGGTGTCGGGATCGTCTTTGTTATTCTCTGCACGCCGTGCCTTCACCAATTCCGCGGCCCACGGCTGTAGTGGCAGGCCGCCTTTCATCTCCAGACTGACGTCCTGAAATTTCGGATCCCGCTGCGAGTTGCCCACAAACGTGGAGGAGGATGACCCGGTGGGCTCCCACAATCCAGACAGATCCGGCTTGCCATCAGCGGTTCGCGGCACTGGTGCAGAAAGGTTCGGCGTACCGTCGGGGAGGCGCGGGATGCCTGGGGTGGGATAGTTCAGCCACTGCGCGCCGAGCGGCGCAGCAGCGGTGAGGAGCCACAGAGCCAGCCGAGTAGTGTTCATTGCTATTTCCCTACGAAGTGCGTGAAGTCTCGCTCGTTCTCTAGGCAAATGTAATCGAGCAGCTCCGTGTCGGCCTTCAGCGGTTGGTTGAGCTGAATCGTCCAGGGCTTGGTGTAAGCCTTCGAGTCATCTACGGTAATTTCGATTTGCAGTTTTCCAAAGCTCGGGCGGCGGTATCGTTCCGTAACCTTTGCCGCGCTGGTGAGCGGGCTCCCGGACGCATCAAGCCACATGTCATCGCGGAACCCTGTGGTCTGGACGACCAGGGTGTCTCCTTCCCACTTACCCGACGAATAACCGTTCCACGACGGGTTCGGATCCTCGGGCAATGGCCGGCCGTCGGTGAAGATCTGCCGGTAACCGGCGTTTCGTTCGGTAAGAATGATGAGCAGCCCGTGTCTGGATGATCTTCTTATACAGGCCATCGGTGAGGATTCTGAGTGCGCCTCTCGGAAGGCACCGGGATTGCGGATCGTCTTTGCTATTTTCCGCTGAACGCTTCTTCACCAGGCCGGCGGCCCAGGGTTGATAGGGCAGACCACCCTTGAGACTCCAGCCAAGGTTGATGAACTCCTGGCCGACCTTTTGATCCGGGCAGCCATCGGGAGGACAGGGCCGGTTATCTTCCCAGCCCCACATGCCGGAGAGGTCGGGTTTTCCGTCGCGTGTTCGCGGCGCGGGCGCGTTCAGATCCGGCTTGCCATCAGCCGCGCGTGGTATGCCGGCGGTCGGATAGTTTACCCACTGCGCCGACGAAGGCCGTGGCACTACGAGCACTACGAGGGCAGCCACCACCGCGATGGTCTCCGAGCTCAGCCGCCCTATCTTCGTAGCTCGCCTCGCAATCTAGTGGTCCGCGTCACAAATTCCGCGGGGCAGACCGTCGTCTTTCGCGGTCTGCCAGGGTGTGCCAAGCGCGCCTTTGGCCGCTGTGCGCCGCCGGCAGACGACGGAAACCGATCGTCCGCCCCACAGAGCTAAACTGCATTTTGCATTACGCACTACATTAGTGCGTCGTTCCGCCCGAAGGCTTGCCGAACTTGGCGTCATCGATCGGAACGTTCACCTTCACGTCGCTGATGGTGAACGCGTCCTTGCCGTCCAACCAGACGAACGTGTACGAGAAGGGGAACTTGATCCCGTTCACGTCACGATAATCGGCATAGTCCACCTGCGTCGAGATACGGCCAATCGGCGACTTACTATAGCGGAGTTCCCGCGTCAGCAAGCCGGACTTCTTATCGAAGTACAACGTTACGAGCAAACCGTTGGCGCTGTTTCCTTGCACCACGTCGACTTCTTTGCCGTCGATGCTATCGGGAAAGCCCGAGCGCAAATTCGTGAGGACCTGCTTGATCCTGCCAGGGAACGAAAGTTCCGCATCCGCCCGCATGCCATCCAGCTCGCTGCCCGTCACCTGGTATTCGCCCAAAACCGAGCGCGGTACATTCACCCAACCGACCATGCCATCGAACACTCTGGCCTGGTCCCCGCGATCTTTGGCCTCTTTAAATGTGATGAGCACGGCGCGCCGATTCGGAGCCTTCGCGACGATCTGGAACTGACCGCCGCCGCGCACGCGCTGGTACCCACCCTGGGTGCCGGTGGCGACCCAACTGGTAAGGCTGTTGACCTTCTGTGCCCCGCCGAGCGCCTGGATGTACTTGTCCAGAATCTGCGTGGCGGTGGGCACGCCCTGGCCGGGCGCGACGATGTCATCCTTCTCCTCGTTGGGAGGACCGTATAGGGCGTCGAGAGAGATTGTGGTCGCGGGACGCGAGCGCCCATGATGACAGGTCCAACACGTCACTAGTTGCACGCCCGAAAAATTCGCGCGATTGATGTTGGCCACCATCTCCACCATCTTGCGGGCGGTCTTCTTGCGTTCCGTGTCGAATTCCCAAACCACTTTGTCGGTGCCTGCCCCGGTATGACAATCGGAGCAGTCAAAGGCCAAGGCCGCAGTCATCACTCCCATGGCCCCCATAAAATCGGCGGTGGTGAGCCCTTTCAGCGTGCTGGTAGTGACGTTCTTAAAAACCTCACCCGCAGTCTTCCCGCTCGCTGCTTGGATCGGGGTGGGTTGCGCCGCCGCCTGCCCCGTCAACGCGACGCCCATCAGGCAGACGACCGCCGTTGCTTCCGCGGCAACTGCGAGCCGTCTCAACCAAACCTTCATAACGTGTTCCTCCCGGAAAAGTATGTGAACGGACTAGTGTACTAAACCCGGTGAGGGGCTGGTACGGCTCTAGAGGGCCAGCAGGCCGCGGTGAATTTCCGGTGCTGGCGGCTGCCCGTGATTTCACCAGAAATACGTGGCCACTACTTTTGGCGATGTCGGCGATCCGGCGATCACCTTCACGTGCAGCACCAGTTGCAGGTTCTTGTTCTGCCAACCGGGGGGCGCGGTCCGCAAGGCTTCCGCCATCAGGTCGGCGTTGGTCACCAGTTCTGCGCCGGCATCGGTTCCATATTGCGTGATGCCCGCCACTTCCACGAGCATGGCGTGGGTGTCGGGGTGAAACAAGCGCGAGACAATCGCGTAATCTTCGTCCGTCCGGCGGTCGGCGGGAAGATTGGGCAGCGACCATTGCGTCGCCGCCCCGTTGTCGGTGATCCCGATCGGACGCCGCGTGCCATCGATGAAGTAGCGCATTTCCCGGCTGATTTCGCGCCAGCGCGTGTATGAATAACCCACCAGGATGGCCGGTCCCGTGCGCAGATCCTGGAACGAAACATCGTTGCCCACCTTCAGACGGAACGGCCGGCCCGTGCGCGTCAGCATGGCAGTCAGGCGCGAGATGGCAATCAAATCGCCGCCGCCCACGAACTGGTCGGTCATCAGCACGAAATCTTGGGGCTTGGGATTCGGATTCGCCTCGCGGTCCAGGCCGTACACGGGCACAAAAGAAGCTCCCAGCAGAACCGGGGCGCTACCCGTCACCACCGGTGCCCAGAACTGCGCCATTGGTATATCAGCCGGACGGCTGCGCACCCAGATCACGCCGGCCGCGGCGAAGCAGAGCAGCGCCGCCAGCCCTACCACGAGCGGTCCGCGGGATTTGGTAGTAGAGGGGATGGCCGGGACCGGCGGGGGCACAATCGAAGGCGCGGCCACGGCTTCGGGAACCGCCGTACCCGCTTCCGGCATTCGAAATTCGGGTATGTAGGTTCCCAAGGGGAGCTCGATTCGTACCGAGTCGTGGATGCCCTGCTCTGCGTAATAGAGTCCCAGGCGCTTGCGCACTTCTCCGGCCTTGACGCGCACCGTCGCGTCTTCGCCGGGCTCATAATCGGTCGAGCGGCCGAATACTTCGATCCCGATGGTACGCTCTTTCAGAAGGTCGGCCTGGCCGTTTAACGTATGCTCCACAACGTACCGCAGGAACTCCTGGCTACGTTTACTGCTGCGGAACTCGTTACTGGCAAGCACCCGGGCCAGCGCTTCGCGAACGGTTTCCGAAGATAGTTGCGAGCGGCTACCCTCCACCATTGCCCCTCATTCTATCGCGGGAACCGATTGAAAACATAGCGCGTTCGATCCGGTAACGAACCCAAGCGTAACGGCGCAAAAACCGTTGTGAACTGGACGGCGAGCCACACCCGGACCGATGATGTTAGTAAGTTACGTGAAGATCACAGTGTCCGCGATCAAAGTGTCACCAAAGATGCGGCCGGTGTTGGACCCGGAGTTTACCCCGGCGGCGCTCTGGACCAGAGCGTATCGCGAGGCCATCCAAGCCGAAGGCCGCGCGAAGTCGGCGGTTGCGCTCGAGCGCAGCGATGGTTCGGTGTCCGTCTGCCGCACCGAGATATTGCCGCACGAAGGCGTAAACGTGCCGGTGAACTGCCGGTATGTCGAGCGTTTACTCAAGTTCCTGCTTTGGCAAAAGGGCGGATACCGCATCACCATTGGTGGCGACCCCGCGCTCGCCGCCTATATCAGAAGTGTCTATGCGCCCGATGGCGCGCGCGCATTCGACTATCAATTCCTGGGCGACCGCGTCTATGGACGCCCGATGACGATCGAGAACACCACTTTCGACGCGACCCCGCCGGAAAAGGAGACAGCCGCGCCGCTTGGCCGCCATTTGGACGGCTACCGCCTCGGGTTCGATCTGGGCGCGAGCGACCGCAAGTGTGCCGCGCTGGCGGACGGGCGTGTGGTGTTCAGCGAAGAAATTCCGTGGAACCCCTCGGCGCAAGCCGACCCGCAATACCACTTCGACGGCATCAACGATTCCTTGCGGCGGGCTGCCGCCAAGCTTCCGCGCGTCGATGCCATTGGCGGCAGCGCGGCGGGTGTGTATGTGGCCAACGAGGTGCGCGTCGGCTCGCTCTATCGCTCGGTCCCGCCGGCGCTCTTCGAACAACGCATCCGGCGGTTGTTTTTCGATCTACAAACCGCTTGGGGCGGCATCCCGTTCGAAGTCGTCAACGACGGCGAGGTCACGGCGCTCGCCGGTTCCATGGCGCTGAATGATGCCGCCGTGCTAGGTATCGCCATGGGTAGCAGCCTGGCGGCCGGCTTTGTGACTCCTGCGGGTTCGTTGACTACTTGGTTGAACGAACTGGCCTTCGTTCCAGTAGACTATCGCGAATCGGCGCCGGTAGATGAGTGGTCGGGCGATACTGGAGTCGGTGCGCAGTACTTTTCGCAACAGGCAGTGGGGAGACTGCTGGTTCGCGCCGGTATCGACTTGCCGAACGACATGCCGCTTCCCGCCAAGCTTGAGCACGTGCAGCAACTGGTAGCAGGCGGCGATGTGCGGGCGCGCAAGATCTTCGAGACCATCGGTACTTATCTGGGATACACCATCGCCCTGTACGACGAGTTCTACGACTTCCGCAATTTGTTGGTGCTCGGGCGGGTCATGACGGGCGAGGGCGGCAATTTGATTCTCGGCATGGCGAACACAGTGCTCCTGGCGGAGTTCCCCGAATTGGCCGAGCGCATCCGATTTCATATTCCGAGCGAGCAGGAGAAGCGCCATGGACAAGCCATCGCCGCCGCCAGCCTGCCGCCGCTTTCCGTGAGGGAACCGACCCATGCGATTTCATAATTCCGCCGCAGATGTTTTCGTCCCCGATGGCGTCGGGCTTCCGGAGGCGCTCGCCCGCACTACGCATCTGGCAATTTCCGCGCATCAGGACGATCTCGAAATCATGGCCTACCACGGAATCGCCGAATGCTTCGGGCAGCGCGACCGATGGTTCACCGGAGTGGTGGTCACCAACGGCGCCGGCAGCGCGCGCAATGGAATTTACGGCAACTACACTGATGCCGACATGCAGCGGGTACGCATTACCGAGCAGCGCAAAGCCGCGTATGTCGGCGAGTATGCTTGCCAGCTGCAGCTCGGCTTTACCAGCGCGCAAGTGAAAGACCCGCAACAGACCGCTGTAGTGGAAGATCTGGAAGCGATCCTGCGGGCGACGAAACCCGACTTCGTCTACCTGCACAACCTGGCGGACAAGCACGATACGCACGTCGCCGTAGCATTGCGCTCGATCGCCGCGCTGCGCCAAACACGCGCCGAAGTGCATCCGAAGAAAGTCTACGGCTGCGAGGTATGGCGCGATCTGGATTGGATGGTGGACGAGGACAAGCAGGTATTGCCGGCTTCCGCGCGCCCGAATCTGGCCGCGGCGCTGGTGGGTGTGTTCGATTCGCAGGTGAGCGGCGGCAAGCGCTACGATCTGGCAACCGCCGGCCGGCGGCTGGCGCATGCCACCTACTACGCATCCCACGAGACCGACCAAGACCCGGCCATCAACTTCGCCATGGACTTGACTCCGTTGATCGAAAACCCGGAGCTACCGGTGCTCGAGTACGTCGCGGCCTTCATCGACCGCTTCCGGAGCGACGTGGAGCGCCGCGTGCAAGCAGCGCAACCCAAACAGGCCTCCTCGCCTGCGCGCACGTGACCACTTCGAAGATGCTCGAAGAGACCCGGCAGCAGCCGGAGACGCTGAGCCGGACTCTCGAACACGGGCTGCGTGCCGTACGCGCCTTAGAGAAACGATTTGCGAAGGCGCGCCCGAGATTGATCGTGATCGCAGCCCGAGGCACTTCCGACAACGCCGCGCAATTCGGCCGCTACCTCATCGAGATGACGACGGGCATTCCGGTTTCGCTGGCCGCGCCCTCGATCGTTACCCTGTATCACCGCGCCGTCGATCTGCGGGAAGCGCTGGTGGTCGGCATCTCGCAATCCGGCGAATCGACCGATATCAACGCGGTTCTCGAAGACGCGCGCCAGCGTGGCGCCATCGCCATTGGCATCACCAACCAGGCGCGCAGCACCATGGCCAGAATTGCCGATCATGTGCTGCTGGTGCGGGCTGGGAAAGAGAGGAGTGTAGCCGCCACCAAGACTTACACGGGGCAGTTGCTGGCGCTATACCTGCTGGCCGCTACGTTGGGCGGGCATGTCCACGGCGACGATCTCCGCCGCATTCCCGATTGGGTGGCCGGGGTGCTGCGGCGCGAGGCGGAAATTGCGGAAGCAGTCGAGCGCTACCGCTTCATGGGCGGGACGGTGACGGTCGGCCGCGGCTTGAACTATGCGACCGCTCTGGAGTTCGGGCTCAAGCTGATGGAGACCTGCTATGTCCTGGCGGAGCGCTTCTCGGCGGCCGACCTGATGCATGGGCCCATCGCCATGGTCGAGCATGCGTTTCCGGTCTTCGTGTTTGCGCCACCGGGCGTCACGTGGCCCTCCATCTCAGACGTTTTGGACCGGCTCGATCGCCTGAAGGCCGACACCCTGGTGATTACCGACCATAGCAACGGCCACGCCCGCGGGCGCGTTCGCGCTATCGAACTGCCGGCGCAGCCGGGACGGCGCCACCCCATTCCTGATCTCTACACGCCCATCCCCTACATCGTTCCCGCGCAATTATTCGCGGCGCACCTGGCCGTGGTCAAAGGCTTTGATCCCGACCGGCCACGGAGTTTGACGAAAGTCACGCGGACGATGTGAGCTAGTGGATAGTGTGGGGTCGGGCCTTACGGCCCGCCGCCGGGCTTCTGCCCGGCGCGCCGCGCGGAAGCGCGGCGGCAGCCCGGAAGGGCTGCTATCGGTCGCAATCATCGGGTCATTCCACTATCGGCTTTCAGAATGGAGCGGTAAAGCTGGAGCGTTCGGCCCACCATGGTTTCCAGGCTGAACTCCTGGCGGGCGCGGCGAATGCCGGCCGACCCCAAGGTCCGGCGCAACTCGGCGTCATCCAGAAGTCGATTCAACGCGGTGGCCATGGCGTCGGAGTCAGCGGGCGCCACGGTCAAACCGGTTTGGCCGTCAAGAGAAACGAACGGTACACCGGAATCGAGAGCGGTGTTCACCACCGGAAGGCCCGCGGCCATCGCTTCGATCTGCACGATGCCGAACGCTTCACTGCGCGCCACCGAGGCCAGCGCGAAGATCTGAGCCGCGTGGTAGTACGGGATCACGCGCTCGTTCTGGACTTCACCCACAAGCACGACGCGCTCGGCGATCCCCAGTTCGGAGGCAAGTTTCAGAAGATCGGCGCGCAACGGTCCACCGCCAATGATCAGCAGCTTGCCGTTGACGCGCGCCATCGCGCGGATCAGGTATTCGAAACCTTTGTAGTACACCAACCGGCCGACGCTCACGATCAGCCGCTCGCCGTACTGCTGGCGAACCCGCGCGACCTCGGCGGCATCGACGCGTTCGAACTGCTCCAGATCGATGCCATACGGAATCACGTGACACCGGTCGCGAACCGTAGCCAACACCGGTGAGGTGGCGAGGTAGTTAGGCGAGGTGGCGATCACGGCCGAACTACGGCGCAAGGCGGCGTCGAGAAGTGGCTGGAACAGAGAACCGAGCACCTTGTGCTTCACCGTGTCGCTGTGATACGTGAAGATCGCCTTGCCCCGATGACCGCTGGCGAGATAAGCCATGATGGCGGTTGGATTGGGCAAATGGATGTGGATCAGATCGGCCGTCGAGTCGCGAATCGCGCTCACCATCGCCGGTGAAAGGGGCGTGGAAAACAGTTTCAGCGGAGTGGAGATCCGCACCAGATTCACGCCGTCCAGAACTTCGCGCGTGCTCCCACGACGGTCGTTGGAAACGATCACGCGCAGGTCGAGTGTTTTGGTCAGTTCGCGTGAGAGGGCCTGCAGGTGGGTCTCGATCCCACCCATGTAGGGCGGATAATACTTGCCCACGTGCAGAACCTTCACACCGTTCAAGGCCGATCGGACATCTTTGGCAGAGCTCGGCTCTGTCCCACTTTGTCGCAACTCGGCGCTCATGCCACTGCGGGAGTCATTTCAAGGAACATTTGGCGATTCTGGCTGATCCAGTCGTAGAGAAGATCGAGACCTTGCGCGCAGCGGATCTTGGGGCTCCAGCCCAGCTCCGCTTGGGCACGGCGAATGTCGCTGATGAACACCTTCTGATCGCCCGGTCTCCAATCGGACAAACCGTACGGGAGTTTCTTGCCGCGGCGCTTGTCGATATACGCCAGCAGTTCGATGAGCGATAGCACGTTGTCCGGGCCACCGCCGATATTGTAGGCACGGCCTGCGATCTTGCCCGCCGCCCGAAAACCCGCGTCGTACGCATCCAGCAGGTCATCGATGAAGAGAACGTCGCGTACCTGCTTACCATCGCCGTAAACCGTGATCGGCCGGTCCAACTGGCTGGCGATCATGAACCACGCAACCCAGCCCTGGTCTTCGGCGCCGAACTGCCGGTAGCCGTAAATGCAAGATTGGCGGTAGACCAGGGTCCGCAGGCCGTAGATCCGGTGGTAGTCGATGACGTACTGATCGGCCGATCCCTTCGAGCATCCATAGGGCGAGTGGAAATCCAGGTTGTTTTCCTCGGAGACGCCGTGCGGCAGCGATTGGTAAGCATAACGGCCGTTCTTTTCGGCTACGCCCACACTGGTCATTTCCCCATAAACCTTATTCGTGGATGAGTAGATGAGCGGCGCCGTCATCTCCGCCTGGCGCATAGCTTCGAGCACATTGAACGCGCCGAGCGCATTCACTTCGAAATCCTCGCGCGGCAGGCGAACCGAGGTGGTCACCGCAACCTGCGCCGCCAGATGCAATACCTGGTTGGCGTCGGCATGCCGTTGGAAAACACGCGCCAATTCGTCCGCGTTGCGAATATCGAGTTGCACGAACTCGAGCGAGCCTTGCGGGCGAAGCCATTCGAGGTTCTTCGAAACGCCGTCACGGCACAAGCTATCGATCACTACCACTTGGTGGCCGCGTTTCAGATAGCGGCTGGCGGCATTCGCCCCGATGAATCCGGCCCCTCCTGTGATCAGGGTTTTCATCTTGATTCCTTTCTGGCCGCGCTAGCTGACTTCCACCATCGCCGACGCGCCATGAAACGTAGAACCGACTAACTCCATGTCCGAGTGCACCATTTCCTTGACTAACGCCACGAAATTCACCGCCGGCTTCCAACCCAGGACCTTCTGCGCCTTAGAAGTGTCGCCGATCAAAAGATCCACCTCCGCCGGACGATAGACCGCTTCATCTTTGCGGACATAGGCATTGTAGTCTAGGCCCACTTCACCGAAAGCCTTCTCACAAAATTCGCGCACGCTATGAGTTTCTCCGGTAGCAATCACGTAGTCATCGGGATTGGGCTGCTGCAGCATCAGGTGCATGGCGGACACATAGTCGCGTGCATGACCCCAGTCGCGCTTGGCTTCCAGATTGCCAAGTTTCAGTTCCGAAGCCAGTCCGTGCTTGATGAGGGCGACGCCGTAAGTGATCTTACGCGTCACGAATTCGAAGCCACGCCGCGGGCTCTCGTGGTTGAACAGAATGCCGTTCGAGCAGTACATGGCGTAAGCTTCGCGGTAGTTCATGGCCAGGTGAAATCCGGTCACTTTGCTGATGCCGTAGGGACTGCGCGGATGGAAGGGGGTCGCCTCGCCTTGCGGCGTCTCTCGCACTTTGCCGAACATTTCGCTGGAACCGGCAAAGTAGAACCGGCAGTTGGGCTGTAACTCACGTAATGCCGCGAGGACGTAATGCGTTCCGTTGATATTGGTGTTCATGGTGGAAAAGCCATCGGCGAAGCTTTCCGCCACAAAACTCTGCGCCGCCAGGTGGTAACATTCGTCGAACTGAACCCGGCTAAAGATGTTGAAGATGCTGGGATAACTTTCGAGACTGCCGGGGTGGAGCTGGATTCGATCCAAAATATTGCGCAGCCGGCTCAGCCTTTGTTGCGGCTGCTCAAGGGCGACGCGGCGCACCAAGCCGTGGACTTCATAGCCGAGCCCTAACAGGTGCTCAGCCAGATAACTCCCGTCCTGCCCCGTGATTCCCGTGATTAATGCCTTCTTCTTCATATATATTCGATGCTTTCAACGCAACAGCTAATTTGCAATGCTTACTAACGTCAACACCCGGCGCCGGCCGCCCGGCCTACACTACGCGTTGGATTTTCGAAGAACCATGTCATAAATGCGTGCGACCTGATCAGCCGTTTCCGCCCAGGAGAATCGGGCCGCTTGAAGCACGCCCAGCTGCGACCGAAGTTCCCACGATGGTTGCGCCCGTTCTTTGTGAAGAGCCAGTACGGCATCACGCCATGCGGCGATATCCCCGGCCATAGCGTATATGGCTGCCGGTCCACCCACCTCGCGCAATACGGGAATGTCGCTCGCGATCACCGGGCAGCCACACGCCAGCGCCTCTACCACCGGCAATCCGAAGCCTTCACTCTCGGAAGGCTGCAGCAGCACGTCGGCCCGCCGATAGATCGCTGCCAATACTTCCGGCTTTACGCCAGCCAGCGTTTGGATGGAAGCTTCGATACCCAAGTCTCTACTCAATTGTAATTGGGCAGGCGTGAACGGCGCGCCCACCCGCACCAGCCGAGCCCCCGGAATCTCAGCGCGCACGGCGGCAAACACTCGCAGCAACACATCGATTCGCTTTCGTGGGATGGTGCTGCCCACGTGCAGCAGCCAAAATGCGTCTGCCGTCTTGGCTGGTAGAAGACGGGAAGCCGCCTCATCCGCGCTTGGATCGGGAGCCGGTGTACAAGCCGGATGGACCCCATTGTGAACCACGGTGACGCGCTCGGCGGGCAAAAGACCGTAGTGCAGAATCGCATCGCGAGTGGTGGCGCTCACCGTGATTACGTGCGCCGCCTTCTCGAAACCTTTCAGAATTCTGCGGCTCATGGCGCGGAACCAACCCGGACGCGGCTCGGCGGAGGGTTCGAGCAGACAGCGAAACGTATCCAGATCGTGGCAGGTCACCACCGTCCGTTCTGCAGGCAGCTGGTGTACGAGTTGCGAATAGCTGTGGTCGACGATGTGAAAAAGGTCAAACGCCGCGCGCTCGTGGCGCAACCAGAGAGGATAGTCGACGAAACGATTCGTCAAGCGATCGGCGTTGTTCCAAAACGCGCGCGAACCAGGCAAAACCGAAAAGTGCCGCCGCATACTGGGGCACAGTCTGGCCATCTCCCATTGCCCGGAATGATCCAATTCCAGGTGGCGGCCCAGCATATCCGCTACCAACTGCATGCTGGGCCAGTTCTCTTCGACGAGGTCGCAAACCAGGGCCACCCGAGGCCGCCCGGCGCCTGCCCGTGTGGCGGTCGAAGAGAGAGCGGGCGAATCCGGTGCCGTTGCCATCATCTGCCCGGCCTCTCGGCGAAGATGGATTCATGCTCGCCGCGCGAAGCTGCCACCGCCGAAGCCAGCACGTCCGCGGATCGCTGCCAGGTTAAACTTTGCGCGCGCTTGCGGGCGGCTTCCCCCATGCGAGCCGCCGCAGCCGGATCTTCCAGCAGGCGGCAAACGTGCGCCGCGCCCAAGTCGAAGTCCTCGGGCGGAAACAGAAGTCCGTTCACGCCAGCGGTAACGATGTCTGGATTGCCGCCCACGGCGGTCGCCACGACCGGCATGCCCGATGCCATCGCTTCCAGCAGGGAGAGTGACGACCCTTCCGACAGAGACGGCATCACGTACACATCGTGATCGGCGTATTCAGCCGCCAGTTCCCGTTCATCGGTCAGCCGGGAAATCACACTCACGGAGTCCCGATCTTCGCTCGCAAAATCCGGCAGCACCTGTTCCGCCGGCCGGCCGGCGCCCACAATCGTGAGCGAGGCGTCCGGAATTCTGGCTCGCACTTTCGACCACAACCGCGGCAACACCCGGTCGCCCTTCACATTCAGCCATCCCCCGACAAACAAGACCCGCTGGGAGCCGGGCCGCCGTTTCGCGCCGTATCGTTGCGGGCAAACTCCGTTGATCATCACCGTGATCCGCTCGGCTAACACACCCAACTGGCCAACCAGGTACTCGCGGTCGATGCTCGAAAGACAGATCACATGATCCGCAAAACGGATCGCTCCGTCCGACTGCCACAGCCGAAATAGCGGAACTTTGAACCGCGAGGCGCGTGAGACCACCGCCAGCCCCTGCGCGGCATAGCGCACCATCTCCCGGTGATTCTTGCTCTCCACGTTGTGGCACATGGCAATCATCGGCGGCACTCGCAGGCCGATCCGCCGCATCAGGCCGTACCAAAAGCCGCAAGGTTCGTGGATCAACACCGCATCGAAGTCAGCGCGCTTCTTCCAGATGCGCCAGGCGAGCTCGATCGGAAACAGCATCGCTGCCAGCCGCCAGTGTTTCGCCAGCCACGGGAAATCTTCGAGGAACCATAGCGCCGGGTCCTGGCCGCTCTCCCGAAGACAGTCGGCGATCGAGTGCGTCCACTTCCCCATTCCGCTCCATCGATTGTTTCCGACGAAGGAAACCAGCAGAATGCGGGACGGCGGCGGTGCCAATGCGGTTAAGGCCTGCATGAATGAGTAAGCGCAGCAGCCGATGCCAGGGCCGGTTCCAGTATGTTGAGGTGTCGATCGAGCGTAAAGCGCCGCGCCATCTGACGAGCCCCACTTTGCAGCTCGGCGTAATGCTGCGGGTCTTTAAGCGCCCGAACGATGGCATCGGCCAAGCCCGAAACAGAGGGTGGATCACCCGGCGCCAGTTCGCCGGTTTGGCCGGGAATCAACCAATCCGGAATGCCTCCCACGGCATAACCCACCGCCGGCACACCCCAGGCACCGGCTTCGATACCGACCAGCCCAAACGGCTCCGGCCACAAGCTGGGCACTGCCAGCAAGTCGGTTTCGGCCAACAATTCCGCTTTGCGGCCGGCATCGATCCATCCCACGAATTCCGCCGCAATCCGGGCATCCCTGGCTTCGTTTTCCAGCCGCGCGCGTTCCGGCCCATCCCCGGCCACGGTCAGCGTTACCGATTGTCCCAGTTCTTTGGACGCTCTCTTCACCGCTTGGATTAAATGGCGACCGCCTTTTTCCGAGGTGAGCCTGCCCATCAGAAGTATTCGATACCCGTGTGCCTTCCCGTATGGCGGAAGAATCTCGCTCTCATGATGTGCCAGTGGCAGCGGCGCAATCTGAATCCGATCGGCGCTCACTCCATGGCGCACGAATTCCTCACGCATGTGGTTGCTCGCCACCAGAACCGTTTCGTAACTGCCCAGGTGGGAGTTGCGTTTGAGCTGCATGCGATAGATTCCCCAAGCCGTCACCGGATTCAAACCGCCGCACCGGCGTGGATAATGCATGAGCAGACAGGCGGGGCCGAAGCGCCGCGAGCAGGCCTCATGTCGCGGGAATGCAAAACATTTGCTCCCGGTGGCACAGGTGCCGTAGTAACCGTGGGCAAACAGAACCGTTGGATACGACTCGAGCAGACTGCCTTCCAGATCGCCGGCTTGCAGTCCCTGGTTGTAAACGACGTCCGGTTTCCATTCCGCGACCGACCGCAATGCGCCAGCCTCACCTGCGTCCGCCAGACAAAAATTTGCGGCCGAACCGACTGCTGGAGTAATGCTTTCAAGCTGGGAGTCAAAAGGCTTCTCGTACAGCAGCCCGATCTGGTGACCGCGGCCGCTCAATCCCGGTATCAGTGCCTGCAGATATTTTTCCGTCCCGCCGATCACATTGCGGTGAAACGTAGTGATCAGAACGCGCACGCGGTCTCCCGGTCTTCCACCTGCCGCAGCCGTGCGATCACGTGCGAGAAGTCGAATCGCTCATCGTAGAGCTTCTTGGCGGCCTTTCCCATCCGCTTGCGGCTGCCCTCGTCGGAGCAAAGGCGGTCGAGGGATTCGACGAAAGCGCGCGCGTCTCCGCTGGGGACGATCACCGCCGCTCCGCTGTCTCCCCAAAATGGCTCCGTCAAATGTCCGGCGGTCGTAACAATCGGCTTCCCGTGAGAAAGCCCGGCCATGAAGCTGGTGCGGCGCGTGCTCACTCCATCCAGGTATGGCTGCATCAACAAATTACAGGCGCCGAGATGGCGGGAAAGATCTTCCGGCGCCAGTGCGCCCGTCGCCTGCACGAATGAAGCCAGTCGAGGCTCCCTCTTGAGGACCAAGTCTCGATAGTTGTCGCTATGGGCGCCCATCAAAAGCACCCGGCCGGCGAAGCCTGTGTCCGGTAGCGCCGATAGAATCGGATCCAACACCAGCGTAACGGTCTGGCCATAGGTCCCGAAATGTCCCACCAGCAGCCGGCCATCGGGAGCGTATCGTTGACGAACGGCTTGGACGCCTGCTGCATCTTCAACCACCGGAATGTTACTCGGAATCGGCAGCCACTCAAAGGGCACGTCCCGGCCGAAGGTGTACGGACGCAGCCGCTTCTCCCATTCCGGAATGGAAACCCATACCCGGCTCGCAGCGCGCAGCAAAGTCGTGACCATCAGGCGGTGAACCAGGGCGGGAACATTTTGCCGCCAGGAGCCCTCACCGAAGGACAGGAATGGTTCGTGCACCATCAGATCCACGCGGTCGCCACGGCGCGCTCTCTCGCGCAGCCAGCGGCAGAACCCGATGTTCATCGAGCGAAACCCGTAGCCGTGCGGAACCCACTGCACCAGGAGTTGACGTGGGCGCGAAAATCGATCCAACTCCTCGCCCACGCGCCGCAGGTCGGCGGAAGTGAAACGCCCCAGTTCGCGGTGGACCGTGATTCCCGCACACGCTGCCGTCGCGGAATCGGCCGGCGGACACCACACGTGCACGCCGTCACCCTCGCTCGCCAACCCCCTCGCCACCCCGCACGTGTAGTCACTCACGCCGCCGAGCTGCGGAGGATACTCGCTCGTGATCAGGTGCCATTCACGCACGGTGTTCGTCCATTACGAGGTCGGCCTTCGGCTTCCGGAATCGGCCGATGAACTGCATGGCCAAATCTCGCAGCAAATGGCCCAAGGGAGTTGCCATAGTTGCCCGCGCCAGAATACCGATATAAAGGGCGCTGACCAGCAGTCCCGCCAAAGCGATTTGAATGACCCCATGCGGGCTCCAGATCTTCACAATCCCGAAACAGCAGCCCGCCGTGAGAACGAATCGCCAGAACCAGGGCAGCAACGGACTCAACAGCCGGCTTAGGGGCACGTCCAACTCTTTCACCAGAACCACGAGATTCATCGGAATGCCTACTAAGAAAGCGCCGACCAGTGAGCCCGCCGCCGCCCCGAGATAGCCGAAACGGGAGCTCAGAAACCAGATCGACGATGCGGTCACGATACCGTCCGCCAGCACCGTCAGCGCCAGCCTGCGCTCGTAGCCGAAGCAGAACACACTATATAGAAAAGTGAGGTTGAAGTGGCGGACGATCACCTGCGTCAGGATCAGACACGTGAGCGCAAATCCCGCGTAACGCTCCGCCCCCACCCACCAATCGACGAACCCTTTATTTACCACCAGGACCACGCAGAAAAGCAGGCCGCTGATCAACATCATGCCTTGCGTCAACGAAACGGTTACCTGGTGAAGCCGCTGCTTCGTGCTGCCGGCCTTCAGCTCACTCAGCCCGGGGACGGCGGCTTGCATCAGCAGTTGCGGCTGATTGCTCAATACACCCGCCAGTTTTGCCGTGCAAGAGTACGGAACCAGCAACGTCGGTCCCATCACCTTGCCGAGAATTAGAATGTCCGATCCATACAACAGTGAAGTGCCAATTTGGCCGGAGCTGACCCAAAAACCGCGGCCCAATTGCGGGATCGCCTGGCGAACCCCGACGGAGGGCAGCCGCGAGGGCAGGGTTCCCGGAAAGTGTTTGCGCAGCCGGTACAGGCAGGCCGCGCTGGTACATGCCTGCGACAGGATCGATCCGATCGCCAATGAATACAGCCCCAATCCCGCCAGCACGCTCATCACGTTCACCGCCGTGCTGACGCCCCAGGCCACCATAGTGGCGCGCGTCACGAACGCCTGTTCCTGCAGCCCCTCCAATACGGCAGGGAAAATCCGCACGGGAAAGAACATGGTGAACGCCGCCATCATCAGCCCGAGCGGGCCCTTGAGCGCCGCCCACTTGCCGGGCAGAAACGTCCACACCAGGAATGCCGCCAAAGCGACAACTGCGGTTTGCCAAAGGACGATGACCGCGGTCTGGCCGATCACCTCCGGCAGATCGGTAGCAGCCTTTACGCTTCCGGCGCGGCCCGTGGCATAAGCCACGCTTCGGGGCAGCAAGCCGATGATGCCAAAGTCAGTGAGCATCAGGTAACTCAATACCTGCAGACCCATCAACCAGAGGCCGTAATCGTGTTGTCCCAAATGCCGCAGCAGAAATGGCGTGAGCCAGAGGCCCGTAACCATGAGCAGGGCCTGATAAGCGTAGGCAAATACCACCGAATTGGCAAAACGCTTACTGCGGCTCATCGGGAAATCATTCTAAGTGAGTCTTCCGGCATGAACGGAGCGCAGCGTACTGGCGGCCGCGCCATGATTGAATTATCTCGCGACAGGGCAACTATAAAAAGGACTGGCGCATTAACCCACCTGCGCGACCTTCGCCGCCATCTCGGCGGTATCGACTCTCCGGCTCGCACGCGCTGCCAGGTCCTCTCTGCCGGGAGTTGCCGGCGGCGCCAGCTTGTGTCCCATTCTCATCATGGGTTTTTCGACCAGGTAGTAACTGCCCGCCGCACACCCGAATAGCAGGATCCAGCTGCCGGGGAAGGTTTGCCAGGATCCCAGGGGTTGGAAGTAATGCCCGCTGAAGAACATCTGCTGCCAAAGGTACAGACTGTAGGACAGCTTGCCGATCCATCGAAGCAGCCCGAGCTCGAGAAAACGAGCCACGATACCGCCAGGGAACAGCATGGTGCCCATCAGAACCATGGGAATTAAGAAGACCGCCGCCAGTGCGCGGGTGATCGGAAAACTTCCCGTCGTGACCAGGAGGAATAAGATCACCGCCGCGCAGGGCCAGAACCGGACAAGTGCCGCCACACGCCGCTGCCACCAAGGTTCAAATAGCAGGATGGCGCAAATGGCCGGGACAAGCAGCGAGTCCAGCCGTATGTCCGTGTGTTGAAACAGAAAGATCCAAGGCCGCGTCTGCTGCCGGTAGACTCGCCAAACCTCCACCCCGATCGCTAGAGTTCCCAAGGCCGCGATTCGCCAGCGCTTGGGCACAAACACCAGCAGGCCGGGCAGGATCAGATAGAAGTGTTCCTCCACGGCCAGCGACCAAAAGTGGCCCGTATACCAATCGTTGTGACCGGGTACCAGGCTGAACCAATTGTAATTGCGGCAGAACAGCAGGGAGGCGAGCCATTCTTTTCGCGCCAGCGGAATCACACCGAACAACGCCAGAATTCCGCTGCACAGTAAGTAGACAAGCAAAGGCGGCAGAATCCGAGACGCCCGCCGAATATAGAAGCGTGCCAGACTGATGCGGTGGTAACGCTCCTCTTCCTCCAATAACCGCGAGCAGATGAGCAGCCCGCTGATCCCAAAAAAGATATCGACTCCAAAGGAGCCATTGTGGAAGAACCAAGCCGTGCTAAGCACGCCATACGAATGCATCGAATCGTGGAAGAGGATGACGCTGAGTACGGCCACTGCCCGCCACCCGTCTAATGTCGGGAGATAGCCCCGAGCACCTATAGCCATTCGCTACCGAAGCGTACAAACCAAACGCTCTACGGATAGTGGCCGGCAGTGCGGTTAGCTCTCAGCTCAGAGAGGCTACCAGCGGCGTTACCTCGTGGCTTCCATCTCTTAATGCGGTATAAAGACCTCTAAGTTCGTTAGCCAGGCGCTGGCCGTCAAAGCGCCGGATGGCCTCATTTCGCCCGGCGGCTCCTAACCTGGATCGCAAAGCTTCGTCCTTCGCCAATCGCTTAATCGCCGACGCCAGAGCTCGATCGTCACCGGGGGCGTGTCCTAATGCCGTCCGCCCCTCGTCAATCAGTTCCTGGGCGCCGCCGGCCCGGCTCACGATTACCGGTTTCCCACAGCCCATCGCTTCCACAATCACCATGCCGAATGGCTCCGGTTGGGTGCTGGCGTGTACCACGATGTCGAGCGCCCGCATGGCCGCGGCCGGATTGTCCAAGACACCCGTAAATCCGACTTTACCGGATAGACCGAGCCGTTCTGCTTCGTTCTCCAGTTCTTCGCGGGTCCACTGGCTGCCGGAAGTCTGATAGATCGGACCGCCGACAATGTACCCTCGAACGTGTGCGTCCGGCAGCAAGTGCGAGAGGGCCTGCAAGAAAACCTTGTGGCCTTTCCATCTGGCGAACGTGGCCACCAGGCCCACGCGGATCGTGCCATCCGGCGCGGGCGACAGTCCGCAAGCGCGATCCAGGTCGAAACGGTCGCCCGCCGGACTGAATCGTTCCAAATCGATGGCGTTGTACAAAACCGTGGTCTTGACCGCGGGCATGAGCGCGTGGACGTCGGCGGCCACGCTGTGAGAGTTGACAATGGCTGCTGCGCAGCCGTTCGAGAAGCGGCGCAACAATCGGCCCATCATCCTGCGCGTACTGATGTAGTCGTGAATATGCCAGACCACGGGCGTGGCTTTGGCCGCGCTCCAGGCCCCTAGTACGTGCATCTTCAGGCCATTGGTGTGAATCACGTCCGGCGCGATCTGCCGAATCGCGGTAGCCAGTTGCGACGCGTACCGTACGGCGCCATACGCTGACCACGCCAGCGAACCGAACGCTGCTACGCTGCGCGGCGCAATATCTCCGGTGCGCGCCAGCGATCGCGGGAACGGCGCCAGCCGGAGCCGCACGCCCAGTTCTTGGGCTTTTCCCGCCAGTGGGCCGTCTTCTCCGAGCACCAGCCAGAGTTCCCAATCCGGAACCGCGGCCCGCATGCTGCGCAGCAATTCCAGCAAGCTGGTCTCCGCGCCGCCCATTTGGCCGCACGGGTTCAGATACAGAATGCGCATGCGCTAACCGGTGTGGGTGAAGCGCTCGACGAGTATCGGGTAGAGGGTTTGCGAGAATTTCATCGTCGGCCGCAAGGCTGCATCCAGGGGAGTGTCCGGGCTCAGTGTGGCCACCACTCGAACGAGGCTGATGTCCGATCGGTGATAGCGCAGCAGGTCCGGCAACAGATGGAGCTTTACCTGGAACTCCTCGGCCCAAACACGCCGGCCATTCTGATACCAATATAAAACCAGGATTCGTTGCCCGCCTTTTTCGAGCACGTATTCGTTAATCGGAACCGTCTCCGGCTTGCCCGGCACCGGCATGTCGATCACCTGCCAAAGGTGCACCAACCACCCGGAGCCCGGCAGGCACGCCTGCGGCGAGTGTGGACCGTAATTGTTTTGCAGCGACTTGAAGTAGGCTACGAACAGGCTGATGGAACTGTCCGGCGATCGGCTGATGTACGCGCGCTGGATGTAGTCGTCGGGTCTCAGGTAGTTGGCCACATCCGGCTCCAGCGGCTGGTCTTCGGCCAAATTCCAACTCCCGATTTGATCCGGCACTTGCTGCAACCCCGGTATGCCAAGCTTGGCCTCGTCGATGCTCAGCGTGTACGAGCCTGCAATTTGCGAGCAGAAGATGACCGTCAGGACAAGGACCACTATAGTGATGGCCGAGTGTTTCTTGAAAATCTGCTCAAGCATAGCGTCCTCGTTCCAGGAAAGGTATTTTCAGCAACAGCCGGTGCAATCCGAAAAGCATCAGGGCTCCCAGAGCCAGTCCAAAATAACCGAAGGTCGCGTGCAGCATGCCGTGCGCCAGTTCCCGATTGAACTGGCCCACCACCCCCGTAGCCACAATCCTTCCCGCGTTGCACAGAATCGCAATCGGTATCACACTGGCAAATAGAATCGCGCGCAACCGTTTCTGGGGCACAAAGAAATAGCTGTAGACTACGGCCAGGAAGATCAACGCCATCAAGGAGCGGATACCGCTGCAGGCCTCGGCCACTGCCAGCTTCTCCCCCACCATCTCCAGGATGTTGCCTTCCCGCAGCACCGAGAACCCCAGGGTTTCGAGCGACACTTCTCCCAACCGGCTGGCCAGTAACTGCAAATCCAAGGTCACCCGATTGATGATGAAACTGGGAGGCGGGACCATCAGCACGAGCGTCGCCAGCGGATAAACGAGCCGGAGGACCATGCGAAATCCGCAGACCGCCCAGATCGACCCCACCAGGCCGCCCAGAAAAGACACGTGGCTGACCCAGATCCATTGAGCCAGCGTGCTCAAAAAAAACACCAGCGTCGCCACCACCACCGCCAGCACGCCTAACCAACTGGGGGAGATCTTAGCCTGCTTCAGCTCATCCTTCTTCATCCAGACCATGTAGGCAGCAGCGAATGGCACGAAGATGCCGTGCTCCATATTGAGGGCATCGTTGAACCAGCTGCCATACACGTGCCGCAGTGTCTGGAAATAGGCCGCGAACAGCAGCAGCCCGATCCAGGCCGCGATGATCCAGGCGCCGTAAGAACGGATCGCATCCTTTGGTGAATCGTCCACCAAAACAGCCGAATTATCCGCCATGCTCACATCCCACCATGTTCAATTTGGCGCTCAGACTCGTTTCGCCGCTCGATCACTCCTCGCGGCGTCCCGCGTAATATTCATAGTAATTCTTGGTTTTGCGGGTCGGTTTCCAATCGTTCAGTACAGTTCCCAACAATACCGTGCCATCTTCCTGCAGATGCTGGCAGGCTTGCAATGCGTCGGACCGATCCGTGCTCCCGGCACGCAAAACCAGCACCGCGCCGTCTGCGAACTCGCCCATCACGCGGGCGTCCGCGACTTCTAAGATGGGCGGCGCATCGATCAGGATAAAGTCGAATCGCGTCCGCACCAGGTTGAAGAACTGGCGCAGGGCCGGCGAATACAAGACCTTCGAAATATTCTCCGGCGCCGGACCGCTGGGCAATACCGAAAGCCCTGGAAAGGCTGTGGACAGTCCCACGCCGTCCTGCATGTTGGCTCCCTCGACGAGCAGGCTGGTCAGTCCCCAGTTATTCGGTAACTCAAAGACGTGGTGCAGCCGCGGCCGGCGGAAATCTCCGTCCACCAGCAGTACGCTGCGGCCCGTTTCTGCCAGCGCCATCCCGAGATTGCTGACCACCGTGGTCTTGCCTTCGGCCGGGCTGGGGCTGGTGACCAGGATGGCCTGGGGGCGCCCGCCCGTGACACTTTCGCGCAATAACGACGCCAGCGTCACGCGGAACGATTCCGCCGGACGAAACGCCGTTTGTCCATTCTGCGCCGAACGAAACACCTGCACAAAGTCCCGGTTTGGTTCCTCGGACCCATTCTTATTGCGATTCCCAAATCGCCACTTCTTGGCGCCTTCCACTCTGACTGTCGGGATGACCCCGAGTTCGGGAACATTCAACAAGCTGCGCGCATGACCGGGCAGCCGCACGCTGTCGTCTTTCTTCTCCCACAAGAACGCGATCCCCGCTGTTAGCATCAACCCGAAGATCACCCCCAGAGAAATATTGACGAAGGGCTTCGGGCTGTACGGTTCGGTCGCCGGCGCACTGGGATCGACCACCTTAACCTGGTTGATGGGAAGTTGACTGGCTATAGTCGACTCATTGGCTTGCAGAGACATCGTGTTGTACGTCTGCTGCAGGCTATCCACCTCGCGCCGTAAGGCCCCATATTGCGTGGCTTTGGAAGCTTCGGAGGAAACCTGGCCGGCTTGCGCGTCGTAGGCCGCCCGCAAGAGCTTCTCCCGGCGCAGCGCAGCCTGGTAATCGGTGCTGGCGCGCTCGCGGGCTCCGGCAATTTCTTTGTTCAACGTGGCTTCGAGCTCTGAGATCTGCGCCTGAACCTTTTCCACCTTGGGGTTGCCTGGCTGCAGCGTGGTCAGCATCGCCGCCATCTGCTGTTTGAGATCTCCGATCCGGCCCTGATAATTGCGCAACGCAGGATCATCCAGCACATCCGGCAGCGATGCCGCCGGGGTTCTCTCTACCTGTTCGAATTTGGACTGTTTAGCGATGCGGTCGGCCTGAATATTGGCAACCTGCGCTTGTAATTCCCGCAGCTTCGTATCGGCAAGCGTGTTGTCCTGGAGCACGAAGAGGTTGCCCGAGGTGCGCACAAAATCCTGTAACCGCTGCTGCGCGTCTTGCAGCCGGGTCTTGGTTTCTTCCAGCTCGCCTTGCAGCCACCGGCTGCCCTCCTGCGCGGTTTGCATGCGTCCCTGGAGACTCTGTTCCGCGTACTCATTCGCCACGGCATTGACGAAATCGGAGGCGATTTCCGGGTTCGTCGACTCGCAGGTAACTTCGATGATCCGGGTGCCCGTGATCGACCGCGCTTGCAGCGTCGCCGCCGCGGTCTCCAGCCCGTCCTTCATCACCGCCATCGGATCCTGCGACACGGTCTTAAGCCGGTTGCGCATCTTGGCAAAGATGTCCGACTGCACCGGGGCCGGCGGCACCGTCTCCAGTTGCAGCCGTCCCACCACCTTGCGCAGGAAGCTGAGGCTCTTCAGCAATTGGATCTGGGTCTGAATGTTGATCTGGATCGCTTCCTCGGTTCCCCCGTTCTGCCCCATCTTGAGGAAGCTGTCGTTGCCGCTCTGAATTTCGATCACAGCCTTGGCTTTGTACATGGGAGCAAACAAAGCCACCGATACGAATCCGGCAATGCCGCACACCAATACCAGAACAACGCCCAGAACGATGTACTTGCGCACCAATTGGAGATAGTCGCGGCGCGCCGCCGGGGGTGCCCCGTCCACTACAATCTCGGTTGCCGGAGCAGGTAAATAGGGAGCGGGTAATGCGGGTAACCGGCTGTTCAGGTTACCTCGGTACTGGTGATAATTAGATTCCTGCATAAGATTCAGTTAGCCTCAACAAAACGTCATCGGTAAATGAGGAAAGTGAAGATCAAGCTCAACGCAGTCGGCGCGGCGATGACGGCTACGTTGCGAAATGTCGACTTCTTCGTATTACGCGGCACAAAAAGTATGTCGTTGGGGAGCAGAGGAAAGTCATTCTCCTGCCCCAACAGGATTTTCTTTAAGTTGAGTGGGATCTCGGAGCGTTTGGCGGTGTTCAGGATGGGGCGCAAGACACGCGCTTTGGCGCCATCCGCATCCCTGCCCAGCCCCCCGACCATAGTGACCAGCTGAGCCGCAGAGATGGATTCGCGCTCTCCTAGTTCGACGCCGCCCACGCGGCCCACCTCACCGTTCACATAAACCATTTCCGCGCGCTCCACCGAGATGACATCGAACGGCATCAACACGATGTCTTCCGCCGGATCGACGTTGTCGCGCAGGCTGCCCATGCTGATTTCCACCGTGCTGACCTTCTTCTCCGGATCTTCGACGGCATTGGGCAAAGGGATCTTGCCAAATTCAATGCGCCGGGTCACTTTGATGCGGTGACTGGCATTCGGCAGAGTGCCGCCAATCGAGCTCAGCATCTCGATCAGGTTCCTACGGCCCTGCAAGGGCACGATCCCGGTTACTTTGAACATTCCTTCAAAGAACACGAAGTCGCTTCGATATTGAACGATCCGAACCACCACCTGCGGTTGCCGAACGATGGTTTTGAGGCGATTCATCAGATCCGCCTCGAATTGCTCGACGGTCAGGCCGCCGGCATGGACCTTGCTCAGCAGGGGCAGGTTGATATCGCCCTGGCTATCGATTCGAAACGCCTTATCACTAATTTCTTCGACCTCAAACGCGCTGATGGCGATTACGTCGCCCGGCCCCAGCACATAGTTCGGGCGGATATTCTCCATACCGCTGATCATGGGCTGCTGTGCATTGGGCTGCTGTGCATTGGGCGCTTGACCATTCGCCGGCGTCGCCTGCACGACCGGCCTGTCAATCGGCGCGGCCTGCCCAGCCGTAGTGGAGACGGGCTTCTGACTGTCTATGGGCGCCGGCTGCTGTCCGACCGGAGAAGGCGGATTCTGTTGAGCTCCCACCGGGAGAGCGATCCCGACCCAAAGTATGATTGCGCCAAATGTCTGCTTCATATACTTCACGCCTTCCTGTCCAGAGAGCCCAGGCGGTCCGGCACGGGTTCAACCTGCGCCTCTGTCGGGTCCTGCCATCCCACCAACGCGGTTAGTTGCTGCACCTTCCGGTCAAGGTCACAAACAATGGTTTCGAGCACTGTCAATTTCGCGGCCACCGGGTCGGCGCCATGCGGTGGATGATGGCCGTCCTGCTGGATCATCCGTTGAATCGCGGACCGCGCCAGATCAGAGATACTCCGCGCCCCAACCGACTCGCACATTTGATTGAATTGCTGAAACTCGTCTTCGGAAACTCGAAAGTACACCAACCGGTTTCGTGGCTTCAACACGGACATGCTTCTACCACCCTAAATTAAGTGTTCCGGACCTATACTCGCTCTGTGTGGCCCGCGGTTCCGGTGTTGGTCCACACTCTTTACGCGATCGGGTGGACCGTAGCGGCCGCACCCATTCCCGATCAATCTCAGCGGCGATCGATCGTTGCAAAAGAGCGATCGAAACGACCAACCGGTAGCCTCCCCGAAAATGGGTTACGATGCCCTCGACTCCAGCCAGTGCGCCGCGCTCCACCACCACCCAATCCCCCGACTGCAGATAGGGCCAGGCGCTCACCGGCACCCCGGATCGCACCGCCGTCCACAATGCCCGAATCTCTTTGCCCGAGATGGCCGCCGGTTCCTTTCCCACTCCCACCACGTGCAGCACACCCGGGGTCGATACCACCGGCAGCCGGTCATAGGGGTCGAAACTGCAAAATACATAACCTGGAAACAGAATTCGATCGGCGAGCTTTACACGGTCCGACCAGCGCGTTCGCATCCTACAAGCCGGTATGAACTGCTGGTACCCTCGTTGATCGAGTAACGTTGCCACCGTCCGCTCACAATTCGATTTCACCCGAACCGCGAACCATGGATGGGATGACCGCGGGAATTCTTTGTCAGGCTGGTAATTCATTTATTTTTAAGGGCTTATTTCTTCCGTCAGGCATCCAATCAACAAGCTACCGCCCTTTTAGTCCCAACTCGTTCGCCTGTCAGGGCCTTCAAAGAAACTCCAATATGACGAACACTGAGACAAATGTCAACGCTATCGAGTCCTATCAGAAGTTGAAAGTTCTAGTACCTAAGAAGGGGATTTCTCTCGCATCATTTGCGAGCCGTGGTGGGGTTGCGATGGCGATAAGCGTCGATTACAGACGCCATTTCCGGCGCCGTCAGCAGGGTCGGGTTGCATCCCGGCAAACCGCCCATGCAATTGCTCAGGTTGCGTTGCCGGGCCGAGGCCGCTACACCCGTCCGTTCCACCGGCGTCAGTTGTAGCAAATCACAGCCGGAGGAGCCATTTAAGCACCGGTTGAGGTTGCGGTGGTGCGCCGCCGCCGATACCGCAGCCATTTCCTTGGTGTCGAGTGCGGTGGGGTCGCAATTGCTCGAACCGTTCATGCAGCGATCGAGATTGCGGCGCTTAGCCGCCCCGGAAACCAGAATCGAGTCCTTGGAATCGAGAATCGTCGGATCGCAGCTCAGCAGGCCGGCCATGCAGTTGTCTATGTTGCGCCGATGGCTGGCCGCTACCACGGCGGCCGCCTCCTTGGGCGTCAACAGGGTGCTGTCACAAGCAACGGAGCCATTCAGACATTTGTCCAAGTTTCGCTGCTTCGCCGCCACCGCCACGGTAGCGGCTTGCTTGGCGTCCAACATCGTGGGATCGCAACTGGATGCGCCGTGCATGCATTTATCGAGGTTGCGTTGCGCGTAGGCGCTGGTGACCGCGGCTAGTTCCGCCTCGGTCAGTGCTACCGGGTCGCAGGTGATCCGTCCCCCATTGCAATCCTCCAGATTCCGCCGCATGAATGCCTGCCCCACCTGGTTGAGTTGGGCAGGCGTTAACCGAGACAAATCGCATCGGGGTAATCCCGCCAGACAACTGCTGAAGTTCCGGTCTTCCGGGCGCTGATCCAGCTGCGCAAAGGCGGCCCCCACCCATAGGACTAGAGCGAGCGCGCGGAGGCCTCTCATTCCTCCAGCGTACTACAACACCTGTACCGCCCTTGCGTTACTTATAATAAATCGTAGCTTTGCATTTTCAGCAACTTGAGTGATCGGTTCAGGGGTTTTCGCCCACCCTTAACCAAGGTACTAGTATTATTCCCTGATATCGCTAGGAGTCCCGAGCCTTGTTTTCCACAGTTAGTGAGATATGCTCAAGCCTGTAGACACGTTATTGGAGCGAGAGTGCAATTTGTCCTCCTATCGTTAGGGCTCTTCGGGTTCCTGGCAGCGCTGAATGTAACGCCTTTAGTACGAGATCTGGCGTTGCGGTTTGGCGTCGTCGATCACCCGGATAACCGCCGTAAGTTGCACCGTCAACCGATGCCCCGCGTCGGTGGGGTAGCCATCTTCGCTTCTTACCTGCTGGCGTTTGGTGCAACGGCGTTTGGCTTCCAGGATGTGCATCGGGTACTTCCCGGCGGATCGATGGCGGTAGGGCTTCTCGCATCCCTCACGATCATCTTTGCCACGGGACTGCTGGACGATCTGATCAACTTGAAGCCCTGGCAGAAGTTGGGCGGTCAGATTCTGGCAGCGCTCACGGCGTGCTTCTTCGGCGTGCAGATTCACTTGTTCCGCGGCCATACCCTGGATAGCTGGTTCAGCATCCCGTTCACGATCATCTGGCTGATCGGTTGCACCAATGCGTTCAATCTGATTGATGGTTTGGACGGGCTGGCCGCCGGGGTAGGTTTGTTTGCGACCATCACCACCATCATCGCCGCCTTGACGCAGCACGATGTGGGATTATGCGTCGCGACGATTCCGCTGGCCGGCTGCCTGCTGGGCTTCCTGCGTTATAACTTCAATCCGGCATCGATCTTTCTGGGTGACTGCGGCAGCCTGTCGATCGGTTTCTTCTTAGGTTGCTGCGGAGTCCTGTGGGGACAGAAGTCCGCCACGCTGGTCGGTATGGCCGCGCCTTTGATGGCCATGGCGATTCCGCTGCTCGATGTTTGCGTATCCATCGTGCGGCGGTTTCTGCGCAATCAGCCGATTTTTGCCGCGGACCGGCGCCACATCCACCACCTCTTACTCGATCGCGGCTTTACCCCCAAGCGCGCAGCCCTCGTGCTGTATGGCCTGTGCGCGATCGCAGCCATCTTTTCACTCCTGCAAGACGCCGTGCGCAACCAGTTCGGCGGCGTGATCGTGATTCTGTTCTGTGCGGTGGCGTGGATGGGAGTGCAGCATCTCGGCTACACCGAGTTCGGTCTGGCTACCCGCTTGTTCTTCAAAGGGACCTTCCGGCAAATTATCGATGTGCAGTTCCGGCTGCAACAGTTCGAGCGCTCGATGGCCGAAGCCCCATCCCTCGAGCAGTGCTGGAGAGGGATCCAAAAGGGTTATGCCGACTTCGGATTCTCGGGCGTCCGCATGCACGCGCAAGGCCGCATTTTTGAACAGACACCGGAAGACGCGGCCGATCATTGCCAGATCCGCATCCCTTTGCGCGACGCGCAATACGTGAACCTCTACCGGAGTTTCCAAACCGAAGTCGATCCCACCGCGTTGGCAGGGTTTGCGCGGGTTTTGCAAACCGTCATGGTGACCAACCTCGAGAAGTTCGAAACGCAGCTCGTCACCGAGATGGCAGCGAAAACACTCTCCGTGAGCCGGACTGCCGACCGGCACCTGACCGCCGGACTCTGATCTCCTCGCTAAACTGAACGTAGTGCTATCGCGCCGATCTCTCGTGCTTTTCCCGGCCGCCTTCCTCGGCTGCCGCAAACGGAAAGCCACCGGCTACTCAGGTTACTGTTTCGTCGCCAACCAGGACGGGCACTCGCTGGCCGTGGTAGATCTCACTACGTTCCGGCTGTGGAAACCGATTGCGCTCGATCGAGCGCCTTCCATGGTGCTTCCGCATCCGCGTCAACCGGAACTCTTCGCGCTCGCTGCCGAGGCGGGCGTCATCTATCGTATTGACGTTGCATCGCTGGCGGTGGTGCGGCGTGTGCGCGCCGGAAATCAGGCCGTATCCATGCGGCTATCACCCCGCGGCGATGCCCTCTGGGTTCTCTACCGGGACCCCGCGGCGTTGGTGGAGCTGTCGCTGGACACCCTCGACAGCCGGCGGCGCATTCCGTTGCCTGCTGCTCCGGACGATTTCGACATCAGTCCTGACGCCCGCGCGGCCGTCGCCTCGAGCGCGGCCGGAATCGTCACGATTGCCTCGCTCGAGCGTGCCGTGATCGAACGCACCGTGACCCTCGGCGGCCAACCGGCCATTGTCCGCTTCCAACAGAAAGGCGCGCAGATTGTTGCCGGCAGCCGTTCGGACCGCAGTCTCATGATGGCCGACGTAGCCACCGGCCGGCTCATCGTGCGCTTGCCGCTTCCGATTCAACCGCAACATTTCTGTTTCAGTGCGGACGAAGGCCAGCTCTTTGTCACCGGCCAGGGTAAGGATGCGGTCGTGATCGCGTACCCCTATCAGACCGAGATCGGCGAAACCATTCTGGCCGGTCGCGCTCCTGCTGGAATGGCGGTCGTGGGACCGTATTTGCTGGTGGCCAACCCGGAAACAAACTGCGTGACGGTTCTGGACATCAATTACCGCAAGCTGGCCGCAGTGGTGCAGGTAGGCCAGGAGCCGCATGAGATTCTCATTACGCCGGACGATCAATACGCCCTGGTGCTCAACCAAAAGTCCGGCGACCTTGCGGTGATTCGGATCGCCGCCTTAGCCGCGCGGCGCTTCAAATCCGCGCCCTTGTTCACGTTGATCCCGGTGGGGCAGAAACCCGTCAGCGCGGCCGTGGTGACGCTGGGCTAATCGTCCAGAAGGATGCAAATGCGTATGCGCGTTGCAGCCAGTAACTTCGCAGTGAATTATTGCAAAACAGGCCACTATTTCTGATATACCGCCGCACCATCTGCACAGTGCGATGCCGTGTCTGGTTCATGATGCTCCGCTCCGAAGCGAATGCCCGGCATACTTCGCCGGATCCAACCCAGCCCGGTCCGCCAGCACGATTGCTGATGCCGCATGTTGTCACGCAAAACGGCGTGTCAATGTGCTGGCGACCGGCTTCCGCGAAGGCTCGCCATTTCCTGACGAGCCGGCCAGCTTATTACTCGAACGCGCCGCATTCAAACGAGGCACTCGGCCAGCCAACTCGCGCCTGGATTCGCGGCGATATCCAAAGTTCCAGTTCGTAACTGCCACTTACTCCCATCGCTTCCTACCGCTGCGGCTGCTGGCACCAAACTCAGGGATTTTACTTGCCGGTTTAGAGTGTGGTGAAAACCGGAAGACCGCGTGTTCCACGCGCGCAGATTAGAAATACCCTGGTCAGGCCAACACATTGACCGGGTCTCTCAACAACTTCCTGGCCGTTATTGTGTAGATACCCGTGCGGAAGATTTACTGCCCGCGGCCGGATATTTGTTACACCGTAGGGACGTTTGACTCTTTCACGCGAGCCGAAACTGTTGTGAAATGAGCGGGCGCTTCTGGCGCTTGAATTGCACTTCGGTTCCACTTTTCACATTCAGGTATTCCGCGCCGATGCATGAAAGGAATTGCCCTGATGACAGAACGCGGACTGAGTCGAACAGTTCGCCCACAGGAAACGATTTTGCGCCACATGACTGATAAGGAGAAACCCGGTTAGGTAAAAGGAAAATCGGCCCCCGCCGTGGGAGAGGGCCGATGACTTGGACCGCTGTTGAAGGCAAATCCAAGTGTGTGGTAACACTCGCGATTCTAGCATAGGCAGCTTCCCAGGTCCGTCCGATAACCCACAACGCACGCGCCGCTGGCCCATATGGCAGCGGCGTACGGGACAGTTGGTTCAGACTCAGGAGGCTGCATCCATGTTGTTTCAAACGAAGCTCAGGACACGTGTATTTTTCGCATTATGTTTAGGTAGTACGGCGCTAGCGCAGATCAACACGCAATCGCATAGCTCACCACTCGCGGTAGACCCCGGACCACGCGGCGGCTTGGCCGGCGCCGGCGGTCCAATCTCGGGCTTGTCCCCGATCCAACTGGCAACCTTCGTCAACGGAAGAAACCGATTTCAGGAGGTAGACGCCGTGACACCCAACGGATTGGGGCCGCGCTTCAATTCGAATTCCTGTTCCTCTTGTCACGCCAGCCCCGCCGTTGGAGGAAGTAGCCCGCAAAATAATCCGCAAATCGCGTTCGCCAACTCGCAAAACCAGTTGCCCGCGTTCATTGGCGCGAGCGGGCCCGTGCGCGAAGTGCGCTTCATCAAAAACCCGGACGGCACGCCCGATGGCGGCGTCCACGATCTCTTTGTGATCGCCGGACGGCCGGACGCACCGGCGGGCTGCAGTCTCGCACAAGAGAATTTTTCCAACACTGCCAACATCGCCATGCGCATACCCACGCCGACGTTTGGCCTCGGATTGATCGAGGCGATTCCGGACGCCACGCTGGTCCAGAATCTTGCAGCGAACTCCGCTGCGAAGTTTCAATTGGGTATCACCGGCAAGCTGAACCGAAATGGAAACGACGGCACCGTGACGCGCTTCGGCTGGAAGGCTCAAAATAAGTCACTCCCTATCTTCGCCGGCGAAGCGTACAACGTGGAAATGGGAGTCACCAACATAATGTTTCCGAACGAACGCGATGGTACGCCGAATTGCTCTCCCGTGGCGAGTCCTCAGGATGGGTTCAATCTTACGTCGTTGGGGCCCGCGGCGCTCGACGACGTTTCTGCGTTTGCCGCATACATGCGCTTTCTCGCGCCGCCGGCTGCCGCGCCGGGCCCCAATGCAGCCAGCAGCGGGCCGGCCGATTCCACCGTATCGCACGGTGGCGCCTTGTTCGCGAGCGTGGGCTGCGCGGCCTGCCACACCATGACCCTCCAGACGGGCCCAAGTTCCATAACTGCGCTCAGCAATCAAACGATTCATCCCTTCTCGGATTTTGCGGTGCACGGGATGGGTCCCGGACTCGCTGACCAGATCAGCCAGGGCTTAGCGGCCGGCGACGAATTCCGGACCGCGCCGCTCTGGGGGCTCGGACAGCGGCTTTTCTTCCTCCACGACGGCCGGACGTCCGATCTGATGGAAGCCATCGCTGCTCATTCGAGCAATGGCAGCCAGCAGTTTCCGGCGTCGGAGGCGAACGCTGTAATTCGCAATTTCAACCAACTCAGCAGCAGCGATAAACAAGCGTTGTTGATCTTCTTGAGGTCGCTGTAGCTCCTCCGCTCCCTCCGGTCGCGGCTCAGTAACTGGCTGTGAACTCGATGCCACGTTTCCGAGCCGCGCGCGTAGCAAGGGTTCTTGGGCTTTTTCAGCAGTACGCTAACCTAACCGGCTGTTGAAAAGGCCCCAAACCTCGCCTCGGTAACTGCTTGTGAACTCGATGCCACGTTTCCGAGCCGCGCGTTAGCAAGCGGTTCTTGGACTTTTTCACCGGCCGCTAAAAGGAAACCGCTCCTGTACTGTCGCCAATGGAGTCCTTTTCGACTCCCATCATTCGTAACGCGGTCAGCAAAATATTCGCCGTCGGCCCCGAGGCTGTGACATTCAGTCTAGCCTTATGTTTCCCGGAGGCACCGCCAGCCATAAGATAGCCGACGTTCGTGTGATTATGCTGGTTCGAGTTACCCATGTTACTCCCCCACATGATCAGGGAATGGTCGAGTAATGTGCCGTCCCCATCCGGAGTCTGCTCGAGCTTCTTCAGAAAATACGCGATGCACTCGCAATGGTAGCGATTGATTTTGGCGTACTCCTCCATTTTTTGCGGATCTTCACCATGGTGCGACGCGGCATGGTTGGCGGTCTTCACTCCGGACTCCGGATAGCTGCGAAGACTGATATCGCGCGCGATCATTAGGGAAGTGACCCGCGTGATGTCCGCCTGAAAGGCGAGCACCTCCAGGTCGAAATGCAGTTTGATGTGTTCGTCGAATGACTCCGGTACACCGAAAGGAACATTCATGGACGGCGATTCCGCCGATACCTTCTCGGCAATTTGAAGGCGCCGTTCCAATTCGCGGACGGAATCAAGATAGTCGTGGAGCCGGTTGCGATCCTCACCCGGCAGATCCAGCTCGAAGCGAGCTAGCTTACGCGAGATCTTATCCAGAATGCTGGAATCGGTTTGCCTCCGAATCCTGCGTTCCTCTAAGCTGGAGCCGTCGCCGTACATCCGGCGGAACACGGCCATGGGGTTGATTTCCTGTGGAAGCGGTTGGTTTGGACTGGCCCAGGATATGGAATTGGAATATGCGCAGCTATAACCGTAGCCACAGACGCCGGTGTTTGCTGCCGGGTCTTCAATCGCCAGCTGCATGGACGGCAACAGCGTTTCCTGGCCGTACTTCTCGGCGATCATCTGGTCGATGCTCGTCCCGCAACGAATGTCCGATCCCGTGGTTTTCTTGGGTGGAGAACCGGAAAACACGGCAGCGGCGCGGTCGTGATCCCCGCCTGTAGTTCCCGGAGGAGGCATCGATGCCGTAGCGTCTAATCCCGACACGATCGTAACTTGATTCCGCCACGGCGCCAGGGGCTGGTGAATGAATCCCAGTCCCACGTTCCGCTCGTCCGGCTTTTCGATTTTCACGCCCTGCAGACCTTCGGTGCGGTTGTCCGCCCAGAAGGTCGGAGCCCAGCCGTGAGGAGAAAAAAGGGCAACGAACCGAGTCTTGGAAACCGGCGCCGCCAGAGCCCGCGCGGGAATCATCGACTCCAGGAAGGGCAGCGCGATGCTGACGCCCGAAGCGCGTAGGAAGGCGCGGCGGGGAATGTGCTTGCCGGTCATCAACATTGGCTCTATTATCCTCCTTCGCCCGCCGTCGACTTACCGGCGGGCACCCTTGCCAGCCTGGGCGGTGCGCACGAGTTTCTCCGCCGGCTTCTCGTTCATCTGAAACGGTGCGCTCTGGATGATCCCCAACACGAGCGACGAAAAACGGTTGTCAGGCTCCACCTCGCGCACAATCGCGCGTACTGTGGGCATGTCGTAGTAATCGACGCGGCGCCCCAGCGCATACGAAAGCAGCTTTTCGGTAAGCACTCGAACAAACTGAGGAGAGTAGCGGAGCAACAGTTGCCGCAGTCCCGCCGGGCCACTAAACTGGGTGCCGTCTACGAATTGACCCGAAAGGTCCAACGGCTTGCCGAATTCGGCGGCGCGATATCGCCCCACGGCGTCGAAGGATTCCAGCGCGAAGCCGATCGGGTCGAACATCTTGTGACAACTGGCGCACGCCGGATTGGCACGGTGCTCATCCATACGCTGACGCATGGACATCTGTATCGGGGCGGCGGCCTCTCCGCTATTGCGCTCTTTTAAGGGTGGCACGTTCGGCGGCGGATCCGGAGGAACAATCCCCAGGATGTTCATCAGAACCCATTTGCCGCGTTGCACGGGGGATGTCCTGTCGGGCAGAGATGTCACTGTCTCAATACTCCCCTTGCCCAGGAGTCCGCGGCGCAGCTCCAACTCGCCGTCCAGCTTTACGCGGCGGAATTGGCTGCCGTAAACATTCGGGATCCCGTAGTGCCGTGCCAGGCGCTCGTTCACAAACGTGTAGTCCGCATCGAGCAACTCAACCACGTTACGATCCTCGCGGATGACGCTTTCCAAAAGCATCTCCGTCTCGCGTTTGAATGCCTCCCGCAGGTTGTCGTCGAAGTCGGGAAAATCTACTGCGATCGGAGAGGAATTCGCCAGGTTTCGTAATTGGAGCCACTGTCCCCCGAAGTTAGTCACCAATGCGCGTGAGCGGGGATCCGCAAGCATACGCCGGGTCTGGCGCTCGAGCACGGCGGGATCTTTCAGCTTCTCCTGGCTTGCCAGTGCCAGTAACTCCTCATCAGGCGGACTGCTCCAAAGAAAGTATGATAGGCGCGATGCTAATTCCAGGTCGCTGATACGATAGACTTGGCCTGGTTTGATGTTAGCCGGCGCGGGCTCACCGCGAAAAACAAATTCGGGGTCGGCCAGAATTGCCTGCAGGGCCCTCTCAATTCCACTCTCAAAGTTCCCTCCTTGATTCCTGCCGTTTTGGTACTCGCTCAGCAGATCCTCAAGATCCGCGTCCTTCACCGGCCGTCGATACGCCTTGCGGGCCAGTTCGGAAAGGATCTTCTTGGCACACGGCGCCTCATCGGCAGCACCAGCAGGCCGGCACGTCATGATCTTGCGACGGCTCGCCAAATCCGTCGCGGGCGCCGCATTGTAAGGGCCCGTGATCACAATCTGACCGACCTGGGGTGAGAACGTGAATCCTTCCAGGGGACCCGACTCGATGACGCTTCTTAGATTGTGGCGGTTCAAGTCGTCGATCGGGACCTGGGTCGTAGCAAGGAATGCAACGCCGACGGTGTGTAAGCCCGCCTTGACGGGCGTGCGGATTTGATTTTTCTCCTTGAGCGCTTCCGCAACTTTCGTCACCTGATCCATTTCGAACAGCTTGATTCTCTCGCCGTCGAGGAGAAGTTCCACCTTCTCGCCCTTCCGGTTGGCCGCAAACAGAACACCGTTGTAGTCTCTGACGGCGTACCACGAGATCAAGTATTCGCCGTCCGCAGGGAAGTAGTAGTTGAAGGCCGCTCCGCCGCGCGTGCCGAGGGGTAGACCTTCTATATGCTCCTCCTGAGAACGGTCTGCCGGAATTACGTACCGCTTCTCCGCCAAGGCAGTCTCATCTCCGAGCGCGAGCCGGCTGATTCTCCCGGCTGCCGATAGGAAGCCCTCCACGAGAGCCGGAGACAAGGTTAAACTACCGGCCAGGTTGTCGAAGCCGGAACCCGAGTCATCTACCGGCAGAAACTCTGCAGGATCGATTTCAACGCCCAGGAGGTCGCGGACTGAGTTTCGAAACTCGGCCCGGTTGACTCGGTGTACTCCCGGCGAAACCACCGCCGGCTTGACCTTTGCCGCCTGGTCAACGCTATTCTCGAGGCTCGATCGAAGCGCCTCGTAGGTGGCAGGATCCGGACGCTTTGCGCCCGCGGGAGGCATCATGCCCGCACGCAGCTTGCGGATCACTTTTTCGAGTGTCTCGGCACTATCCGCAGGGCGGGATAGATCCACCTGGTCAAGCGCCAACCCGCCGATTTTGGCCTTTTGATTGTGACAGCCGACGCAATACTGGTCGATGAGGGCTCGCTCGGCAGCCGAGGAGAACTGGGCCAAGGCAGGGGCCGCCGGCAGTGCCGCGATAAGAGCAACCCACAAGGCCCTTCTCATGACCCGCTACTCACCCATCCGCGTCGAAGTATATCGTAACAGAGCCAGGTGCTCAACCTTCGTATGGGGATTGGAACACATCCCAGGGAGGAGTAAACTAAGCGAGTCTAGTGTTGTGATTCGAAAATTCCTTGACCAATGTGGCTCACAAACCGCTCCCTCTGGTCGCGGCTCGGTATGAGGCGCGTTACCGAGCCGCGACCAGAGGGAGCGGTTGGATTAGTCACGGGACTCGGAATCGGCACACTAGCCTGTTTGCGAGGCCCATCGCGGAGGTGCCTGTAAATGAGTGTCAGATCCCTTACGCGCGTGATCTGCTTAAGCGTAGTTCCAGCGATCGCCGGCTTCTGCGCAATACCGAGTCCCGTGGCGGATGCTGCGATGAATCAGGACAAGGCGGAGGTGCGCATACTGTTGGCCCAAAAGGCCGACGTGAATGCGCCCCAGCCGGATGGCACGACGGCGCTTACCTGGGCGGCGCGAGCGAATGATCTCGAACTGGTGGACATGCTGCTCGCGGCCGGGGCGAATGTGCGGGCAGCGAACCGGGATGGGGCCACAGCGCTATACCAAGCCAGCGAAACGGGAAACGCGGCCATCGTCGAAAGACTCCTGAGGGCTGGAGCCGATGTGAACGGCACCTTCCTGTTCACAGGAGAGACAGCACTGATGGAGGCAGCGCGCGCGGGTAGCATTGAAGCTGTAAAAATGCTGCTCGATCATGGGGCCGATGTGAATGCGAAGGAAACGCTGCGCGGAACGACGGCGTTGATGTGGGCTGCAGTCGAGGGCCACGCCGATGCAATTCGCGTCTTGATCGAACACGGAGCGGACGTAAACATTCAATCCAAAATAGAGAAAGCCACGCAGTATGGAACGGCGGGACCGGCCGCGAAGCTCCCAGACGGCCTTCAAAGTGGAGGGCTGACGCCCCTGCTGTTTGCGGTTCGGGAAGGGGCCTTTGCGTCCATACAGGTTCTGATCGATTTCAAAGCCAATGCGAACCAGACGTCGGGCGACGGCAGCAGCCCCTTGCTGATGGCCGTTTTGAATGGTCGTTACGACATAGCGAGATACCTCATCGACAAAGGAGCAGATGTTAGCCTGGCCAACAAAAAAGGTTGGACGCCCTTGTACCTGGCAATCAAGCACCGCACGAATGAGACCGGAACGATGCCGGTCCCCCCAAACGCCGATCACGCACTCGACTTCATCAAGCTGATTCTGGATCGCGGCGCGGACGTGAACACTCAGCTGGCGTATGAAACCGAAGTGCATGTCGCCAACCATGTAATCTGGCTAAAAGAGGAGGGCGCTACTCCGTTTTTCCGCGCAGCTTATGGCGGCGATGCCGACGTAATGAAACTCTTGTTGGCTCACGGCGCCGATCCGCAAATCTCGACCAAGGACCACACCACGCCGCTTATGGCATTTGCGGGAGTCGGCTTCGTGCTCGGCTTAGTTCAGCATCGTTCCCATGCGGAGGATATGGAGTCTCTCAGGTTGCTGCTGGATACCGGCGCCGACGTGAACGCGGCCAACGACCAGGGGTTGACGCCCTTGATGGGCGCCGCACAAAGAGGGGCAAACGAAGAGCTGGTGGTTTTGGTGGAACACGGCGCGAAACTGGACGCTCGAGACAAGGGGACCTACTGCGGCGATGCGGTGAGGAGAACTTGCTCAGGCCGCCCGATGCTCGCCCTGAACTTTGCGAAGGGAGTGGCCGTAACGGTCGAAGCTCCGGTCAATAGACCTGAGACCGTCGCCCTCATCAAGAAGATGATGACCGAGAGACGAATCCCGATTCCTGAAGAGGAATGAGCGGAGGCTATGCCTTCGTGGAACAGCCTGGGATCGGCGCACTGCTAAGTGATTGGGGGGTTTGGTACGCCCGAGTGGATTCGAACCACCGACCTTTTGCTCCGGAGGCAAACGCTCTATCCAGCTGAGCTACGGGCGCACGGTAACTTCTCAATTGTAGAACAAACGTCCGGGACCCAGTGTGCTACGATGCTCTACAAGACCATTCCATACGCCGGAGAGGTGGCTGAGTGGTCGAAAGCAGCGGTTTGCTAAACCGTCGTAGGCCTTTAAAGTCTACCGGGGGTTCGAATCCCCCCCTCTCCGCCAGCTCAATCCACAGCGTTTGAGGCATGGCGCTTTGTCTCTACCGCCGCCATCGCCGCACTGCAAAGCGGCTATCCCGAAGACTTCCACTCCGGTGCCTCGCCAGCACGTCCCGCGGCTCCTTCACTAACTCATTCAGCGGCATGTTTCGCCTGCCCGCCAGATTGTGCAGACCGGCGATGGCCCCAGCGCAGCAAGCGCCTGTTTCAGCAACTCACCCAGCGCAACTCGTCTTTCTTCTGCTGCCTCATAAAATCTCTGGATCGTTTCCGGCGTTGCAGTGCGTTGAATTGCTGATTGCTACCGGTTGGCCTTGGACAATGGTAACGCATGTGTTACTATCATGATTGGCGTTCGGGAATACAACGAAAGCGACGGATGCAGCCCTTACAGCGAGTGGTTCGACCGGCTGAACGCGCAGGCGGCCGCGAAGGTAACGACGGCGCTGACCCGTCCTTCGCTGGGCAACTTCTCGAATGTGAAGGGCGTCGGGTCAGGCGTGTATGAGTGCTGGATCGATTTCGGCGGCGGCTACCGGGTTTATTTCGGTAAGGATGGGGAACGCCTCGTCATCCTGCTCGGCGGCGGCGGCAAGAAGCGTTCAACAGAAGGATATCGAATTGGCGCATGCCCGTTGGGAGGACTACAAACGGAGGAAATAGGGGGCGATCATGGCTTTGACCCGCGATTTCAAGGAGACGATCCGCGCTCGAGTTGCCCGCGATCCCAAGTATCGCAAAGAGCTTCTGCGCGAAGGCGTCGAGTGTATGCTCGCTGGTGATGTGGCAACTGCCAAGACCATTCTCCGCGACTATATCAACGCTACTGTAGGCTTCATCGAAGTCGCCCAAGCTACGCATATTCCGTCGAAGAGCCTGATGCGCATGTTCGGTCCATCTGGTAATCCCCGCGCCGAAAATCTCTTCGAGGTCGTCAGCTTCCTGCAGCGGCACGAAGGCGTCCGCTTCCACGTCAAGGCAGCGCCCCTCCAAGCCTGAGTGTATTCAAAGGGCCGATGTAGGATCGGCCCCCCTCTCCGCCAGGCCCCCTCAGAACCCATACCGGTATTCGCGGTAATCCTCGTAATCAAACACACGGATTAACCTCTTCCGTACCGAGCCGGAGAACGGCCGCACCGTACCGTAATCGAATCCTTGGAAGGAGTCACCGGCAAATTCCAGCGTCAAACGGGAGGATTCGCCGAAATCAAACAGCGACACCTTGCCGCCGGCCGCTCTGCCGGAGATATAACAGGAACGATCGCAATCCAAGACCATCACGTCCGGGAGGCGCAGAGAGCCGCCGAATTTGACGTAGCGCCCTTCCTCGTAATCGTAGATCGCCGAGTTCGCCGAGCCGGATATCAGCCGGTGAGCGACGTATGCCGCAACCCGGCGAACATGGGCCTTCAACAGGTTTTGCCTCGCGCCGGCGGAATCTTACTGCCCGGGTTGGAGTCCGGGGCGCTCCACGATCTCGATCTTGGCGCCCGCTGGTCCGGCCACGTACGCGAAGTTGATCGTGGGACCGTTGGGGAGCGGCAGCGGACGCGGCTCCGTCAGAATCGTCACGCCTTCCGCACGCAGACCATCGATCGTCTTCGCCAGCGGGCCCGTCGAGCGCCAGCCAATGTGATCGATGGCGTGCCCCTCACTGGGCTCCGCATCGCCGCGCTGGACCAAGATCCACATGTCGCTGAACCCGGCCGCGCTGTACTTGACGGCGTCCAGGCGCCCCTTTAGCTTGCTCTTCTCTCCGCCGAACTTCGCCAGCAGCCACGTGAACACCTCATCGGGATTCGGTCCGCGCATGTGAATATGGTGCAGCCCGATCAGCTCGGGATCTTGCACCACCTCGATGCGCGTGCCCCATGGATCTTCCACGAATCCCAGCTTGAAGAGCCCAGGCACATCGCGCACGGGCGTAACAATCTTGATGCCGGCCGCTCCGAATTCCTTCATCTTCACGTCCAGATCCGCGAACGAGAAACCGATGTGATCGATGGCGCTCCCGCTGCTCGGCTTCGCATCGGCTTTCTTCAGGAACAGGAGCCGCGTGCTGCCGAACATCAGCCGCTCTGGCCCTTCCGTACTTCGGCGTCCCCCGAAGTATTTCTCGTACCAAGTGGCGGCCGCGGCCGGATCGGGCACGTTCAGATGGACGTGGTCATAGGGAAACGTTTGCGCCGCAGCGGCGCCGCCGAAAACTCCCAGGGTGAAGCACACGAAAGCAACCGAAAGCAGGACCCTTCGCATCCAGACCTCCTTTTGAACCAGTCGTCCGCGGTGAGAGACCGTGTCCCAGTCTACCGTAGGAGACCGGGAGCCGAGGCACCCTTCGCCAGACCCGCTGCGATACAATGCCCGTCATGATTCGGAACGTTGTCGTCCTCTGCCTGTTTTTGGGCGCGCTAGCCTGGTGCGACTCCCCAACCAATGGTGAGACGCAAAAGGTTGTTCTGGACAACCAGTTCGTGCGGGTTTTGGATATCCGCGTTCCGCCCGGCGTATTCGAGCCGTTACACAGCCACGCGCGGGGCGTGACGATCGCGCTAAGCGACTACGACAACGAAACCACCAGCTATCCGGATAAGAAAATCAATCGAAGCCACACCAGGTTTGGCGAGGTTCGCTGGGCGGAACCGGTGACTCACGAAGCCCGCAATACGGGAACCTCCGAGCAGCACGTGATCCGGATCGAATTGAAGAAGGACACACCCGGCCCTGCCCCGGCGCAAAACGATCCGCTCGATTCTCTGGTTGCGTGCAAGGATACGCAGAAGCTGATCTTCGAAAACCGGTATGTGCGCGTCATTGAAGAACGTGTGCCGCCGGGAGTCGGCCAGCCCAAGCACCGGCATGCGCAAGGCGTGCTGATCCCGCTGGCGAACTCTTCCATCGAAGCGGTGGACGATCCCGATGGCCGGGTGGCCCGCCGCGAGCTAAAGTTCGGCGATGCGGGCTGGCGAGACCCCGTGGTTCACGCGGTCCGGAACGTTGGCCAAACTGAGCTGCTCAACATCCGCGTGGAGCTGAGGTAACGCGAATGAAGGCACGGTCCGTCGCTCGATCCGCCGCAGTGATTGGCGCCATCGCTCTGGCGGTGGCAATGTCCCGCCACACCGCCGCGCAGCCGCCATCATCGCATCCGCTCGTAAGCAGGGCGGAATACGATCGCTGGATCGGTGAGCTCTCCAACTGGGGGCGCTGGGGCAAAGACGATGAAATGGGCACGCTCAACCTGGTCACGCCGGCCAAGCGAAGACAGGCAGCCGCCCTCGTGAAGGAGGGCATCACCGTATCGCTGGCTTCCGATGCCAGCCGGGAAAAACAGGTCGATGTGCCCTGCCCGGTCGAGTGGGGAATGGTAACCGCGTCCGATGATGGCGCCACCGACCGGATCGGCTATCCCTGCATCCACGGGGCCGGCAACACTCATCTCGATTCCTTCGCTCACCGCTTCTTCGGCGGCAAAATGTGGAACGGGTATCCCGTCTCGTCGTTCGTGACCAAGGAAGGCGGCGCCCAAAAGAATTCGATCTTGACGGTGAAAAACGGCATCGTCACGCGGGCCGTGCTGTACGATATTCCGAGGCTAAAAGGCGTTCCGTACCTGGAGCCGGGAACGCGCATATTCCCGGAGGACCTGGAAGCCTGGGAAAAGAAAACGGGGGTGAAAGCCGAAGCGGGCGATGCCCTCCTGGTGCGCTGGGGGCGGTGGTCCCGGCGAGCGAAGCTGGGGCCATGGCCGATCGACGAGCAATCCGCCGGTCTCGACAATTCCGTGATTCCGTGGCTCAAGAAGCGCGACATCGCGCTGCTTGCCTGGGAGACTCCCGGTTACGCCCCCCAGCCTCCGGGCGATCTCCCCAGGCTCGCCGTTCACGATTTTGTCCTCGCCATCCTCGGTATCCACTTAGTAGATCGCGCTGATTTCGAGGCCGTCAGCCAAGCCGCTGCCGCGCGGAATCGTTGGGAGTTCATGCTGGTGATTGCGCCGCTGCCGATTCCCAACGGGACCGGATCACCCGCCAATCCCATTGCCGTGTTTTAGCGCACATTCCAGGCTTGGACAGCGCATGGCGATGCCCCCCGCTAGAATGGAGGTGGTTCTATGAGCCACATCTCGCCTGTCCTCCACAAGTCGGAGGCCCCTCCTCGGAGAGACGTGTTGCCCTGGCGGTCATCGCCTCCGTGTTCTTCATGTGGGGGTTCGTCACCGTTCTCAATGACATCCTGGTGCCCCACCTGAAATCGGTTTTCCAACTGAATTACACCGAGACGATGCTGATTCAGTTTACGTTCTTCTCCGCATACTTTCTGTTCGCCATGCCCGCGGCGAAAATCATTTCGTATTTTGGCTATCGGGGCAGCATCGTCTTGGGACTCGTGGTGATGGCCTGCGGTGCGCTCCTGTTTCTGCCCGCCGCCAGCCTGCCTTCGTATGCGCTGTTCCTCACCGCTCTGTACGTCTTGGCCAGCGGCATGACCATTCTTCAGGTCTCCGCCAATCCCTATGTCGCTGTGCTCGGGGCGCCGGAACGCGCTTCCAGCCGCCTCAATCTGGTCCAGGCCATGAATTCGCTGGGAACTACCGTGGGGCCGTACGTCGGCGGCCTGCTGATTCTGTCGCAGGGCAGCGCTGCTCAGGACGCCTCGGCGGTGAAGTTGCCGTATCTCGGCATTTGTCTCGTCCTTCTGGCCGTCGCATTCGTCATCTCGCGCTTTGATTTGCCCTCCGTGGCGCAGATCGAAACCCGCGGCGCAGACGGCGAACCCACCGGCGATTCCGTGTGGAGGCACCGCCCGCTGGTTCTCGCGGCCATCGGCATTTTCGTCTACGTAGGGGCCGAGGTCTCCATCGGCAGCTTCCTCGTCAGTTATCTTTCGCAGCCCAATATCGGAGACATGCCGGCCCGGGTGGCCGCGGGCTTCGTGTCGTTCTACTGGGGCGGTGCCATGATCGGCCGGTTCGCTGGCTCCGCCATACTGCGCAAACTGCGCACCGGGCCGGTCCTGGGAACTGCCGCGATGATCGCTTGCGCCTTGGTCGTCACCTCCATCCTCACCAGCGGCCGCATAGCCATGTGGAGCATCATTCTGGTCGGACTCTTCAATTCCATCATGTTCCCGAGCATCTTCACGCTCGGCATCGACGGGCTCGGCAAACTCACCGGAAAGGGCTCCGGCATCCTGGTGATGGCCATTGTCGGCGGCGCCATCATCCCCATTCTCGAGGGCGCCACTGCCGATCGGATCGGCATTCATACGGCCTTCGTCTTACCGGCGGTGTGCTACCTGTACATCGTCTACTACGGTTTCCGCGGGTCCCAAGCCTCGGGAACTCACGGCCTGGCGCTCCGCAGCCACTGACGCGGCGGTTCGAAATGAGCGCGCCCTTCCGACCGCGCAAAGCCCTGCCTCCCGACGGGCGTCTGCTTTTCCTCACGCGCTTCATCCGTCTGTTCGCGTACGGTTCCTTGTCCGTCGTTCTCGTCTTCTATCTCACCGGCCTCGGGATGAGTGAATCGCAGGTGGGTTTGCTGCTTTCTCTGACACTGCTCGGGGATACGATTGTCTCGCTCGGCTTAACCACCCAGGCCGATCGCATCGGGCGCCGCAAAATGCTCGTGGCCGGCGCTGCGTTGATGGTAGGAGCCGGTGTCGTTTTCGCCGCATCCCGAAACTTTCTGCTGCTTACCGCTGCTGGAGTGATCGGTGTGATCAGCCCCAGCGGGAACGAAGTAGGCCCCTTCCTCTCAATTGAACAAGCCGCGCTTTCCGAAGTGAT